>NZ_JBIWGC010000026.1:0-101505 GCF_044763335.1 Streptomyces sp. NPDC096105
AGGGCGAGGTCATCAAGACCGTGCCGGAGTCGAAGATCGTGGAGACGCTGATCGAGGAGGCGATGAAGATCGCCGAGCAGATGGAGAAGGACGGCATCGCGTCGGGGGAGCCGGCCGTCACCGTGAGCTGAACAGCACGGAACCGAAGGGGGCCCGAGCGTGACGGTCCTGGAGAGCATCCGGCAACCACGCGACCTGAAGGCGCTGTCCGAGGCGGAACTCGGCGAACTGGCCGACAGGATCAGGGAGTTCCTGGTGCACGCGGTCGCCAGGACCGGGGGCCACCTCGGACCCGACCTCGGGGTGGTGGAACTGACGATCGCCCTGCACCGGGTCTTCGAGTCGCCGGCCGACCGCATCCTGCGGGACACCGGCCACCAGAGCTACGTGCACAAGCTGCTGACCGCCGAGGTCGACGTCCCGGTGCGGCGGTTCGGCATCCCGGAGCAGTTCCTCGCGCACGCCAAGCGCGGCGAGGTGCTCGCCGACATCGGGCTCACGCCCGTCGACGTCGCCGGACGGATCAGTGCGAGCCTCGCCGTCGGGGACGAACTCGCGAAACAGCCACTGGACGCACAGGAGCACCAGGCATGACCACCGCGGAGTCCGCGTCGGAGTCGTCACAGGCCGGGACGTTCGACCTCGGCGCGCTGCTGGCCGAGCGCGGGGCCGAGCGCTACGAGCTGCACAGCCGGTACCTCAACCCGCAGCTCCCACGCATGCTGCACACCATCGGCTTCGACAAGGTCTACGAGCGCGCCGAGGGGGCCCACTTCTGGGACGCCGACGGCAACGACCACCTGGACATGCTCGCCGGGTTCGGGGTGATGGGCCTCGGCCGCCATCACCCCGTGGTCCGCAAGGCGCTGCACGACGTGCTGGACCTCTCCCTCGCCGACCTCACCCGCTTCGACTGCCAGCCGCTGCCGGGCCTGCTCGCGGAGAAGCTCCTCGCCCACAGTCCGCATCTGGACCGGGTGTTCTTCGGCAACAGCGGCACGGAGGCCGTGGAGGCAGCCCTGAAGTTCGCCCGCTACGCCACCGGCCGGCCCAGGGTGCTGTACTGCGAGCACGCCTTCCACGGCCTGACCGCCGGCGCCCTGTCGGTCAACGGCGAGGCCGGCTTCCGGGACGGGTTCGCCCCGCTGTTGCCCGACACGGCCGTGCCGCTCGGGGACCTCGGCGCGCTGGAGCGCCAGCTGCGCAAGGGCGACGTGGCCGCGCTGATCGTGGAGCCGATCCAGGGCAAGGGCGTGCACGAGGTCCCGCCCGGCTGGCTGCGGGCCGCGCAGGAGCTGCTGCACCGGCACAAGGCGCTGCTGATCGCCGACGAGGTGCAGACCGGACTCGGCCGCACCGGTGACTTCTACGCCTACCAGCACGAGGAGGGCGTCGAGCCGGACCTGGTGTGCGTGGCCAAGGCGCTGTCCGGCGGGTACGTGCCGGTGGGCGCGACACTCGGCAAGGACTGGATCTTCCAGAAGGTCTTCTCGTCGATGGACCGGGTGCTGGTGCACTCCGCCAGCTTCGGCTCCAACGCGCAGGCCAT
Organism: Streptomyces sp. NPDC096105; assembly: GCF_044763335.1. Taxonomy (NCBI): domain Bacteria; kingdom Bacillati; phylum Actinomycetota; class Actinomycetes; order Kitasatosporales; family Streptomycetaceae; genus Streptomyces; species Streptomyces sp. NPDC096105. The sequence continues at coordinate 1,550 of NZ_JBIWGC010000026.1, forward strand.
GGCGGCGGGCCTCGCGGTGCTGTCGGTCATGGAGGACGAGCAGATCGTCGCGCACGTGCGCAGGACCGGGGACCTGCTGCGGACCCGGCTGGCCGCGCTGACCGACCGCTACGAGCTGCTCGCCGACGTCCGCGGACGGGGTCTGATGATCGGCATCGAGTTCGGGCGGCCCCGCTCGCTGAAGCTGCGCTCGCGCTGGACCATGCTGCAGGCGGCCCGCAAGGGGCTCTTCGCGCAGATGGTGGTGGTCCCGCTGCTCCAGCGGCACCGTATCCTCACTCAGGTCTCCGGCGATCATCTGGAGGTGATCAAGCTGATCCCTCCGCTGATCATCGACGAGGGGGACGTGAACCGGTTCGTGGACGCCTTCACCGCGGTGATGGACGACGCCCACGAGGGCGGACTCATCTGGGACTTCGGCAAGACCCTGGTGAAGCAGGCGGTCGCCAACCGGTGAGGACCCGGCGTGGTTTGCCTCAGAGGCAAGGAAATTGCCTCAGGGGTAAGTCCTGGTGCTCAATGGGGGCATGAGCTCCTCCGAGACCGAACCGCGGGCGGAGGCCGCCGAAGCGCTGCCCGCGGTCGCTCCGCAGCTGCGCGCCCTGCGCCGTCGGGCCTCCCTGACGCTGGAGGCCGCCGCCCGGCAGGCGGGCCTGTCGCCCGCCCACCTCTCCCGGCTGGAGACCGGGCAGCGCCAGCCCTCGCTGCCGATGCTGCTCTCCCTGGCGCGGATCTACGGGACGACCGTCTCCGAGCTGCTCGGGGAGTCGGCCGCCGACCGGGACGCCGTGGTGCGCGCCGCCGACATGGATCCCACGGAGGCGGGCGGCTGGTCGTACTGGCAGGCCGGCGCCGCCGGACGCGGCATGCAGGCCCTGCGGGTCCATGTGCCGCACGGCTCCCAGGGCGACATCGTGCGGGTCCACCCCGGCGAGGAGTGGCTGTACGTCCTCAGGGGGCGGCTGCTGCTGTGCCTCGGGGACACCCTGCACCGGCTGTCCCCGGGCGACAGCGCCCACTTCGACTCGCTCACCCCGCACCGCATCGCCGCGCAGGACGCCGACGGTGTCGAGCTGCTGTTCGTCCACACCCTGCTGCAGAGTCCCACGGCCGCCCTGTGCCTGGGCCCGACCCCTGGAGAGACACCGTGACCGGCAAGGACATGGAGGAGAAGTTCCCCCGGGCCCTGTGGGTCCGTCTGTTCGTCTACGTCGTGGTGGGACACGTTTTCGCGGCCTTCATCTACTTCCTCTTCGAGATCGCGCCGAAGAAGTAGCAGCCGGCCGGGCGGCGGGAGCCGGCGTCAGTCGAGCAGGCGCTCGCGCAGCCGCTCCCGGCGGGCCGGCGTGAGACCGAGCCCCTGCTCCAGGTAGGCGTCCACGCCGCCCCAGGTCTCCTCGACGGTCTCGAAGGCCGCCGCCAGATACTCCTCACGCGCGTCGAACAGCGGGCTGAGCAGCTCCATGACCTCGGGGGAGTAGGCGTCGGGGGAGCTGCCGCTGCGGCGCACCTTGTAGCGGCGGTGCTTGGCGTTGGACTTCAGGTAGTCCTCGACGATCGCGTCGCGCTCCACGCCCACGGCGAGCAGGGTGACCGCCACGGACAGACCGGCGCGGTCCTTGCCGGCCGCGCAGTGCATCAGGGCGGGGACGCTGTCCTCGGCGAGCGCGCGCAGCACCTGGGAGTGCTCGGCGGTGCGCTCCTTGACGATCATGCGGTACGAGGTGATCATCCGGTCGGCGCCCTGGCCGTCGGCGAGGATCGCGCGGAGCTGGTCCAGGTCGCCGTCGCGCACCATCTTCCAGAACTCCGCGCCGTCGGCCGGGTCGCTCAGCGGCAGGTTGACGTTGCGCACGCCCGGCAGCTCGACGTCCGGCCCCTCCAGCTTCTGGTCGGCCGCGTTGCGGAAGTCGAACACGGTGTGCAGGCCGAGCGAGGCGAGGAAGGCGGCGTCCTCCGCGGTGGCGTGGGCGAGGTGACCGCTGCGGAACAGCACCCCGTGCCGCACCCGTCGGCCGTCCACCGTGGGCAGCCCGCCCACGTCGCGGAAGTTGCGCACCCCGGTCAGCTGGGGCTCGGTCGACGGGATCTCCTGCGTCACGGACGGCTCCTCCCACTCGGCGCCGTCGCCGCGGCTCGCCGACGGGCACCACTCGACGATACGACATACCTGCCTGGGGCAATGAGTTGTCCACAGGGTGGCTGAGCGGGCCCCGGACACCTGGCGGTGTGGCACTTTATGTCGCTTTTTGTCCGTTTGTGTGAGGCGTGTGACGGTTGGCGTCGCAAGGATCCGGATGTCGCCTCTGTGTCGTCCGTGGTGCCGAACTTTAGGTGATTACGGAGTTCTGCCCGATTGGAGCGGTTAGGGATAACTTGCCCCGATAGGGCGAGATTTGAGGACGGGGTGCGTGAGCATCGTCATACCGGTGACCGTGTGCTGTCGCCATGTCCACGTAATTCCCCTCCGTGACAAGGGAATTCGCCCGCGTGCCGCTTCCGGCATCAACGCACGGTGACGTCTTTTCCTCCTTTCGATCACGTAAAAAGCGGGTTCGCGGGAACCCGCGCTTGTTTCGCCGCGTCGGGGTCGCTTACGTTCCCAACCGATCCGGACGGACGCCTAATCCTGCCGCCGCCCGGAGCCCGCACACACTGACCCGACGTACGGCAGGAGCGGGGGACCCACAGGTACGACTGCCTGTTCCGGACCCCGGAAACAGGCTTGGGGTTAAGCCGCGCGGCAACGCGGCCGGACATCTCCAGTCCGCACCCGACAGCTCACCTCGTAGGCGCCGGAGAGGAATTCGTCATGCCCGCGAAGGGTAAGCACCGCCGTACCAAGGCTCAGCGTTTCACCCGCTCCATCGCCGTCGCCGGAACCGGTGGCGCCGCGCTCGCCCTGCCGCTCCTCGGCGCCACCGGCGCGCACGCCGCGACGCCGCAGTCGGCCCCCGAGAAGTCGGTCCAGTCGCTGTCCGTCACCGGCCAGCAGGCCAAGGCCGACAAGGGCGACGAGGCCCGCACGTACACCGTGAAGGCCGGCGACTACCTCGCCAGGATCGCCGAGGCGGAGCACGTCGACGGTGGCTGGAAGCAGCTCTACGCGGACAACCGCGAGGCCGTGGGTGACGACCCGTCGCTCATCCACCCGGGTCTGAAGCTCTCCCTCGGCGGCAAGGCCGTCGCCGAGAGCGCGCCCCGGCAGTCCACTTCGCCGCAGGCGTCGAAGCCCGCCGCTCCCAAGGCCGAGAAGCCCGCCGAGAAGCCCGCTCAGCAGCCCGCGCAGAAGTCGTCCGAGGAGTCCGCCTCCGACGGCGCCTCCACCCAGACCACCTCCGCCTACAGCTCGCCGGTGCCCGGCGGCGGCGTCGGCACCGCCTACAAGGTGGCCGGCAGCATGTGGTCCAGCGGCTACCACACCGGTGTCGACTTCAGCATCCCGACCGGCACCTCCCTGAAGGCCGTCGGAGCCGGCACCGTCGTCTCCGCCGGCTGGGGCGGCGCGTACGGCAACCAGGTCGTCATCAAGCTGAACGACGGTTACTACGCCCAGTACGCCCACCTGTCCTCGCTGTCCGTCTCGACGGGCCAGACGGTGAGCGCCGGCCAGCAGGTCGGTCTCTCCGGTGCGACCGGCAACGTGACCGGCCCGCACCTGCACTTCGAGATCCGCACCGGCCCGGACTACGGCTCGGACGTGGACCCGGTTTCGTACCTCCGCTCCAAGGGCGTCTCCATCTGACCCCTCGCGGCCCCCTTCCTGACACGCGCGCCGAAGGCCGGACCCCGATCCACGGGGCCGGCCTTCGGCGTGTCCGGGCCCGGCCCGTACCTGTTCCGGGCTCGGTCAAACCTCGGAGTGGCTTATCTCACCGTCCGTCAACCCCTCCCTACGGTCGCGTAGGTCACATCGGAAGGTGAATCATGTGCGGTTGTGGCAGACGATTCGAAGAGTGACAAGGCAACAGTGATCGGGTCGTACGTGGCGGTGGGGGACAGCTTCACCGAGGGCGTCGGCGACCCCGGCCCCGACGGGGCGTTCGTCGGCTGGGCCGACCGGCTCGCCGTCCTGCTCGCCGACCGCAGGCCCGAGGGCGACTTCCAATACGTCAATCTCGCGGTGCGCGGCAAGCTGCTGGACCAGATCGTGGCCGACCAGGTCCCCCGGGCCGTCGAACTCGCCCCCGACCTGGTCTCGTTCTGCGCGGGCGGCAACGACATCCTGCGCCCGGGCAGCGACCCGGACGAGGTCGCCGAGCGCTTCGAGAAGGCCGTCGCCCGGCTCGCCGCGGCGGCCGGCACGGTCCTGGTGACCACCGGGTTCGACACCCGTGGCGTTCCGCTGCTCAAGCATCTGCGCGGCAAGATCGCCACGTACAACGGGCATGTGCGGGCCGTCGCCGACCGGTACGGCTGCCCGGTGCTCGACCTGTGGTCGCTGCGCAGCGTGCAGGACCGCAGGGCCTGGGACGCCGACCGGCTGCACCTCTCGCCCGAGGGGCACACCCGCGTCGCGCTGCGCGCGGGCATGTCCCTCGGCCTGAAGGTGCCCGCCGACCCGGAACAGCCGTGGCCGCCGCTCCCGCCGCGCGGCACCCTGGAGATCCGCCGGGACGACGTCCACTGGGCCCGCGAGTACCTGGTGCCGTGGATCGGCCGCCGTCTGCGCGGCGAGTCCTCCGGCGACCACGTCACGGCGAAGGGGACGCTGTCCCCGGACGACATCCGCTCGTGGATCGCGGCGGTCGCATGACGACAGGGGCGGGTCCGGAGCCCTGCTCCGGACCCGCCCCTGCGGGCTCTTCCACCACCCGCACCCACTGTCGGAGCCGCCGCACATAATGGAATCTCCGATCGATTCCCTGTGGAGGTACCGTGGCCGCTTCTTCCGCCCCCGGACCGGGGCTGAGCGCCCTGCGGCCGCCGGCCTTCGGTGCGGAGCCGGCGGGTGAGCGCCTGGCGAGGATCCGCAGGTCCCCGCACTTCGCGAACGGCGCGTTCCAGAACCCGGGCGGTCCGGCCCGTGTGCGCCCCTCCGGGTCGAGCCGGGACATGGCCAGGCTGTACCTGGACAAGGACGCCCGTTCCCGTCGCGCCCCGCGGGGTGCGATCCCGGTGCATCCCACCACCCTCGCCGACCTGACCCGCCCGCCCGCGACCGGGCTGCGTCTGACGTGGACGGGGCACTCCGGTGTGCTCGCGGAGATCGACGGGCGGCGGGTGCTGTTCGACCCCGTGTGGGGGGAGCGCTGCTCGCCCTTCCCCTTCGCCGGACCGAAGCGGCTGCACCCCGTTCCGCTGCCGCTGGCCGCGCTCGGCCCGGTGGACGTCGTGGTGATCTCCCACGACCACTACGACCACCTGGACATGCCGACGATCAGGGAGCTGGCCGGCACGGACACCGTGTTCGCCGTGCCGCTCGGCGTGGGCGCGCACCTGGAGCGCTGGGGCGTCCCCGGGGAGCGGTTGCGCGAGCTGGACTGGCAGGAGTCGACGCGGGTCGGCGGGCTCACCCTGACCGCGACCCCGGCCCGGCACTTCTGCGGGCGGGGCCTGCGCAACACCCAGCACACCCTGTGGGCCTCCTGGGCGGTCGCCGGTGAGCGGCACCGTATTTACCACAGCGGCGACACCGGCTACTTCGACGGCTTCCGCGGCATCGGCGCGGCCCACGGCCCGTTCGACGCGACGATGATCCAGGTCGGCGCCTACTCCGAGTTCTGGCCGGACATCCACATGACGCCCGAGGAGGGTGTGCGCGCGCACCTCGACCTCCAGGGCGGGGAGCCGGGCGGCGTGCTGCTGCCGATCCACTGGGGGACGTTCAATCTGGCGCCGCACGCGTGGGCGGAACCGGGGGAGTGGATGAAGGACGCGGCCGAGGAGGCCGGCCAGGCGGTGGCGTTCCCCCGGCCGGGCGAGCCGTTCGAGCCGGCGGGGAGGCTGCCGGCCGGGGCGTGGTGGCGGGCGGTCTCCGGTCCGATCGCCCGTCCGTGGCGCCGTCCCCGGATCGCTGGGGGTGTGGCCGGGACGAGCGAGGGGCATCTCGACCACGCCGGTGAGCGGTGACGCTGGCCGGGGACGAGGCAGGGGAGACGGTCCGGTGGTTCCCCTTCGCCAGGACCGTGACCCTGGCGTCAGGGACGCCACGGAACCCGGAACGGCTCACTCAGGGGCCGACCGGGTCCGGTGCATGCGTTCTCGGCGTTCTCCCGGGCCGAGAGGTGACACCGTCTCAGATGGTCGGGGTGTCGTCGACAACCGGCTTGTGGATTTCGACGACCGGCTTCCACCCCGTGGAGAACTCGATGAAGTCCGCGCGGGTGGGGTAGGTGTCGATCGCCCGACGGTCACGCTTGGGGCTGTCGCTCCCCTTGCGTCCCCGGGGAATCTGCTCCTCGTAGATGTCGACCTTCACGTCGGGAACCTCCTTGAGGCCCTGGCGCCAGATCTGCACGACGTCGGCGCCGAACGCCTGCCGGACGGCAGCGTAAAGGGCCGTGAGGGACCCCTTGTCCCCGCCGGGGACGAAAAGCGCCAGGTCCAGCACGACACCGGCGGACTGGAGGACCTCGATGGTCACCGGGCCGTTCTCGTCGGCCAGGTAGATTCCGGCTTCATTCTCGTCGTCGGGGAGGCAGGTGACCTCTTCCTGGAATACGGTTCTCGCCGTGATCGAGCCGCCCTCGAAATTCTCGCCGGACTTGGTCAGGAAAGCAGGGACATAGCAGTCGGGGAGTTTGAGCGCTGCGGTGTCGGCGGAAACGAAGATCTTGTCCTTCATGCCGAGCTTCGTCACCTCTTCCAGCGAGAGGCGGCGAGCGGCGATCTTCTCCGTGTTCACGATTTCCCTTTCAGGTTGCACTGTCCCTCCGGGCAAGGACGCTATCACGAAACCCTGAGGTCAACTGCCCAGTGATCTTTGGGTACATGGCCTCTGACGGTCTGCGCGGGAGGATAATGGAGCGGGTGCCACTCGGTCGGGAACACGCATCCGCCGGGCAGTATCCCCCGTCATGGCGTGAGTGATCAACTGGCGATTGCATTCGGTGCGTTGGGTGGCACGGAGGAACTAAAAGAGGGTTTACGGTAGATATCGCCCACATCGCCTTCGGGGGCGGCGAGGTGGGCGACCCATTCGTCGCGCGTCTCGAAGAGCGCAGCGGAAACCAGCCGGGTGGCGATAACGCAACGGCGCGGTCCCCTGATCGCTGACCCGGCGGGCACGACACGGAAGACGGGCGGGCCGGAGATCTCTCTCCGGCCCGCCCGTCGCTCGCCTCACACGCGCTCAGGGAGTGGCGGTGACCGGCTTCGGGCCGGTCTGCGCCGCCGCTGCCTCCGCCGCGAGGCGGCGGCGCCGGGTGGCGGGTCCGAACACCGCCAGGACCACCGCCCCCAGTGTCCAGGTGCCCGCGATGACCATGAAGACCGCCTGGTAGCCGACGCCGTTGTAGACACCGGCGATCATCAGCGGCCCCACCGCGTTCGACAGCCGCCCCAGACCGTAGGCGATGCTCGTGCCCAGCGAGCGGCCCTCGGTGCTGTACAGCTCGGGGGCGTACGCGTACGCCAGGGCCGTGTAACCGCGCTCGAACAGGTTGACCAGGAAGCCGAAGACGACGATCAGCACCGGGGTGAAGGTCAGCCCGTAGAGCAGACCGGATCCGGCAATGACCAGGCCGAACACCACCAGGCACCACTTGCGTTCGAAACGGTCGGTGACCATCGCCGCGAGGAAGGAGCCGAGCGGCGCGCCCACGGTCGTCAGCGCGACGTAGAAGATCGAGTCCTCGACGCTGACGCCCTCGGCGGCCAGCAGGGTCGGAGCCCAGCTGGAGTAGCCGAAGAAGCCGATGGTCTGGGTGATCCACAGGACCGACAGCAGGATCGTCGGGTACAGGAACTTCTTGTCCTTCAGCATGGTCAGGCCCGGCTTGACCGCCGACCCCTCGGGCTTCGGCTGCTGCGGCTCGGGCAGCGGGCCGTGCTCGGCCGTCGCACCGGCTTCGATGCGGGCCAGCACCGCCTCCGCCTCCTCGTGCCGGCCGCGCGTCTCCAGCCACTGCGGGGACTCCTCGAGCCGCCGCACGAAGAACAGGAACAGCGCCCCCAGCGACCCCCACAGGTAGACCAGCCGCCAGGACCAGCCGGACATCGGCACCACCGCGGAGGCGATGAGGTTGGTGACGGGAGTGCCGCAGATGCCGATGACGATGGCGTACGCCTGGAACTTGCCGCGCTTGGCGCTGGGGAACAGCTCGCTGATGTAGACAACGGCGACGACGGTCATCGCGGACAGGCCCGCCGAGGTCAGCACGCGGAACACTCCGAGGGACCAGATGTCCCAGGCGAACACGCAGGCGAACGACCACACCGTGAACCACAGGGTGGTCAGGGTCAGGGTGCGTTTGCGCCCCAGCCGGTCGGCCAGCCCGCCGGCCACGACGGCGCCGAGGAACATGCCCACGAAGGACAGGGAGGTGACGTAGGCGACGGTGTCGACGTCGGCGCCCCACTGCTCGCGTACCACCGGCGCCGTGATGGCGAAGGTGTTGATGTCCGCGAACTCGAAGAAGTAGGCGAACGCCACCGCGAGGATGGTCCGCTTGTGGAACTTCGTGATCGGCAGCCGGTCGAGCCGGTTCGCCGCGTTGGTGGTGCGGATGTGCTGCACTGCACGCTCCAGGGAAGGGGAGGACCGGTCTCACCGGGCCGGGGGTGACGACGTCAGCGGGCCTCTTCGGGCCAGTACAGACGCAGGGGGTTGTCGACCAGCAGCGCCCGCCGGCGCTCGGGGGTGGTCGCGATGTGCGGGATGTGGTCGACCAGCAGACCGTCGTCGGGCATGTGGTCCTTCAGGTTCGGGTGCGGCCAGTCGGTGCCCCACAGCGCCCGGTCGGTGAACTCCTCGACGACCTTGCGCGCGAACGGCACCACGTCCCGGTAGGCGTGCCGCTCCCCGTCGAGCGCGGGTGGTCCGAGGACCGTGAGCCGCTCGGGGCAGGACACCTTCACCCACACGTCGTTCTCCGCCACGAACCGCAGGAAGCGCGCGAACTCCGGCCCGTCCGGGCTGCGGGTGACGTCCGGGCGGCCCATGTGGTCGATGACCAGCGGCACCGGCAGGGAGGCGAAGAAGGGCTCCAGGTCCGGCAGGTCCGCCGCCTCGAAGTACAGGACGACGTGCCAGCCCAGCGGCGCCACCCGGCGGGCCACCGCCTCCAGCGCCTCGCGCGGCGCCGCGTCCACCAGGCGCCGGACGAAGTTGAAGCGCACCCCGCGCACTCCGGCGTCGTGCAGCCGCCGCAGCTCCGCGTCGGTGACGTCCGGGCGGACCGTCGCCACGCCGCGGGCGCGCCCGCCGGCCGCGCGCAGGGCGTCCACCAGGGCGCTGTTGTCCGCGCCGTGGCAGGTGGCCTGCACGATCACGTTGCGGTCCACGCCCAGGTGGTCGCGCAGCGCGAACAGGTCGTGCTTGGAGGCGTCGACCGGGGTGTACTTCCGCTCCGGGGCGAAGGGGAACTCGGCGGCCGGGCCGAAGACGTGGCAGTGGGCGTCCACCGCTCCCGGCGGCAGGACGAACGAGGGCTTGCTCGGCCCGCGGTGCCAGTCGAGCCAGCCGGGGGTGACCGCGGTGTCGTGGTCGGTCATCGTGCTCCTCGGATCTCAGTCGACGTAGGTGAGGCCGAGCTCGGCCAGCGGTCCGCGCATGCCGTACATGTCCAGGCCCAGCTCGCCGGCCCGGAACCGCTCCCGCTTGCCCTCCTCCGCCGCCTCGCGCCGTGCGGACGCCTCGGCGACCTCGGCGGCCCGGGCGGCCGGGACGACCACCACGCCGTCGGCGTCGGCGACGATCACGTCACCCGGGTTGACCAGGGCGTTCGCCACGACGACGGGGACGTTGACCGACCCCAGGGTGGCCTTGACGGTGCCCTTGGCGTTGACCGCCCGGGAGAAGACGGGGAAGTCCATCCCGCGCAGGTCGTCCACGTCGCGGCAGCCGCCGTCGATCACCAGGCCCCGGGCGCCCCGGGCGCGCAGCGACGTGGCGAGCAGCTCCCCGAAGAAGCCGTCCTCGCTCTCGGTCGTACAGCCGGCGACCACGACGTCGCCCTCGCGCACCTGCTCGGCGGCGACGTGCAGCATCCAGTTGTCGCCGGGCTGCAGCAGCACGGTGACCGCGGTCCCGCACAGCCGCGCGCCCTCGTACACCGGCCGTATGTAGGGGCGCATCAGTCCGAGGCGGCCCATCGCCTCGTGCACGGTCGCGACCCCGAACCGTGACAGGGCCTCGACCGCGGCCGGGTCGGCGCGGCCGACGGTCCGGTGGACGACTCCGAGCTGGTGCATGGTGCGTTGCTCCTTGCTTTCAGGGGGCTTCCGGCCCCGCGGGGGGGGACGGGCGGGGTCAGCGGCCCCGGGCGGTCAGACGGGCGTCGAGACGGGGGTAGACCCGCCGGGCGTTGTGCTCCTCGACGGCGGCCAGGTCCTCGGGGGTGAGGCCCGCCTTCTCGACGTAGCGGCGGGTGTCGTCGAAGTGGTGGCCGGTGCGCGGGTCGATGCCGCGCACCGCGCCGACCATCTCGGAGGCGAAGAGGACATTCTCCACGGGCATCACCTCCAGCAGCAGGTCGATGCCGGGCTGGTGGTAGACACAGGTGTCGAAGAACACGTTGCGCAGCAGCGACTCCTCCGGCTCGGGACGGCCGAGCGCCTGCGCCAGCCCCCGGAAGCGGCCCCAGTGGTACGGCACGGCGCCGCCGCCGTGCGGGATCACCAGCCGCAGGTCCGGGAAGTCGGTGAACAGGTCGCCGGTGAGCAGCTGCATGAACGCGGTGGTGTCGGCGTTGAGGTAGTGCGCCCCGGTGGTGTGGAAGGCCGGGTTGCAGCTGGTGGAGACGTGCACCATGGCCGGCACGTCCAGCTCGACGAGCTTCTCCCACACCGGGTACCAGGACCGGTCGGTCAGCGGGGGAGCGGTCCAGTGGCCGCCGCTCGGGTCCGGGTTGAGGTTGACGGTGACCGCGCCCAGCTCCAGCACCGCCCGCTCGATCTCCGGGACGACGGTCGCCGGCTCCGCGCCGGGGGACTGCGGCAGCATCGCGCCGGGGACGAAGCGGTCCGGGTACAGCTCGGACACGCGGTGGCACAGGTCGTTGCAGATGCGCGCCCAGGCGGCGGACGTGGCGAAGTCGCCGATGTGGTGGGCCATGAACGAGGCGCGGGGGGAGAAGACGGTGACGTCGATGCCGCGCTCGTCCATCAGCCGCAGCTGGTTGGTCTCGATCGTCTCGCGGATCTCGTCGTCGCTGATCACCGGTCCCCCCGGGTCGGGTGCCCGCAGCGGGTCGGTGAGCGCGGCCACCTGCGCGTCACGCCACTGCCCGAGCGGGGCGGGGGCCGTCGTGTAGTGACCGTGGATGTCGATGATCACGCGTGCTTCTCCTGACGGGTGGGAGCGGGGTCCCAGACGGAACGGGGGACGAGCAGGTCGCCGGCCATGAGGAGGCGGGCGGTGCGCAGCAGCGCGGAGCGGGTCACCCGCTGCGGGTCGGCGGGGTCGAGGCCCAGGGTGACGCTGAACTCGCCGGAAGGGTGCTCCACGGAGACGGTGGGCTCCGTGCCGGACACCCCGGTCGCCACGTCCCGGGCGACGGTGCCCTCGATGACACAGGCGGTGGCCGCGGTGACAGCGGCCAGCACGCCGATGGACTGGTGGCAGACCCGGGGGATGAGACTGCGGGTGCTGAGGGTGCCGCCGTGCCGGGGCGGCGCGACCAGGGTCATCTTCGGGTAGTTCCGCCCGCCGACGTCACCCAGGCCCATCACCTCCCCGCACACCAGGCGCAGCGCCTCCACACGGGCCTTGAGCGCCTCGTCGGCGTCGATCTCGGCCGGGGACTCGTAGCCGGTCGCACCCAGCCGGGCGGCCTCGACGATCACCAGCGGCTGGCCGTTGTCGATCAGCGTGACGTCCACGGCGCCCGTCCCCGGCACCTCCACGGTGTCCCGTGCGCGCCCGGTGGGCAGGAGGGCCCCCGCGACGGAACCGGCGGTGTCCAGGAAGCCGATCTCGACCGGGGCGGCGGTGCCGGGGACGCCGTCGATGCGCGCGGCGCCGTCGTAGGCGACGTGCCGTGCCCCCGCGGCGTCGGCCGGGGTGGCGACGGTGATCTCGGCGACCATGCCGGTGTTGCGGGTCAGCACCCGGGCCGTCGTACGGTCGCCGGTGGGCACGACCATGCCGGTCTCGACGGCGAAGGGCAGCACGGCGGCGAGCATGTTGCCGCAGTTGGCCGACGTGTCGACGGTGTCCCCGTCGGGCTGCACCTGGGCGAAGGTCCACTCCACGTCGACGCCGGGTCCGGTGCCCGGTCGCACCAGGCCGATCTTGCTGGTGAGGGGGTGCGCGCCGCCGACGCCGTCGATCTGCCGAGGGTCGGGCGAACCCACCGCCGCCAGCAGGACGGCGTCCCGCGGGCCGGGTTCGGCGGGCAGCAGCCGCGCGTCGAAGAAGGGTCCGCGCGACGTGCCTCCCCGCATGAACAGGCACGGGATCGCGGTCTGGGAGCCGCGGCGGGTGACCCCGGGGGCCCGGACGGCTGCGACGGCGGACATGGTCGCTCCTTCGGTGGACGGATGTGAGGCGGTGGGCGGGGGACGGCGTGACGGACGGATGTGGCGCGACGGACGGATGTGACGCCGTGGGACGCGACGCGGCGGGCGATGCGAATATGCGAGGAAGCTAAATCATCAACGAGATTGTTGACAAGATGTTCAGAAGAAATTGTTCACCTGGTTCGGTCCGGGTGAGGCCGCCCCTGTGCCGCGCATTAGGGTTCTCCCAGCGGGAGCCGTCGGGGACGGGCGACGGAGGACGAGGGAAGAGGTCGATGGAGTGACGGACAAGCTGACGGGCGCTGCCGGCCGCGCGTATGTGGCGAACACCATCCGGCAGGCCCTGCGCTCCGGGGATCTGGTGCCCGGGCAGCGGCTCGTCGAGCTCGACCTCGCCGAGGCCTACGGGACCACGCGCGGCGCCGTCCGCGAGGCGCTGCAGGACCTCGCGGCCGAGGACATCGTCGAGATCGTCCCCCGCCGCGGCGCCCGCATCCGCGCGGTGTCCGTCGTCGAGGCCGTGCAGATCACCGAGTGCCGGTCGGCGCTGGAGCAGCTGTGCGCACGGAAGGCGGCCACCCGGGCGAGCGAGGAACAGCGCGCGGAACTGCGGCGGATCGGCGCCGACATGCGGCAGGCCGTCGCGGACGGCGCCTGGGAGGCGTACTCCGCCCTCAACCAGCGGCTGCACGAACTGGTCGTCGAGGCCAGCGGACAGGAGGTCGCCCGCCGCCAGCTCGAGCGGCTGAACGGGCCGATGGTCCGCTTCCAGTTCCGGCTCGCCCTGCGCCCGGGGCGCCCCGCGCAGTCCCTGCCGCAGCACCTGGCGATCATCGACGCGGTGGCCGGCGCCGACCCGGACGCGGCGGCGCGGGCGGCGGCGGCGCACCTGGACGACGTGATCGAACAACTGCGGGCGTCGGCCGCGCAGACGCCGGCGCCTCGCGTCTGACGGGCGTTCACACCCGCTTTTCGCTACTCAAGGTGATGTTCTGGCCGAAGGGGCGGTCCGCCTTCGGGGCCGCCTCCGTGGCCGCTGATGCTCTGAGGGCGCGCCCTGTCCGGTCCGCGCCCACCTCCATGCCCTCGCGCCCCGCATGTCCCCCTGACCGCTTCTGACCAGCGTTGATCGCTCCGTGACCGCTCCCGTTGCATCCGGTCGAACGGTTATCGGTCTGTCGTACGACGCCTCATACCAGAGCGCGATGCTGTCCGCACGAGTTTGTCAACTGCCCACCGCACATGATGCGGTGACGACTACGGTGAGTGTCGGTCGCCCGGCGTGACGGCTCGCGACGGCTCATGTCGCAGGACGCCTCGCGCCGAGGGCCGCGTCGTAGGGATCGGGATCAGGGAGCGGGGACCGGTACGTGCAGCCACAAGGCGGACGAGGGGGCCGACGGGGCGAGGGGCCCCGCCACCCGGGACCGGCCGGCGCCGCGGTCGTGACCCGCGCGCCCGAGAGCGGCGCCGCCCCCGAGGCCCCCGGAACCGGCCCCGGAGCCCGTCGCGACGGCACCGCCGCCCGGCCGGAGCGGCGCGAGGGAGGACGGCACGGACGTCCGCCGGCCCGCCCCGCGCCCGGCCCGCCCGAGTCGCCCCTGCGGTCCCAGCTCCTCCGTCTCGCCGTGCTGCCGCCCGTCGCGGTGGCGCTGAGCGCCTGCGCCGCCGTGCTGTTCACCGTCCGCTCCAGCGGCATGCGGCCGACCGGGGCGCTGTGGGCGGTGCTCGGCGGCGCCACCGCCGTGGCCCTCGCCGGCATCGTCATCGCCGCCGTGGCCGCCGAGCGCGCGGCCCGCTCCGTCCACGACCGCGTGGGCGCCCTGCGGCGCGGCACCGCACGGCGCGAGGCCGACCTGCACGCTCTCGTCGAGGCGCTGCGCAACGGCGAGCCGCCGCCCCCGCGCGGCCGGCGCACCGGACCGGCGGGCGACGGCGACGAGTTCGACCAGCTCGCGGCCGACCTCGCCCGCGCCCACGACGGCGCCGTCGCCGCCGTGGTGCGGGCGGCGCGGCTCTCCAGCCAGACCGGCAGCGAACAGAAGCTCGAGGTGTTCGTCAACCTCGCCCGGCGACTGCAGTCCCTCGTCCACCGCGAGATCTCCCTCCTCGACGAGCTGGAGAACGAGATGGAGGACCCCGACCTGCTCAAAGGGCTCTTCCACGTCGACCACCTCGCCACCCGCATCCGCCGCCACGCGGAGAACCTCGCCGTGCTCGGCGGGGCCGTCTCCCGCCGCCAGTGGAGCAACCCGGTGCCCATGACCGAGGTGCTGCGCTCGGCGATCGCCGAGGTCGAGCAGTACTCGCGGGTCAAGCTCGTGCCGCCGGTCGACGGCACCCTGCGCGGGCACGCGGTCGCCGACGTCATCCACCTGCTCGCCGAACTCGTCGAGAACGCCACGGTGTTCTCCGCCCCGCACACCCAGGTGCTGCTGCGGGCGAACCTCGTCACCTCCGGACTGGCCGTCGAGGTCGAGGACCGGGGCCTCGGGATGCCCACCGGCGAACAGGACCGGATGAACGCGCTGCTCGCCGCCCCCGACCAGGTGCACGTCGCCAGCCTGCTGGCCGACGGCCGGATCGGCCTGTTCGTGGTCTCCCAGCTCGCCCGGCGGCACGGCATCCACGTCCGGCTGCAGACCAACATCTACGGCGGTGTGCAGGCCGTGCTGGTGGTCCCGCAGTCCCTGCTCGGCGGCGAACCGGCCGCCGTGACGGGGGCGTCCGGGGCGGGCGCCGTACTGCCGCCGGCGGAGACCGGCGCGGTTCCGGCGGACCGTCACCCACCTGCTCCGTCCGCCCCGGTGGACACCCGGGCGGACGCCCCGGCTCCGGCGAACACGGTGACGCACACCCCCGCAGCCGGGAACATCCCGGCCGGAAACCCCGCCCCCGCGCCGCCCCTCGCCCCGGCCGCCCGCCCCGGCAGTGGCCCGGCCCCGTCCCCCGACGACGGCGCCGTACCCCCGCCGCTGCCCCTGCGCGGCGCCCGCACCGCGCGGCCCACCCCCGCCGAGGCCGTGCCCGGCGTCCACCCCACCGGGCACGACGGGCAGGACGGGTACGACGGCGCCGGGGACCCGTGGCCCACCCCGCTCGTGCCCCGCACCACCCCGGTGCGCGGCACGATGGGCAAACCCCGGCTGCCCCGCCGCCGCGCCCAGGAGCACATCGCGCCGCAGCTGCGCGACGGGCCCGCGCCCCGGCAGGACGGCGAGCACGTCGCCGGCCACGACCCCCAGCTGATGGCCGCCTTCCAACGGGGCATCAGCCTCGCGGAGTCCCAGCCGGAGTCCCCCGCGTCCGCGCGGCCGGCCGTGCCCGCGCACCGCACCGACCACACCGCCCGGCACGACGGGAGCGCGTCCGCCGGATGACCACCCCCGCCCCCAGCGCTCCCGCAGACCTTCGTACCCCAAGGAGTCGATCCACCATGGCGAGCGATGCGCCGACCGCCCAGGTTTCCGACCTCGACTGGCTGATGAGCGGCCTCGTGCAACGCGTACCGCACACCCGGAGCGCCGTCCTGCTGTCCTGCGACGGACTGGTGAAGTCCGTCCACGGCCTCGACCCGGACGCCGCCGACCACATGGCCGCCCTCGCCTCCGGCCTGTACTCCCTCGGCCGCAGCGCCGGCATCCGCTTCGGCGACGGCGGCGACGTCCGGCAGGTCGTCGTCGAGCTCGACTCGACGCTGCTGTTCGTCACCACCGCCGGGTCCGGCACCTGCCTCGCGGTGACGGCCGGCCGGGAGGCCGACGCGGCGGTGCTCGGCTACGAGATGGCGATGCTGGTCAAGTCCGTCCGGCCGTACCTGATGACCGCCCCCCGGCAGCAGGGTGCCGAGCCCCCGGCGATGAGGCCTTGAGCGTGCGGGCGGCCGGTGACGGGCCGTGGCTCGACGACGCGGCCGGCCGGCTGGTGCGCCCCTTCACGGTCAGCGACGGCCGGACCCGGCCGACCGTCGCCCTCGACCTCATGTCGCAGGTGCGGGCCACCGGCGCCACCCCGCTCGGTCACCTCGGCCCCGAGCACGCGCAGGCCCTCGACCTGTGCCGCGCCCCCGTCCCGGTCGCCGAGGTCGCCGCCCATCTCGGGCTGCCGGTGGCCGTCACCAAGGTGCTGCTGGCGGACCTCGTCGACTGGGGGGCGCTGACCGACGAACCCCCCGCGTTCCACCACCACCCCACGGACCGGGCCCTTCTGGAGGCAGTGCTCGATGGACTACGACGACAGCTCTGACCGGGTCGACGGCGCCGGGCACGGCGACGACCTGTTCCCGACCGCCCTCAAGATCCTGGTGGCGGGCGGGTTCGGGGTGGGCAAGACCACCTTCGTCGGCGCGGTCAGCGAGATCGCGCCGCTCAGCACGGAGGAACTGCTGACCACCGTCAGCGCCGCCACCGACAGACTCGACGGCATCGAGAACAAGGTCGAGACCACCGTGGCCATGGACTTCGGCCGCCTCACCCTCGACGCCGCACACGTGCTGTACCTGTTCGGCACGCCCGGCCAGGAACGCTTCTGGTTCATGTGGGACGAGCTGTGCGAGGGCGCGCTCGGCGCGGTGATCCTCGCCGACACCCGGCGCCTGGAGGAGTGCTTCGCCGCGGTCGACTTCTTCGAGCAGCGGGGCCTCGGATTCATCGTGGCCGTCAACGAGTTCGACGGCGCGTACCGCTACGCCCCCGAGGAGGTGCGGGCCGCCCTCGACCTCCCCGAGGGGGTGCCCGTCGTCCGCTGCGACGCCCGGATCTCCAGCTCCGGCGTGCAGACCCTGCTCACCCTCGTCCGCCACCTCATCGCGCACGCCCCCGCCACACCCACGGGGTACGGCGCCCCCATGTGATCCCCGCACCCCTCACGGAGCCCCTCCATGAACGTCGCCCACGCCCCGGGAGCCCGCCCATGAGCTACGACCCGCCCCGCCCGGCCGGTCGGCTGCTGCTCACCCCGGAGGACCGGCAGGCGCCGGAGCGCGCCCGCAGGCTGCGCCGGCTGGGACTGGGGGAGCACCCAGATCCCGAACTCGACGCCTTCGCCCGCGGCCTCGCCGAGTTCACCGGGGCGCCCTACGCCGTGGTCAACCTCCCCGGCGAGCACGGGCAGTTCTTCGCGGGTCTGCACACCCCGGGCGTCGCCCCGGTCCTCCGCGGCGACGGCACCGGCGCCCTGCTGGGCCGGGCGCTGCCCCGGGACCACGGCTTCTGCCCGCACGTGATCGCCCGCGGCAAGGCGCTGGTGCTGGAGGACGTCGGCGACTACCCGCGGTTCGCGGGCAACGCGGTGGTGGACGAGTTCGGCGTCCGCTCCTACATGGGGGCGCCGCTCACCGACGGCACCGGCATGGTGCTCGGCACCGTGGCGGTCAGCGACGTCCGGCCCCGCGGCTGGGGACAGCCCGGCCTCGCCGCCATCAAGGCACAGGCCGCGGAACTCGTCACCCGGCTGCGGCGCAGGGAGAGCGACGGGCGGCCGCTGTGACACCCCCTCGGCCGGACGCCGCGACGCCGCCTCGGCCGCACACCGTCACGGGACCGCGCCCGGACGGGTGACGCGTGAAGCAAAGCTGTGGCAGCGCTTAAGAAATCCTCGATGGACCGGTGAGGGTGGCGTACGGCAGATTGCAGTGCGATTCCACTCCTCTTCCCGGACCGGGCCGCTTCGGCATGCCCGGACCCGGGACTCACCCTCAGGAGCCGTAGCGTTGAAGGCGCTGGTCAAGCAGAAGGCGGAGCCCGGGCTGTGGCTCACGGACGTCCCGGAGCCCGCCGTCGGACCCGGCGACGTGCTGATCAAGGTGCTGCGCACCGGTATCTGCGGCACCGACCTGCACATCCGGAACTGGGACGGCTGGGCGCGGCAGACCATCGACACGCCGCTGGTCCTCGGGCACGAGTTCGTCGGCGAGGTCGTGGAGACCGGCCGGGACGTCCCCGACGACATCAAGCCCGGTGACCGGGTCAGCGGCGAGGGCCACCTGGTCTGCGGCAAGTGCCGCAACTGCCTGGCCGGCCGCCGCCACCTGTGCCGCGCCACCGTCGGTCTCGGCGTGGGCCGCGACGGCGCGTTCGCCGAGTACGTCGTGCTCCCCGCCACCAACGTGTGGGTGCACCGCGTCCCCGTCGACCTCGACGTCGCCGCGATCTTCGACCCGTTCGGCAACGCCGTGCACACCGCGCTGTCCTTCCCGCTCGTCGGCGAGGACGTCCTGATCACCGGCGCCGGACCCATCGGCCTGATGGCCGCCGCGGTGGCCCGGCACGCCGGCGCGCGCAACGTCGTCATCACCGACGTCAGCGAGGAGCGCCTGGAGCTCGCCCGCAAGATCGGCGCGACGCTGGCGCTGAACGTGGCCGAGTCGACGATCGCCGACGGGCAGCACACCCTCGGCCTGCGCGAGGGCTTCGACATCGGCCTGGAGATGTCCGGCCGCCCCGAGGCGATGCGCGACATGATCGCCAACATGACGCACGGCGGCCGCATCGCCGTGCTGGGCCTGCCCGCCGAGGAGTTCCCGGTCGACTGGGCCCGCGTCGTCACCTCGATGATCACCATCAAGGGCATCTACGGCCGCGAGATGTTCGAGACCTGGTACGCCATGTCGGTGCTGCTGGAGGGCGGGCTCGACCTCGCCCCCGTGATCACCGGCCGCTACGCCTACCGCGACTTCGAGGCCGCCTTCGAGGACGCCGCCGGCGGCAAGGGCGGCAAGGTCATCCTCGACTGGACCGCGTAACCCATCTGCCTTCTCAGGAGCCCCGTATGTTCGACACCGTGCGCGACGACCTGCGCGCCACCCTCGACGAGATCCGCGCCGCCGGCCTGCACAAGCCGGAGCGCGTCATCGGCACCCCGCAGTCCGCGACCGTGAACGTCACCGCCGGCGGCCGCCCCGGTGAGGTCCTCAACTTCTGCGCCAACAACTACCTGGGCCTCGCCGACCACCCCGAGGTGATCGCCGCCGCCCACCAGGCCCTGGACCGCTGGGGCTACGGCATGGCGTCCGTCCGCTTCATCTGCGGCACCCAGGAGGTGCACAAGGAGCTGGAGGCGCGGCTGGCGGCGTTCCTCGGCCAGGAGGACACGATCCTCTACTCCTCCTGCTTCGACGCCAACGGCGGCGTGTTCGAGACGCTGCTCGGCCCGGAGGACGCGGTCGTCTCCGACGCGCTGAACCACGCGTCGATCATCGACGGCATCCGGCTGTCCAAGGCGCGCCGCTTCCGCTACGCCAACCGCGACATGGCGGACCTGGAGCGCCGGCTGAAGGAGGCCGCCGAGGGCGGCGCCCGCCGCACGCTGATCGTCACCGACGGCGTCTTCTCCATGGACGGCTACGTCGCCCCGCTCGACGAGATCTGCGACCTCGCCGACCAGTACGGCGCCATGGTCATGGTCGACGACTCGCACGCCGTCGGCTTCGTCGGCCCCGGCGGCCGGGGCACGCCCGAGCTGCACGGGGTGATGGACCGCGTCGACATCATCACCGGCACGCTCGGCAAGGCCCTCGGCGGCGCCTCCGGCGGCTACGTGGCCGCCCGCGCCGAGATCGTCGCCCTGCTGCGCCAGCGCTCGCGTCCGTACCTGTTCTCCAACACGCTCGCCCCGGTGATCGCCGCCGCCTCGCTGAAGGTCCTCGACCTGCTGGAGTCGGCCGACGACCTGCGCGTCCGGCTGGCCGAGAACACCGCCCTGTTCCGCCGCCGGATGACCGAGGAGGGCTTCGACATCCTCCCCGGCGACCACGCCATCGCCCCGGTGATGATCGGCGACGCCGCCCGCGCCGGACGCATGGCGGAGCTGCTGCTGGAGCGCGGCGTGTACGTGATCGGCTTCTCCTACCCGGTGGTGCCGCAGGGCCAGGCCCGCATCCGCGTGCAGCTCTCGGCGGCGCACTCCACGGACGACGTGAACCGCGCCGTGGACGCCTTCGTCGCGGCCCGTGCGGAGCTCGACGGCTGAGCGTCGCGCCCCGCTCCGTTTGAGACAATCGGTCCCATGATCGAAGCGCGGCGGCTCCACATCCTCCGTGCGGTGGCGGACCACCGCACGGTCACCGCGGCGGCCGCCGCGCTGTACCTCACCCCCTCGGCCGTCTCCCAGCAGCTCACCGCGCTGGAGCAGGAGACCGGCCACCGTCTGGTCGAGCGCGGCGCCAAGGGCGTACGGCTGACCCCGGCCGGGGAGATCCTGCTCAGCCACACCCACGCGGTCCTCGCCCAGCTGGAGCGGGCCGAGGCCGAGCTGGCCGCGTACGGGGCGGGGGAGGCCGGCACCGTCACGGTGGCCGCCTTCGCCACCGGCATCGCGCAGGTCGTCGTGCCCGCGGTGGCCCGCCTCGCCCGGTCCGCGCCCGGCATCCGCATCCGGGTGCAGGACGCCGAGGGCGACGCCAGCCTGCCGATGGTCCTGGACCGGCAGGTCGACGTCGCCGTGGCGGTCGAGTACCGCGGGGCGCCGCCCGCCGACGACCCGCGCCTCACCCACGTCCCGCTGTACGCCGAACCGTTCGACGCGGTCGTCCCCGTCACCCACCGGCTGGCCGACGGCCCCGAGGTGCCGCTCGCGGAGCTGGCCAAGGACCCCTGGATCGGCCCGTACCCCGGCAACCCGTGCCATGACGTGGTCGTGCTGGCCTGCGAGAACGCCGGGTTCCAGCCCCGTCTCGAACACTCCTCGGACGACTTCCGCGCGGTCGTCGCCCTCGCCTCGGCCGACGTGGGCGTGGCCCTGGTGCCCCGGTCGGCGCTGCGCGGCATGGACCTCACGGGTGTGGTGGTGCGTCCGGTCGACGGGGTGGCGCCCACGCGCCGGGTGTTCGCCGCCGTGCGCCGGGGCGCGGAGGGGCACCCGTTGATCCGCCCGGTGCTCGACGCGCTGCGCGCGGCCGCCGGGGGCGCCTGAGGGCCCCTTCCGAGCCGCTCATATCCGGGATATCGTCCCGGATATGAAACAGGAGGAACGGGCCGCCCCCGATCCCGTCGATGTGCGCCTGGGCGCCCGGCTGACCGAGCTCCGGGCCGAACACGGCTGGTCCCTGGGGGAGTTGGCGGAACGCAGCGGAGTCAGCCGGTCCACGCTCTCCCGGGCCGAGCGGGCCGAGACCAGCCCCACCGCCTCCCTGCTCAACCGCCTCTGCGCCGTCTACGGCCGCACCATGTCCCAGCTGCTCAGCGAGATCGAGGCGGAGCCCGCGCCCGTGGTGCGCGCCGCCCGCCAGCCGGTGTGGCAGGACAGGGCCTCCGGCTTCGTCCGCCGCTCCGTGTCCCCGCCGCACGCGGGACTGCGCGGCGAACTCGTCGAGGGACGCCTGACCGCCGGCGCGGACATCCCCTACGACCGGCCGCCCGTCCCCGGTCTGGAACAGCACATCTGGGTGCTCGAAGGCGCCCTCGCCGTCACCGACGGGGACACCGAGCACCGCCTCGGCGAGGGCGACTGCCTCCGGCTGCGTGTCTGGGGCCCCACCCGCTTCCGCTGCCCCGGCCCCGAGGACGTGCGGTACGTGGTGGCGGTGGTGCGGCCGTGATCGTCGAACGCCCTGACGCCGCCCGGCTGCTGGACATGACCGACGCGTTGGCCGAGCTGCTGGCCGACGCCGTGGACGGGGGCGCGTCCGTCGGCTTCCTCGCCCCGCTCGGCCGCGCGGCCGCGACCGCCTGGTGGACGGAGCGGTGCGCGTCCGTCGCCGCCGGCCGGCTCGCGGTGTGGACGGCGTACGAGGAACCCGGCCGGGTGCTGGGCACGGTGAGCCTCGCCCTGCCCGCCGACAAGCCCAACAGCAGGCACCGCGCGGAGCTGGTGAAGCTGATGGTGCACCGCACGGCCCGCGGGAAGGGGCTCGGCCGCCGGCTGCTGACGGTCGCGGAGGAGGCGGCGGCCGCGGACGGCATCACCCTGCTGCACCTGGACACCGAGACCGGCAGTCCCGCCGAGCGCCTGTACCGCGCGTCCGGCTGGACCGAGGCGGGTGCGATCCCGGACTACGCGGCGGACCCGGGCGGGGTGCTGCGGCCCACGACGCTCTACTACAAGCGGCTGCCGTCGCCTCCCCCCGGGTGATTGTCGGTGGCGGCCGCTACCGTGCCTGCCATGCCGGATGCCGAAGACGTACGACGGATCGCCCTGTCCCTGCCGGACACGACGGAGAAGACCGCTTGGAGCATGCCCACGTTCCGGGTCGCCGGGAAGATGTTCGCCACCCTGCCGGAGGACGAGACGTCCGTCGCCGTGCGCTGCCCGAAGGAGGAGCGGGACGAACTGGCCCTCGCCGAGCCGGAGAAGTTCTGGATCGCCGGCCATGAGGCGCAGTTCGCGTGGGTGAGGGTCCGGCTGGCGGCGCTGGAGGGCGAGGGCGAGCTGCGCGACATCCTCGCCGACTCCTGGCGGCAGGCGGCGCCGTCCCGGCTGCTCGAGGCGCACCCCCGGCTGGGGCTGGCGCCGGAGGGCTGAGGGCTTCGGGGCCATGCGGCCCCATCCGGTTGTCAGTGCCCCGTGGCATGATCCCGATCACGCGTGGCCGCCGGGTCCGGAGGGGGGTCCCGGCGGCCGCACCGCGCGTGTCCCGTGCCCGAGCGGCGGGTCAGACGCCGGCGGGCACGCCCCCGGCGGTGAACCGGGGGATCCGTTCGCGCAGCGACCGCGCGTCCAGACCGTGCGCCGCGAGGTGCTCGTCGAACTGCCCGTAGCGCCGCAGCTCCCCCCGCCCCACGCCCAGCCCCAGCACCCGGTGCGGCACGTCGGCCAGCGCGTCGTTCGCCGCGCCCGTCGAGGTGCCCGCCAGGTACGGCTCCACCAGCACGACGTCCGTCCCCGCCGTCGCGGTGGCCCGGCGCAGCGCGGTCGCGTCGAAGGGGCGCACCGTGGTGGCGTACAGCACGGTGACGTCCATGTCCTCCGTCGCCGCGAGCACGGGGTCCAGCATCGGCCCCACCGCGACCACCACTCCCGCGCGCCCCTCCCGGACGGTGAGGAAGTGCCGCCCGTCCACGGGCCGGCCGGCCGCGTTCGCCTGCAGCGACAGCCGTACGTACACCTTGTCGTCACCGGCGGCCACCGCGTGCCGCAGCAGCGTCTCGGCCTCGTCCGGATGACCCGGCACGTGCACGGTCCAGCCGTCCAGGGTGTCGAGCAGCGCCACGTCGCCCGGCGCCATGTGGGTGTAGCCGCCGGCGGGCCAGTCGAAGGACGCGGCGGCGCTCACCAGCACCGCGCCCACGCCCTGGTGCCCGAGATCCAGCTTGACCTGCTCGAACGGCCGCTCCACCAGGAAGCTGGCGAAGGTGTGCACCACGGGCCGCAGCCCGGTCAGCGCCATTCCGGACGCCGCGCCGACCAGCAACTGCTCCCGGATGCCGACGTTGACCACCCGGTCCGGGTGGCGGCGCAGCGCCTCGTCGAAGCGGTCCGCGCCGACCTCCGCGAGGACCACGGCGACCCGCGGGTCCTCGTCCAGCAGCCGGGTGACGACAGGGGCGAAACGATCACGCATGCTGTCCACGGGAATCGTCCTTCCGTTGAGTGAGGTGACGGGAGCGGGGCCGGGCGCTCATGCGTCCTTGGGCTCGACCCGGGCGACGACGACGTGCGGCCTGCCCGGGTGCGGAGCGGTGAACGCGGCGTACAGCGCCTCGTGGTCGCGGCCGTCGACCGTGCGGGCGGACCATCCGGCCGCCTCGAACCGCGCGGCGATCCCGCCCGGACGGGCGTAGGACGCCGAGGAGTTGTCGACGACGACCGTGTGCAGCCGGTCGAGGCCCGCGGGACCGGCGAAGGCGATCGCCTCGTGGTTGCTGCCCTCGTCCAGTTCGGCGTCCCCGATCAGCGTCCACACCGCGGGGCCGGGCCGGCCCTGCGCGCGCAGTCCCAGAGCCGTGCCCACCGCGATCGGCAGCCCGTGCCCCAGCGACCCGCTGCCGATCTCCACGCCCGGCACCAGCGTCC
This sequence comes from Streptomyces sp. NPDC096105, assembly GCF_044763335.1. NCBI lineage: Bacteria > Bacillati > Actinomycetota > Actinomycetes > Kitasatosporales > Streptomycetaceae > Streptomyces > Streptomyces sp. NPDC096105. Next base: position 26,123 of record NZ_JBIWGC010000026.1, read on the forward strand.
GGTCCGGGTGGTGACCGAGCGGGGAGTCGTACGAGCCGAAGCCGGGCAGCCAGTCCACCGGCAGGAACCCCTTGGCGGCGAGCACGGCGTAGTACGCCATCGGCCCGTGCCCCTTCGACAGCAGGAAACGGTCCCGCCCGGGGTCGTCCGCGCTCCCCGGGTCCACCCGGAGCACCCGGTCGTAGAGCACCCACAGCACGTCCAGCGTCGACGTCGCCGCCGGCCCGTGCTTCTCGTCACCGGTCATCAGCTCCATCAGGCCAGGGAGCTCGGTGTATCCGTACGTCCGTGTGCGCTGTTCGGTGATCGTCATGCCGTCGATCGTGCGACCTCAAGTGAACTTGAGGTCAAGTGTCACCCGGAGGTGTCGGGCGCGAGGAAACGGATGCGCGATCACCGTGCCGAGTGCGGTATGGTTTCCGTGCGCGTTCGGCCGGGGGAATTCCCAGGTCAGACGGGCAACGGGACGTGGCGCAGCTTGGTAGCGCACTTGACTGGGGGTCAAGGGGTCGCAGGTTCAAATCCTGTCGTCCCGACGTGACGGACGTCGGAGGCCGCTTCGGGATCACCCGAGGCGGCCTCTTCCGTGTTCCCTCCTCCCGTGCCCGCCGCCCCCTCGCGCTCGACACAGCCGGACGAATCGTCCGCGTATGTCCTTGATGTCGCTTTCTTTGCTCTCTAACGTTCCGCCGGGAGACACCGTCGCGGTCCCGGACGCCCGCGGCACCGCCTGGGAGATGGGGTGTGGAGCGAGTGCACGCGAGGTGCGGACGTCACAGAAGGCCGCGACGCGCACGGGCGCTGCTCGCCCTGACCGTGCTCGCCTCGACACTCGCCGCCTGCGGCGGTGACGACGAGGGGGCCCGCCCCACCCTCAACTGGTACAACTTCCCCGACGACTCCGGCGCCCTCCAGGAGGCCGCCGACCGGTGCAGCCGTGAGTCCGGGGGCCGCTACCGGATCGTCTACAACAGGCTGCCCCGCGAGGCCGACGGCCAGCGCGAGCAGCTGGTGCGCCGGCTCGCCGCCGAGGACGACTCCCTCGACATCCTCGGCCTCGACATCACCTGGGCCGCCGAGTTCGCCGAGGCCCGCTGGATCCGCGAGTGGACCGGCGAGAACGAGCGCCGGGCCACCGAGGGCACCCTCGAGGTGCCGCTGCAGACGGCGACCTGGAAGGACAGGCTCTACGCCGTCCCGTACAACACCAACATCCAGCTGCTCTGGTACCGCGAGGACCTCGTGCCCACCCCGCCCACGACCTGGGCCGAAATGCTGGACATGTCCCGCGACCTGGCCCGGCAGGGCAAGCCGCACTACGTCGAGATCCAGGGCGCCCAGTACGAGGGCCTCACCGTCTGGTTCAACTCCCTGGTCAACAGCGCCGGCGGCTCCATCCTCAACCCGAGCGCCACCGAGCCGGCCCTCGGCCCGCCCGCCGTGCGGGCCGCCTCGATCATGCGGGACCTCGCCCGCTCGCCGGCCGCCGACCCCTCCCTGCCCAACCAGATGGAGGACCAGAACCGGCTGGCGATGGAGTCGGGGGTGGCGGCCTTCGAGGTCAACTACCCCTTCGTCTATCCGTCGATGAGGAGCAACAACCCCGAGCTGTTCGAGCACTTCCGCTGGGCGGTCTACCCCCGCGTGGACGCCGACCGCCCCTCCCGGCCCACCATCGGCGGCATCGACCTCGCCGTCAGCGCCTACTCCCGCCACCCCGACCTGGCCTTCGACGCCGCCCTGTGTCTGCGGGACCGGGAGAACCAGCTCGCCGCGGCGCTCAAGGGCGGACTGCCGCCCACCCTGCGCGCCATCTACGACGAGCCGGAGTTCATGAAGGAGTACCCCTTCTCCAAGGAGGTCCTGGCCTCCCTGGAGTCGGCGAGCGTACGGCCGCTCACCCCCGCCTACCAGAACGTGTCGATCGTCGTCTCGCACACCCTGTCCCCGCCCTCCGGCATCGAGCCGGAGAGCGCGGTCTCCACCATCAGGGAGCAGATCGACGAGGCCCTGCGATCCGAGGGTGTGATCCCGTGAGCACCATGGCAGAGCCGGCGAAGGACGAGGCGAAGGCCAGGAGGGCGCCGTCGGCCGGCGCCCGTCAGGAGCGGCGGCTCGGCTGGCTGCTGTGCGCGCCGGCCGTGACCGTCATGCTCGCCGTGACCGCCTACCCGATCGGCTACGCGGTCTACCTGTCCCTCCAGCGCTACGACCTGCGGTTCCCGGACCGCGCCGAGTTCATCGGCCTGAGCAACTACGGGGCGGTGCTGACCTCCCCGTTCTGGTGGGACGCCTTCTGGGTCACGCTGTTCCTCACCGTCGTGTCCGTGGCCATCGAGCTGGTCCTCGGCATGGGCCTCGCCCTGGTCATGCACCGCACGATCTTCGCGCGCGGCACGGTCCGCACCGCCGTCCTCATCCCGTACGGCATCGTCACCGTCGTCGCCGCGTTCTCCTGGCAGTACGCCTGGACCCCCGAACTCGGCTACCTCGCCGAGTTGTTGCCCAGCGGGGAGGCCCCGCTCACCGAGCAGTGGCCGGCGCTGTGGCTGATCATCCTGGCCGAGGTGTGGAAGACCACCCCGTTCATGGCGCTGCTGCTGCTCGCCGGCCTCGCCCTGGTCCCCGAGGAGACACTGAGGGCCGCGATGGTCGACGGAGCCACCCCCTGGCAGCGGTTCACCAAGGTGATGCTGCCGCTGATGAAACCGGCGATCCTGGTCGCCCTCCTCTTCCGCACCCTGGACGCCTTCCGGATCTTCGACAACATCTACGTCCTGACCGCGGGCGCCCACGGCACCGGGTCCCTGTCCATCCTCGGCTACGACAACCTGTTCACCGCGCTGAACCTGGGCATCGGGTCGGCGATCTCGGTCCTGATCTTCCTCTGCGTCGGGATCATCGCCTTCACCTTCGTCAAGCTGTTCGGCGCCGCCGCACCGGGCGCGGAGGTGAGGCGCTGATGGCAGCCGCAGGCAGGTCGCACGCGACGCGGTGGGGCGTCGTCAACGCCGTGGTGGTGCTGTACGCCCTGTTCCCGGTGTGGTGGATCGTCGCACTGTCGTTCAAGGACCCCGGCACCCTCACCGACGGCACCTACATCCCCACCGACTGGACCCTGGAGAACTACCGCGGGATCTTCCGGACCTCCGAGTTCACCCGCGCCCTGGTCAACTCCATCGGCATCGCCCTCATCGCCACGGTGATCGCCGTCATCCTCGGCACCATGGCCGCCTACGCCGTGGCCCGGCTGCGGTTCCCCGGCAAGCAGGTGCTCATCGGGATGTCACTGCTGATCGCGATGTTCCCGCCGATCTCCCTGGTGTCCCCGCTGTTCAACATCGAGCGGAGCATCGGCATCTTCGACACCTGGCCCGGGCTGATCATCCCGTACATGACCTTCTCGCTGCCGCTGGCGATCTACACGCTGTCGGCGTTCTTCCGGGAGATCCCCTGGGACCTGGAGAAGGCCGCCAAGGTGGACGGGGCGACGCCCGCGCAGGCGTTCCGGATGGTCATCGTGCCGCTCGCCGCGCCGGGCGTGTTCACCACCGCCATCCTCGTGTTCATCTTCTGCTGGAACGACTTCCTCTTCGCGATCTCGCTGACCTCCACCGAGTCCGCGCGCACGGTGCCCGCCGCGATCGCGTTCTTCACCGGCAGCTCGCAGTTCCAGCAGCCCACCGGATCGATCGCCGCGGCCGCCGTGGTGATCACCGTCCCGATCATCATCTTCGTCCTGCTCTTCCAGCGGCGGATCGTCGCCGGCCTCACCTCCGGCGCGGTCAAGGGATGAGCCCGACGGCAAGGAGGCAGCATCCATGGCCGAGATCGTCCTCGAGGGAGTCACCAAGCGCTATCCCGACGGATCCCTCGCCGTGCGGGACGTGGACCTCGACATCGCCGACGGCGAGTTCGTGATCCTGGTCGGCCCGTCCGGGTGTGGCAAGTCGACCACCCTGAACATGATCGCGGGTCTGGAGGACATCACCGAGGGCACCCTGCGCATCGGCGGGCAGGTCGTCAACGACCTCGCGCCCAAGGAGCGGGACGTGGCCATGGTGTTCCAGAGCTACGCCCTCTACCCGCACATGAGCGTGCGGGAGAACATGGGCTTCCCGCTGCGGCTGGCCAAGGTGGACAAGGACACCATCGACCGCAAGGTCGAGGAGGCCGCCCGGGTGCTCGACCTCGTCGAGTTCCTGGACCGCAAGCCGGCCAACCTCTCCGGCGGACAGCGCCAGCGGGTGGCGATGGGCCGGGCCATCGTCCGCGACCCCAAGGCGTTCCTCATGGACGAGCCGCTGTCCAACCTGGACGCCAAGCTCCGCGTGCAGATGCGCACCCAGATCTCCCGCATCCAGCGCCGCCTGGGCACCACCACCGTGTACGTCACCCACGACCAGACCGAGGCCATGACCCTGGGCGACCGGGTCGTCGTGATGCGCCAGGGCGTGGTCCAGCAGGTCGGCACCCCCGCCGAGCTCTACGACACGCCCCGCAACCTGTTCGTCGCCGGCTTCATCGGCTCCCCGGCGATGAACTTCCTCCAGGCCTCCCTGACCCCGGACACCCTGCGCACCCCGCTCGGCGACCTGCCGCTGGACGACCGCATGCGCCGGGAGCTCCAGCGGCGGGACGCCCCCCGCGAGGTCATCGTCGGGCTGCGGCCCGAGGCGTTCGAGGACGCGAGCCTGGCCCGCGACACCGACGGCCCGGTCGTCACCGTCACCGTGGACGTGCTGGAGTCCCTGGGCTCCGACGCGTACGTCTACTTCAGCGCCGAGGGCGGCCCGGTGAGCACCGCCGAACTGGACGAGCTGGCCAAGGACTCGGGCCTGAAGGACACCGGCGCCGGGGCGGACCAGCAGATCGTGGCCCGGCTGGACGCGGCCACCCGCGCCCGGGAGGGCGCGCCCGTCGACCTGCGCCTGGACCTGTCGAAAGCCCACGTCTTCGACCCGTCGAACGGCGCCAACCTCACGCACCCGCAGAGCTGATCCCGCGGCGTCCGGACCGCTCCGCGCGGGACGGTCCGGGCGCCGGTACGCCTCAGATCACGCAGCCCGCGTGCGCCAGCGCCTGCTTCAGCAGCACCCCGTGCCCGCCCGGCATCTCGCTCTGCACCGCCCGCGACACGGCCTCCTGCGGGGTGAACCACACCAGGTCCAGCGCGTCCTGCCGGGGCCGGCAGTCACCCGTCACCGGCACGATGTACGCCAGCGACACCGCGTGCTGCCGGGGGTCGTGGAACGGGGTGATGCCCTGGGTGGGGAAGTACTCCGCGACCGTGAACGGCTGCAACGACGCCGGCACCCGGGGCAGCGCCACCGGTCCGAGATCCTTCTCCAGATGACGCAGCAGCGCGTCGCGGACCCGCTCGTGGTGCAGCACCCGGCCGGAGACCAGGGTCCGGCTGACCGTCCCGTCGGGCCCGATGCGCAGCAGCAGACCGACGCTGGTGACCTCACCGCTGTCGTCCACACGCACGGGGACGGCCTCGACGTACAGGATCGGCATCTGGGCGCGTGCCTGCTCCAGGTCGTCGGAGGACAGCCAGCCCGGCGTGGTCTCGGTCATGTCAGACATTGTTTGATCATACTTTCGAGGGTCAGGGCTTCACGGCCACCGCGCCGTACTGGGGCACCACCAGAGGGGACCCGGGCTCGGCGCGCCACTGCGAGCAGGAGACGAGACCGGGCTCCACCAACTCCAGTCCGTCGAGGAACGCGGTGATGTCCGCCGCGCCGCGGGCGGTGATCGGGGGAGTGGCGTTCGCGTTCCAGAACTCCATCGCGGGGACCTGGAGTTCTCCGCCCACCTCGGGGTCGAAGGTGGGGTGGGTGAGCGCCAGGAAACTGCCGGAGGGCACGGCCGCCATGATCCGGCGCACGATCTCCCGGGCCTTGTCCGTGTCCGACACGAAGTTGAGGATGCCGAGCAGCATCACCGCGACCGGCCGGGAGAAGTCCAGCGTCGCGGACGCCCGTTCCACGATGGCGTCCGGGTCGTGCACGTCGGCGTCGATGTAGTCGGTGGCGCCCTCGGCCGTGCCGGTCAGCAGCGTCCGGGCGTGGACGAGGACGATCGGGTCGTTGTCGACGTAGACGATCCGCGCGTCCGGCGCGATGCGCTGCGCGATCTCGTGGGTGTTGTCCGCCGTCGGCAGTCCGGTGCCGATGTCGAGGAACTGCCGCACCCCGCGGTCGCGTGCCAGATACGTCACCGCGCGGCCCAGGAACTCCCGGTCCGCGCGGGCGATGTCCCGGATGACCGGGATGATCGACGCGACGTGGTCTCCGACCTGCTGGTCGACCTCGTAGTTGTCCTTGCCGCCGATCCAGTAGTTCCACACGCGCGCGTTGTGCGCCACACCGGTGTTCAGCCTCGCCGAGCCGCTCGTCGGGGTGTGGCTCTCGCTCAACGGTCTCTCCCTCTCCCTCGCCCGCGTCCGGCCCGTACGGACCGACCCGGCCATTGTGCATCGCGGTGATCACGTTGTCCCGGGAACGGAACGGGTCGCCCCGTGGAACGGGGCGACCCGTGAGGAAGGTGAGCGGGGGTCAGCGCGCCGCGGCTTCGCGCAGGGTGTCCTCGGCGACGTCCTTGTCGAGCGCCGCGCGCACCAGGGCCGAGGACAGCACGGCCGGTTCCGTCCCGCCCGCGAGGGCGAGCAGCCGGTCCGGGTCCTGCGGCAGCCCCAGCCGCCCGGCGCCCTGCAGCGCCTTGGCGTCCACCTGAGGACCCGCCTCGGGCCACACCGCCTGCACCTCGCGCAGGAAGATGGCCGCGCCGGAGGGACCGACACCGGGGAACTCCCGCAGCAGACGGCGCAGTTCGTCCACGTCGCCGTCCGCCTCGGCGCGCAGCCGGCGCAGATCGCCGCCCCAGCGGTCCAGCAACAGCTCGGCCGCCTCGCCGAGCTGGGTGGCGGTGCGCTCGTCGTAGCGCCGGTAGCCGCCCCGGCCGAGGGCGTCGACCCGCTCCTGCCAGGACGCCGCTGCCATCCGGCGGGGGTCGCGCAGCCCTGCCTCGTGCAGGGCACGGGCGGCGGCCACGGCGACCGGCCCCCGGATGCGGGCGCTGAGCAGATGGGCGAGCACCAGCAGCCGGTACAGCGGCTGCGGGGTGTTCTGCAAGGTGATGCCCGCCTCGTGCGCGTACGTCTCGCCGTGCGCGTCGACGAGGGCGCGCACCACGGCCCGTTCGCCGTCGCGGCCTGCCACGGTCACGCCTTGAGCGGGTCGTGGCCCAGGCTCATCAGGCGGTGGCGGCGGTCCGCGTCCTCGGCCGCCGGCTCGTTCTCCAGGTCGGTCTCGCCGGTGACGGTGTCCACGACCTCCTCCATCACCCGCAGGTCGTCCTCGGTGAGGTCGGTGCGGCGCTTCTGCAGGATGGCCAGGACGCGCTGCCCGGTTTCGCCGCCCGCCCGGTCCGGCAGCGGCTCCGTGGTCTCGCCGGCGTCACTGACCCGCAGCCAGGCGGCCAGCTCGGCCGACGTCATGTTCACCACGCGGTGGAAGTCCTCCCACAGCGCGTCCACCTCGAGGGCGTCGCTCATCATGTGCCCCTTCGTTCCCGTACGTCGTGCGCCCGGGGGCGTCTCAGGACTCCCGCGGGTGGTTCTCCGCCTCGAACATCCAGCGCTGCTTCTCCAGGTCGGCGGTGATGGAGATCAGCAGGTCCTGCGTGACCAGGTCGGCCTTCTCGGTGGCGTCGATGCGCTCACGCAGCCGCGTGATCGCCGCGCCCAGGGCGTCCGTCATCACCGCGACGGCCTCCGAGTCGCGCAGCCAGCCCTCCGCGGGCGCCGGCAGGGAGAAGACCTTGGCGATCGTCTCCGGGCGGCCGTCCGGCGGCACGCCGAGCGCCGAGGCGCGCTCCGCCACCGTGTCCGCGTGCGTGCGCGCGGCCGAGACCACCTCGTCCAGCTGCAGGTGGACCGAGCGGAACCGCGGCCCCACGACGTTCCAGTGCGCCTGCTTGCCGATCAGGGACAGGCCGAGCAGGTCGATCAGGGTCTCCTGGAGGGCCTCGCCGGAGATCCGGCGGGCCTCGTCCGGAAGTGTGCTCCTCACGACGGTCATGAAGTGGTGTTCCTCCCAGTCGATGCGCTCGTGGCGCGAGGGCGGGACCCGCGTGCGACACCGCCGCGCGGGCCGCGCTCCGCGACCACTCCGTGAACGCGCGGGTACCCCGGCCCACCGGGACAAACCCGGTCGGCGGTACGGGAGGACCGGCCGTGACCTCCGGGATCTTCCCGGGGAGGGGCCGGGCGGTCTATAGTCCGAAACTAGCGGTGCTAATTAAGTGAGCCGCCGATCGGCAGCCCGGCCGTCGGCTTCCGGATCAGGAGTCCCTCGTGCGTCCCGTCCACTTCGCGGCCGCCCGCCGCACCCCCATCGGCAAACTGCGCGGAGCCCTCTCCGGCGTACGGCCCGACGACCTCGCCGCCGCGGTGATCCGCGGTCTGGTCGCCGACGTGCCCGCGCTGGACCCGGCCCGCGTCGACGACGTCCACTGGGGCGCCGCCAACCAGGCCGGCGAGGACAACCGCAACGTCGCCCGCATGGCCGCCCTGCTCGCGGGCCTCCCCGAGTCCGTCCCCGGCGCCACGGTCAACCGCCTGTGCGCCTCGGGCCTGGAGGCCGTCACCACCGCCGCCCGCACCATCGCGGCCGGCGAGGCCGACATCGTGATCGCCGGCGGCTCCGAGTCCATGAGCCGCGCCCCCTTCGTGCTGCCCCGCCCCGACGAGGCCCTCCCGCACCGCATCGAGACGCACGACACGCGGCTCGGCTGGCGGCTGGTCAACCCGGCGATGAAGGAACTGCACGGTCTGCTGGCCATGGGCGAGACCGCCGAGGAGGTCGCCGGCCGGTACGGCATCACGCGCGAACGCCAGGACGAGTTCGCCCTGCGCAGCCACCGGCGTGCCGCCGAGGCCCGCAGACACGGCCACTTCGACGACGAACTGCTGCCGGTGACCCGACCGGACGGCGTGGTCGTCGAGGCCGACGAGTGCGTCCGCGAGGACACCTCCCTCGAGAAGCTCGGCCGGCTGAAGCCGGTGTTCCGCGCCGGGGGCTCGGTCACCGCGGGCAACGCCTCCCCGATGAACGACGGTGCCGCCGGACTGATCCTGGTCAGCGAGCAGGCCCTGAACGACCTGGGCCTGGAGTCGCTCGGCCGCTACGTCGCCGGCGGCTCCGCGGGCGTCCACCCGGACGTCATGGGCATCGGCCCCGTCCCCGCCACCCGCAAGGTGCTCGCCCGCGCGGGATGGGACATCGGCGACGTGCAGGAGGCCGAGTTCAACGAGGCGTTCGCCGCCCAGGCCCTGGCCTGCGTCGACCAGCTCGGCATCGACCCGGAGCGGGTGAACCCCGACGGCGGCGCCATCGCGCTCGGCCACCCGCTGGGCTGCTCCGGCGCCCGCATCCTCACCACCCTGCTGCACCGCATGCGCCGCACCGGCGCCGGACGGGGTCTCGCCACCATGTGCGTCGGCGTGGGGCAGGGCAGCGCGGTGCTGGTCGAACGGCACTGACGGACGGCCGCCGCGGCGGTCACCCGGCGGGACGCGCCGCACCGGCGGCCGGTGCCCGCACGTAACATCGGTCGCCGCATGAACACCATGACCCTCTGGGACCTCACCGGCTGGGAATTCGCCGCGCTGGCCTTCGCGGCCCTGCTCGTCGGGTTCTCCAAGACCGCCGTCAGCGGCGCGAACACGGTGAGTCTCGCCGTGTTCGCCGCCGTCCTGCCCGCCCGGGAGTCCACGGGCGTGCTGCTGCCCCTCCTGATCGCCGGGGACGTCCTCGCCGTGCTGACCTACCGGCGGCACGCCCACTGGCCCACCCTGTGGCGGCTGTTCCCGGCCGTCGCGGCGGGCGTGGTCGTCGGCACCGTCTTCCTGATGTGGGCGGACGACGGGATCGTGCGGACCTCGATCGGGGCGATCCTGCTGCTGATGGCCGGGGTGACGATGTGGCGCCGGCGCCGCGCCGACGCCGAGGCGGAACCCGGCGGGGTCACCACCCGGGCGGGCCGTGCCAAGGCCCGGTCCTACGGCGTCCTCGGCGGTTTCACCACCATGGTCGCCAACGCGGGCGGCCCGGTGATGTCGATGTACCTGCTCTCCGCGGGCTTCCGGAAGCTGGGCTTCCTGGGCACCTCGGCGTTCTTCTTCCTCATCGTCAACACGTCCAAGCTGCCGTTCAGCGCGGGGCTCGGCCTCATCGACGCGGACTCGCTGCTGCTGGACGCGGCCCTGGTGCTGTTCGTGGTGCCCGGCGCGTTCCTCGGCACGTGGGCGGTGACCCGGATCAACCAGCGGCTCTTCGAGCACCTGGTCATCGCGGCGACGGTGGCGGGGGGACTGCAGCTGCTGCTGCGCTGAGCGGCCGGGGGCCAGACCCCGGACGGCGGAAGGTCCCGGGCGCGCGTGGGGCCGGTGAGGGCTTCACGCGCGCGTGGCTCCGGCGCTCGGGCGTGCCCGTCCGGCCGGTCCGGGGTCAGGGGCCGGGCGGGCCGCCCGGTGCCGCCGTCTCCAGGCGGTCGGGTGCCTCGAGGCGCCGTGACGTGCGGCGGGGCCGGTGGAGGTGGCTCGGGGCCGCCGTGCGGCCGACTGTCGCGGCCAGCTTGCGCAGGCGGCGCCAGTCCAGCCGGGGCGGGCCCGGGGCGACACCGGGCCGTTTGCGCGGCACGCGGACCCGCAGCGCGCCCGCCGCGATGCGGCAGCGCACGGGCGCGGGCAGCACCATCGCCTCGCCGTCGACACCCGCCTCGATCTCGTCCCGGTCCGTCTCGACGACCACCTCCGGCGCCGTCAGCACCGTCAGCCCCGCCGGGTCCGGGTTCAGCAGCAGCGCGGCGGCGCTGATCGCGCCCTCCACCTTCACCCCGAGAACGCCGAGCGTCCCCGAGTCCAGCCGCTCGCGCCGCCCGAGCCCGAACGGGTCGCCGGTGCGGTACGGGTTGTTGCTGACCAGCACCGCCTGCGGCGCGGTCAGCGTGGTGTCCCCGGCGCGGGCGACCAGCCGGGGCCCCTGCTGCCCGGTGAGCAGGTCCGGCAGCATCTCCAGACTCGTCCCGAGCTTGTCGTCGCGGTACGCGGGACTCTGCACGATCGCCGCGTACGCGCCGAACGACGCGTTGTTCACGAACGGCTGGTTCCCGGCGAACCCGAGGTCGACCCGGAGCTCCACCCCGTCCGTCAGCGCGTCCAGGCACGCCGCCGGGTTCCCCCGGTCCAGGCCGAGGTCCAGCGCGAAGTGGTTGCGGGTGCCCGCGCTGATCACCAGGAACGGGATGTCGTGCTCGGCGGCCACGGCCGCGACCAGCGCCTGCGTGCCGTCGCCGCCCGCCGCGCCCAGCAGGTCCGCGCCGTCCGCCACGGCGGCCCGCGCCAGCTCCGTGACGTCGTGCTGCCTGCCCGGCTCCAGCAGCACCACCCGCGCGCCCAGCCGCTCCGCCTTCTCCCGCAGCCGGAACCGGCCCACCTTGCCGCCGCCCGACCGCGGATTCATGATCAGCACCGGCTTCCGGGGCGGCGGCAGCCGCCGCTCCCGCACCGGGGCGTGCCCGCCGGTCCCGCGCAGCGCGTACCTGCCGCTCCACACCGCCAGGGCCCACAGCGCCAGCGACACCAGCAGCGCCCAGAACAGCGTCACCGCGAACAGCGTCAGCAGACCCGCCGGAACGCACACCGCGACCAGCGCGGCCCCCCACCGCAGCGGCCCGCGCAACGTCAGCGTCCACCACAGGGCCGCCGCGCTCAGCCCCAGCCCGGCCGCCCCCAGCACCAGGAGCAGCAGTCCGCGCAGCCCGCCGTAGACCAGGGGGGTCGCCACCGCGAGCGCCGCCGCGAGCAACGCCCCCCGCGCCGCCCACCGTTGGGCGTGATAGCCCCGCATGCTCCAGTCCACGGCCATGACTCCTTAGGTCGCCCGGCGTCATCGTAGGGCGAAGACGCACGGGCATGCGGGCCGACGGTGATCACCGGCGGACGGGCCGCCGCCCGGCGTCCGGGCCCCGGCCCGTACGCTCGGCGCATGTCCCCGCACGTGCTGATTCTCGGCGGCACCACCGAGGCGCGCAGGCTGGCCGCCGCGCTGGCCGCCCGCCCCGGCACCCGGACCACGACCTCGCTCGCCGGGCGCGTGACCCGGCCGGGCGCGCTCGACGGCGAGGTGCGGGTGGGCGGCTTCGGCGGCCCGGAGGGACTGGCGGCCTGGCTGCGCGAGGAGGGCGTGGACGCCGTCGTCGACGCGACCCACCCGTTCGCCGCGACGATCACCGCGAACGCGGCCCGCGCCACCGCCGCCGCGCGGGTGCCCCTGCTGGTGCTGCGCCGCCCCGGCTGGCGGCCCGGTCCCGGCGACCGCTGGCACCCGGTCCCCTCCCTGGAGGCGGCCGCCGCCCTGCTGCCCGGACTCGGGCGCCGGGTCTTCCTGACCACCGGGCGTCTCGGCCTCGCGGCCTTCGCCGGACTCGCGGAACTGAGCTTCGTCGTACGGTCGGTCGAACCCCCCGAGCCGCCGCTGCCCCCGCACACCCACGTCGTGCTGGCGCGCGGCCCGTTCACCGCGGCCGACGAGACGGCCCTGCTGCGCGAGCACCGCGTCGACGTGCTGGTGACGAAGGACAGCGGCGGCGCGGCGACCTCGGCGAAACTCACCGCCGCCCGCGACCTCGGCCTCCCGGTCGTCGTCGTCCGCCGCCCGCCCCTGCCCGACGGCGTCACCGCGCTCCCCGACGTGCCGGCGGTGCTGCGCCGGCTGGACGGCGTCCTCGCGCGGACCCGCGGGACCTAGCGTTCGCCGGGGGAGCGGCGCAGCAGATACGTGTCCATGATCCAGCCCTTGCGCTCCCGCGCCTCGGCGCGCAGCCGCTCGATGCGCGGGGCGGCCTCGGCGACCGGACCGGAGACCAGGATCTCGTCCGGGGTGCCGATGTAGGCGCCCCAGTAGATGTCCACGTCCTCGCCGGCGAAGGCGCGGAAGCGCTGGTGGGCGTCCAGCATCACCACCACGTCGTCCACCCCCTCGGGGAAGCCCTCCTCCGCCAGCCGCCGTCCCGTGGTGATCTGCACCGGGCGCGCCACCCGGTTGAGGCCCGTGCGGTGCCGGGCGACGAGGGCCGACACACTGCTGACGCCCGGTACGACGTCGTGGTCGAAGGCGACCGTGCCCCGCTCCCGCACCTCCTCGAGGATGCCGAGCGTGCTGTCGTACAGCGAGGGGTCGCCCCACACCAGGAACGCGCCGGTCTCGTCCTCGCCCAGTTCCTCGGTGATCAGCCGCTCGTAGATGTCGGCGCGGGCGCTGCGCCAGTCGCCGACGGCGGGGGAGTAGGCGGTGCCGCCCGCCGAGCGGTCCCGCTCCGGGTCACGCGCCTCGACGACGCGGTACGCACGGTCCGCCAGGTGCGTCTCCAGCATGTCCCGGCGCAACCGGGTCAGGTCCGCCTTCGCCTCGCCCTTGTCCAGGAGGAAGAACACGTCCGTGTCCCGCATGGCCTTGACCGCCTGCAGGGTGAGCTGGTCGGGGTCGCCCGCGCCGATACCGATCACATGAAGAGTCCGCACGCCCCGAGTCTGCCGCACGCCCCCGGACGCGCCCGCACCGCACCCCGGGTCAGGCGGTGCCCCGCAGCCGGGGGGCACGCGCACCCGGGTCCGGCGGACCGGCGTCCCCGCGCTCCACCTCCGCCGCCAGCTCCCGCGCCCAGGTGATCACCCCGGGCAGGTCGATCCCGTGCGGCCGGCTCTCCGCGCCCGCCGCCCACTCCTCGGCGGCGCCCGCCCCGCGCCGCAGCAGCCGCGCCCCGCCGGTCACGTTCCCGCGTGCGGCGTGCGTGAGCCCGACGGCCATCTGGGCCAGCCCCCGCCACAGCTCCCGCTCCTGCCCGGGACCCGACTTCCAGGCGTCCTCGAACACCTCGTGCGCGTGGAACGGCTTGCCCTCGTCCAGCAGCCGCTGCGCCTCGGCGACGCTCTCCTCCGGCCGCCGCACCACTCCTTCCGGCTGCCGGGGCACGCCCTCCTCGCCGTACGGCAGGGGCCGCCCGAGTCCGTCCCTCGGGCGTGCGTTGCGCGCCCGTCCCTCCTCGTCGCGGTCGCGCCCGGCGACCGCGCGGCCGGTGGACCGGCTGTCCGTGGATGTGCTGTCCGTGGTGCCCATACGGCCGATTGTGCCCCGGCTCACCGCACCGCTCACGGTCCGACTCCCCGCCCGGCTTCGGTCCGGCGCCGGGTGTGCGGTAAAGTGCTCATCGCGCGATCACGCGGTTCACCCGCGCGACGCGCACCGGGACGTGGCGCAGCTTGGTAGCGCACTTGACTGGGGGTCAAGGGGTCGCAGGTTCAAATCCTGTCGTCCCGACGTGCGACGCAGCAGGTCGTCGGGCCGTATCGGAGTTCTCCGATACGGCCTTCGTCGTAGGGGCCGTCTCAGCGGAGCGTGATCCGGGCCGTCACCGGCAGGTGGTCGCTCCCGGTGGCGGGCAGGGCGCGGAGGAGGCCGACGGCCGCCGAGCGGGCCATCACCTGGTCGATCCGCACGAGGGGCAGCCCGGCGGGGAAACTGAACGCGAACCCGCGCCGCGGCACCTCCAGCCGGGACGTCAGCGGCGCCAGACCCCGGTCGTCGGCCGTGCCGTTGAGGTCGCCCAGCAGGATCACCCGGTCCAGGGGCTCGGCCGCCACCGCCCGTCCCAGCAGTGCGGCGCTCTCGTCCCGCCGGGCGGACGCCAGGCCCCCCGGCCCGATCCGCACCGACGGCAGGTGCGCCACGTACACCGCGACCTCGCCGTGCGGGGTCCCGGCCACCGCCCGCAGCCCCCGGCTCCACGGCTCGGTGAGGTCCGCCGGCTTGATGTCCACCGCCCGCGCGCCGCTCAGCGGGTGCCGCGACCAGAGCCCGACGGTGCCCCGCACCACGTGGTGCGGATAGCGCGCGCCGAGGGCCCGCTCGTACGCCGGCAGCGCGTCCGGCACCAGTTCCTCCAGCGCGATCAGGTCCGCGCCCGCGTCGGCGAGGGCGCGGGCGGTGCCCGCCGGGTCGGGGTTGTCGTCGG
The DNA here is from genome assembly GCF_044763335.1 of Streptomyces sp. NPDC096105. Taxonomy (NCBI): domain Bacteria; kingdom Bacillati; phylum Actinomycetota; class Actinomycetes; order Kitasatosporales; family Streptomycetaceae; genus Streptomyces; species Streptomyces sp. NPDC096105. Next base: position 41,204 of record NZ_JBIWGC010000026.1, read on the forward strand.
CGACGTTGTGCTGCACCACGACCAGGTCGCGCGGCCCGGCCGCGTCCGCGGGCAGCAGCAGCCCGCCGAAGAGGCGGGTCCACACCGCGACGGGCAGCAGCACGGCCACCAGTGCGGCGGGCGCGCGGCGCAAGAGGCCGTGGAGGAACAGGGGGACGACGACGAGGCCGAGCCACGGCAGGAACGACTCCAGCAGGCTCCCCACCCGGCCCGGCGTGTTCGGTACCGCGCGGTGGAACGCCAGCAGCCCCGCCGTCAGCACGGCGAGGGCCGCCGGCACCCGCCCCCGTGCCGGGCGGGAGGTCACGAGGTCCACCGCCGCTCCCTCCGCTCGTCCGGGTGATCGGTCCGGGTGACCGATCCTGACGATCAGGACGAGCCGGGGCCGCCTCCCGGTTCACGGGATCACGGTCTGACCAGCAGCTGGAAGTCGAACGAGTACCGGGACGCGCGGTAGAGGTGACTGCCGTACTCCACCGCCCGTCCCGTGTCGTCGTAGGCGGTGCGCCGCATGGTGAGCAGCGCCGCGCCCTTTTCCTCGTCCAGGCGGGACGCCTCCTCGGCGGTCGCCGAGCGGGCCCCGACCGTCTGGCGGGCGCTGTGCAGGGTGATGCCGGCCGCGCGCATCATCCGGTACAGGCCGGTCGCCTCCAGCCGGGCGCCGTCCAGGTCGAGCAGGCCGGCCGGGAGATAGTTGCCGAGCAGGGCGACCGGCAGGCCGTGGGTGCGGCGCAGCCGCTCCAGCACGATCACCTCCCCGCCCTCGGGAAGCCCCAGGGCGGCGGCGACGCCGGGCGGGGCCGGGACGGTCTCGTTGCGGACGACCTCCGTGGTCGGGGCCTGCCCGGCCGCCTCCAGGTCGTCGTAGAGGCTGGTCAGCTCCAGGGGGCGGCGCACCTGGCTGTGCACCACCTGCGTGCCCACCCCGCGCCGCCGCACCAGCAGCCCCTTGTCGACCAGGGACTGGATGGCCTGGCGGACGGTGGGCCGGGACAGGCCGAGGCGCACGGAGAGGTCCACCTCGTTGCCCAGGAGGTCGCCGGGCGCGAGCACCCCGTTCGAGATCATCGCTTCGAGCTGCTGGGCGAGCTGGTAGTACAGCGGCACCGGACTGCCCCGGTCCAGGGCGAAGTCCAGGGAGTGCAGCGCGGGGCCGGCCGCGGCGCGTGCGGGGTCACCGGTCTTCGCCATGGACGTGCCTTCCTGTCGGGGCTCCGGGACGGGGCGCGGGGGACGGGTTCACAGGTGGCGGCGGCGCCCGGCGACCTGGGCGTCGTAGCGTTCGCGGGCCTTCCGCGCGGGCTCGCGGGTGGCGACCTCCGCGACCGGCACGTCCCACCAGGCCTCGGCCGGGGGAGCGGTCGGCGTCGGGTCGGTCTCGACGTAGACGCAGGTCGGACGGTGGGAGGCGCGGGCCTCGGCGAGGGCGCCGCGCAGCTCCCGCACCGTCTTCGCGCGCAGCACGTCCATGCCGAGGCTGGCCGCGTTGGCCGCGAGGTCCACCGGCAGCGGGGCGCCGGTGAAGGAGCCGTCGGGGGCGCGGAACCGGTAGGCGGTGCCGTAGCGCTCGCCGCCGGTCTCCTCCGACAGGCCGCCGATGGAGGCGTAGCCGTGGTTCTGCACCAGCACCACGTTGACCGGCAGGCCCTCCTGGACGGCCGTGACGATCTCCGTGGGCATCATCAGGTACGTGCCGTCGCCGACCAGCGCCCAGACGGGCGTGCCGGGCGCGGCCTGCTGGACGCCCAGCGCGGCCGGGATCTCGTAGCCCATGCAGGAGTAGCCGTACTCCAGGTGGTACTGGCGGGGGCTGCGGGCACGCCACAGCTTGTGCAGGTCGCCGGGGAGCGAGCCGGCCGCGTTGATCACCACGTCGTCGTCGCCGACCACCGCGTCCAGCGCGCCGAGCACCTGCGTCTGGGTCGGCACGGCGGTGTCGTCCTCGGCGCGCAGGGCGGCCGCGACGACCCCGTCCCAGCGTTCCTTCCCGGCCCGGTACTCCGCCTCGTACGCCGCGTCCACCCGGTGCCCGGCCAGTGCCCCGGCGAGCCGCTCCAGGCCGGTGCGCGCGTCGCAGACCAGGGTGCGCGCGGCGAGCTTGTGGGCGTCGAAGCCGGTGATGTTGAGGTTCACGAACCGCACGTCCGGGTCGCGGAACAGCGTGCCGGAGGCGGTGGTGAAGTCGGTGTAGCGGGTGCCGACGCCGATCACCACGTCGGCGTCGCGGGCCAGCGCGTCGCTCACGGCGGTGCCGGTGTGGCCGATGCCGCCCAGGTCGGCGGGGTGGTCGTGGCGCAGCGAGCCCTTGCCGGCCTGGGTGGAGGCGACCGGGATGCCGGTGGCGTCCACCAGCGCCCGCAGCGCGTCCTCGGCCTCGCTGTGGTGCACCCCGCCGCCCGCGACGATCAACGGCCGGCGCGCCGCCCGCACCGCGGCCACGGCCGCGTCCAGTTCCACCGGGTCCGGGGCGGGCCGGCGCACCGTCCACACCCGCTCGGCGAAGAACTCCTCCGGCCAGTCGTACGCCTCCGCCTGCACGTCCTGCGGCAGCGCGAGGGTGACGGCGCCGGTCTCGGCCGGGTCGGCGAGCACCCGCATCGCGTTCAGCGCGGACGCGATCAGCGCCTCGGGGCGGGTGACCCGGTCGAAGTAGCGGGACACCGGGCGGAGCGTGTCGTTGACCGACACGTCGGCCTCGACGGGGTGCTCCAGCTGCTGGAGCAGCGGGTCGGCGGCGCGGGAGGCGAAGTAGTCGCCGGGCAGCAGCAGCACCGGCAGCCGGTTGATCGTGGCGAGCGCGGCACCGGTGACCAGGTTGGTCGCGCCGGGGCCGATGGACGTCGTCACCGCCTGCGCGGAGAGCCGGTTCAGCTGGCGGGCGTACCCGACGGCCGCGTGCACCATCGCCTGCTCGTTGCGGCCCTGGTGGTACGGCATGGCGTCGCGGTACTCGACCAGCGCCTGCCCGAGACCGGCGACGTTGCCGTGGCCGAAGATGCCCCAGGTGCCCGCGATCAGCCGGCGGCGCACGCCGTCCCGCTCGGTGTACTGCGCGGCCAGGAACCGCACCAGGGCCTGGGCGGTGGTCAGTCGGCGGGTGGTGGCGCTCATGCGGACCTCTCCGGTGCGGTGTAGAGGGGGAGTCGGGGGTCGACGGGCTGCTGGGGCCAGGTGTCGCGGATCCAGGCGTGGTCGGGGTGGTCGCAGATCAGCCAGGCGCGTTCGGCCCCGGGGCCCGCCATGACGTTCAGGTAGTACATGTGGTGGCCGGGCACCGCCATCGACGGCCCGTGCCAGCCGTCCGGGATGAGGACGACGTCGCCGTCGCGCACCTCGGCCAGCACGTCCGTGTCACGGCCCGGACCGGACGGGGAGACCCGCTGGTAGCCGAGGCCCGGCGTGCCGTCGTGGGCGGCGAACTCGAAGTAGTAGATCTCCTCCAGCACCGACTCCTCGCCCGGCCGGTGCTCGTCGTGCTTGTGCGGCGGGAAGGACGACCAGTTGCCGCCCGGGGTGAGCACCTCGACCGCGATCAGCTTGTCGCACTCGAAACCCTGTCCGTCACCGCCTCCGGCGGGGACGGCCGCGCCGAAGTTGTTGACCTGCCGGGAGCAGTTCCCGGTGCCGCGCAGCTCCACCGGCACGTCCGACGCCGGCCCGTAACGCGCGGGCAGCCGCCGGGTGCAGCGGGCGCCGGTCAGCGCGAACCGCCCGCCGGCCGCCGACGACACGGTGGCCCGGGCGTCGCGCGGCACGTAGGCGAAGTCGGTCACGCCGTCGAACACGCTCGTCCGTCCGGTGAGTTCGAACTCCTCGTGGCCGAGGTCGTCGTCCGAGGCGACCGTGCAGCCGCCGCTCAGCGGCAGCACGATCCACTCGCTGTCACCGGTGTCGAAGGCGTGCGTGCCGCCCGGCGGCAGCTCGAGCACCCGCAGGCTCGAGTAGCCCCAGCCGGCGGTCCGCGGGCTCACGTCCACGGCATAGGGGCCGGCGGCGGCCTTGCCCGCGGGAAGGTGATGGGTCATGGGTGCCTCCGTCTGCGTACGTCGTCGTACGGGCTTGTCACAACAGGCCGACGGCGGTGTCCACCGCCGTCTCCACGCTGCCCTCGGCCGGGTAGAGCAGGGAGCGGCCGACGACCATGCCCTGCACGGTGGGCAGCCGCAGTGCCTTGCCCCACCGCTCGTAGGCCGCCTCCTGGTCGCCGACCTCGCCGCCGAGCAGCACCACCGGCAGCGTCGAGGTGCGCAGCACCTCCGCCATGTCGTCCACGTTCTCGGTGACCGGCAGCTTCAGCCAGGTGTAGGCGGAGGTGCCGCCCAGTCCGGAGGCGATGGCGATGGACCGGGTCACGGCCTCGGCGGACAGGTCGTTGCGGACGCGTCCGTCCACCCGGCGGGAGATGAACGGCTCCACGAACACCGGCAGCCGGTGTGCGGCCATCGCGTCGACGGCGCGGGCGGAGGACTCCAGGGTGGCGAGCGAGCCGGGATCGTCGTAGTCGATCCGCACCAGCAGCTTGCCCGCGTCGAAGCCGAGCCGGGCGATGTCCTCGGCGCGGTGCCCGGTGAAGCGGTCGTCCATCTCGAAGGACGCCCCGGCGAGGCCGCCGCGGTTCATCGACCCCATGACGACCTTGTTCTCCAGCGCGCCGAGCAGCAGCAGGTCCTCCAGGATGTCGGCGGTGGCCAGCACCCCGTCCACGCCCGGCCGGGACAGCGCGACGCACAGGCGTTCCAGCAGGTCGGCCCGGTCGGCCATGGCCAGGCGCCGGTCGCCTATGCCGAGCGCGCCCCGGGCGGGGTGGTCGGCGGCCACGATCATCAGCCGTCCGCTGTCGCCGATCAGCGGACGGCGGGCCCGGCGGGCGGCCGCCTCGGCGACGGCCTCGGGATGCCGGGCGCGGACCGTGGTGAGGTCGGGGATGCTGAGGTTCAAGGAAGGGCTCCGTTCAGGACTGGCTCGGCCGGCCCGCCGCGTCCGGCTCCACGGCCCGCGCGAGGAGGTCCGCGACCTCCGGCCCGGTCGGCATGGCGGACGAGCAGGCGAGGCGCGAGGCGACGAGGGCGCCGGCCGCGTTGGCGTGGCGCATGGTCCGCTCCAGGTCCCACCCGGAGAGCAGACCGTGGCAGAGCGAGCCGCCGAAGGCGTCGCCGGCGCCGAGGCCGTTGACCACCTCGACCGGCACCGGCTCCACCTCGGCCCGCGTGCCGTCCCGGTGCACGGCCAGCACGCCCCGCGGACCCTGTTTGACCACGGCCAGCTCCACGCCGGCCGCCAGCAGCGCCTCGGCGCACGCCTCGGGCTCGCGCACCCCGGTGGCGACCTCGCACTCGTCGAGGTTGCCCACCGCGACCGTGGCGTGGCGCAGCGCCTCGCGGTAGTACGGACGGGCCTGGTCCGGGTCCCGCCAGAACATGGGACGCCAGTCCAGGTCGAAGACGGTGGTGCCGGCCTTGGCCCGCGCCCGGAGGGCGTGGAGGGTGGCGGTGCGGCTGGGCTCCTCGCTCAGACCGGTGCCGGTGATCCAGAAGATGCCGGCCGCGCGGATCGCGGGCAGGTCCAGCTCGTGCGGGTGGATCTCCAGGTCGGGGGCCTTGGGGCGGCGGTAGAAGTAGAGGGGGAAGTCGTCCGGCGGGAAGATCTCGCAGAAGGTGACGGGGGTCGGGTAGGCGGCCACCGGCGTCACCCAGCGGTCGTCCACGCCGAAGTCCTTCAGCGCCTCGTGCAGATAGGCGCCGAAGGGGTCGTCCCCGGTGCGGGTGATCACCGCGGTGGAGCGGCCGAGCCGCGCCGCGGCGACCGCGACGTTGGCGGCCGAGCCGCCCAGGAACTTTCCGAACGTCTCCACCTGCGACAGCGGCACCCCGGTCTGCAGGGGATAAAGATCGACCCCGATGCGACCCATGGTGACCAGGTCGAAATACTGTGGTGTGTCGGCCATTGAGCGACGCTCCTCGAGCTGCTGGGGATGCGGGTGCCAGGACGCCCTGCCACGGCGGGACGCGCTTCCGGGGACCTGCCGCCTCCCAGGTGTAGGTCTCGAGGGGCGGCGGTGTCAATAGTTTGTACTTACATTCGGACGAGCGAGTGAAATGATGTCTTAACAAAGTATTGACAGCAGGCGGTTTCGGGGATTGGATCGCGTCCCAGCAGAACCGCCGTGTGTGATGGCGCACACCCCCGGACTCCCGAGGTTCCGGGCACCGGACTCTCGGACTCCTCGCCCTTTCCCCCGTGAAGCACAGTGAGGTGCAGGACTGATGGACCGCTCTTCCCACCCCCGCTCCCGCAGAGTCGCACCCTTCGTCGCGGCCGCGGCGGCAGCCGCCCTGACCCTCGCCGGCTGTTCCAGCGGTTCCGGCGGCAAGAAGGCCGAGGAAGGCGGAGCGGACGCCTCGGCCGGCAAGGCCTCGACGCCTCGGATGACGGTCGCCCTGGTCACCCACCAGGCCCCCGGTGACACCTTCTGGGACATCGTCCGCAAGGGTGCGCAGGCCGCCGCCGACAAGGACAACGTCAAGCTCATCTACTCGGCCGACCCGAACGCGGGCAACCAGGCCAACCTGGTGCAGAACGCCATCGACCAGAAGGTCGACGGCATCGCGGTCACCCTGGCCAAGCCGGACGCGCTCAAGGGCGTCATAGCCAAGGCCGAGGCGGCCGGCATCCCGGTCGTCGGCCTGAACTCCGGACTGAGCGACTGGAAGGACCTCGGGCTGCTGGAGTTCTTCGGGCAGGACGAGACCGTCGCGGGCGAGGCGTTCGGCAAGAAGCTCAACGAGGTCGGCGCGAAGAACGCGGTCTGCGTCGTCCAGGAGCAGGGCAACATCGGTCTCACCCAGCGCTGCGCCGGCCTGGAGAAGACCTTCGAGGGCAAGACGCAGGTCCTCAACGTCAACGGCACCGACATGCCGTCGGTGAAGTCGACCATCACCGCCAAGCTGAAGCAGGACACCTCCATCGACTACGTCGTCACCCTCGGCGCGCCCTTCGCGCCCACCGCGGTGCAGTCCGTCGAGGAGGCCGGCAGCAAGGCCGAGGTCGCCACCTTCGACCTGAACAAGGAGCTGACCGGCGCCATCCAGGACGGCGACATCCAGTTCGCGGTGGACCAGCAGCCCTACCTCCAGGGCTACCTCGCCGTCGACGGCCTGTGGCTCTACAAGAACAACGGCAACTACAGCGGCGGCGGCGAGCAGCCCGTCCTGACGGGTCCGGCGTTCGTCGACAAGTCCAACGTCGAGGCGGTCTCCCAGTTCGCCGCGAAGGGCACCCGGTGATGAGCATGGCCCAACAGGCTGAGCCGGCGGCGACCGCACCGCCGGCCCCCGGCCCCGAGCGGCAGAAGGACGGCCGCACCGCGCGGCGCCCGCTGGCGCTGCGGCTGCTCGCCCGGCCCGAGGTCGGGGTGTTCCTCGGCGCGGTCGCCGTCCTGGTGTTCTTCCTGTTCGCCGCCCCGCCGGTGCGCGACGGCAGCTCGATGGCGAACATCCTGTACCAGTCGTCGACCATCGGGATCATGGCGCTGCCCGTGGCGCTGCTGATGATCGGCGGCGAGTTCGACCTCTCGGCCGGCGTCGCCGTCGTCACCTCCGCGCTCACCGCGAGCATGCTGAGCTACCAGCTCACCCTGAACGTGTGGGCGGGGGTGATCGCCGCCCTCGTGGTGTCCCTCGCGGTCGGCTTCTTCAACGGCTGGATGCTGGTGAAGACCGGGCTGCCGAGCTTCCTGGTCACCCTCGGCACCTTCCTGATCCTCCAGGGCGTGAACCTCGCGGTGACCAAGCTCGTCACCGGCAACGTCGCCACCGACAGCATCAGCGACATGGACGGCTTCGACCAGGCCAAGGCGCTCTTCGCCTCCAGCTTCGAGGTCGGCGGCGTCCAGGTGAAGATCACCGTCGTCTGGTGGCTCGTCTTCGCCGCGCTCGCCACCTGGGTCCTGCTGCGCACCAAGTACGGCAACTGGATCTTCGCGGTCGGCGGCAACAAGGACAGCGCCCGCGCGGTCGGCGTCCCCGTCACCTTCACCAAGATCTCCCTGTTCATGCTGGTCGGCTTCGGCGCCTGGTTCGTCGGCATGCACAACCTGTTCTCCTTCAACACCGTGCAGTCCGGCGAGGGCGTGGGCCAGGAGCTCATCTACATCGCCGCGGCGGTCATCGGCGGCTGTCTGCTGACCGGCGGCTACGGCTCGGCGATCGGACCGGTCTTCGGGGCCTTCATGTTCGGCATGGTGCAGCAGGGCATCGTCTACGCCGGCTGGAACCCCGACTGGTTCAAGGCCTTCCTCGGCGTGATGCTGCTCGGCGCCGTCCTCATCAATCTGTGGGTCCAGCGCACGGCGACCCGGAGGTGACCGCAATGACCGACAAGACGACCGGCACCGACGGTGCCGTCCGCACGGACACCCCGGCCGGCGAGGACCGCCCCCTGGTCGAGCTCCGCGCCGCAGGCAAGTCCTACGGCAACATCCGCGCCCTGCACGGCGTCGACCTGACCGTCCACCCCTCCAGGGTGACCTGCGTCCTCGGCGACAACGGCGCCGGCAAGTCCACCCTCATCAAGATCGTCTCGGGGCTGCACCAGCACACCGAGGGCGAGTTCCTCGTCGACGGCGAACCGGTCCGGTTCTCCACCCCGCGCGAGGCCCTCGACCGGGGCATCGCCACCGTCTACCAGGACCTCGCCGTCGTCCCGCTGATGCCGGTGTGGCGCAACTTCTTCCTCGGCTCCGAGATGACCAAGGGCCCCTGGCCGCTGCGCCGCCTCGACATCGACCGCATGAAGCGGACCGCCGACGAGGAACTGCGCAACATGGGCATCGTCCTGGACGACCTGGAGCAGCCCATCGGCACGCTCTCCGGCGGCCAGCGCCAGTGCGTGGCGATCGCCCGCGCCGTCTACTTCGGCGCCCGCGTCCTCATCCTCGACGAGCCCACCGCCGCCCTCGGCGTCAAGCAGTCCGGCGTCGTCCTGAAGTACATCGCCATGGCCCGCGACCGAGGCCTCGGCGTCATCTTCATCACCCACAACCCGCACCACGCCTACATGGTCGGCGACCACTTCAACGTGCTGCGCCTGGGCACCCTGGAGCTCAGCGCCGACCGCAGCGAGGTCAGCCTCGAGGAGCTGACCAACCACATGGCGGGCGGCGCGGAACTGGCCGCGCTCAAGCACGAGCTCGCGCAGGTCCGCGGCGTCGACACGGAGGGGCTCCCCGAAACCGGCGACCTCCGCGCACCCACGGCCGCAACCCCCGAAGGGACGTCCTGACATGGCAGTCGCGCTCGACCGCATCCGGGTCGGTTCCGCCCCCGACTCCTGGGGCGTCTGGTTCCCCGACGACCCGCAGCAGGTGCCCTGGCAGCGCTTCCTCGACGAGGTCGCCGAGGCCGGCTACTCCTGGATCGAACTCGGCCCCTACGGCTACCTGCCGACCGACCCGGCCCGCCTCACCGACGAGGTGCAGCGGCGCGGCCTCAGCGTCTCCGCCGGCACCATCTTCTGCGGGCTGCACCGCGGCCCGTCCGAGTGGGACGCCACCTGGGAGCAGGTCAGCCGCGTCGCCGCGCTCACCCGGGCGATGGACGCGAAGCACCTGGTCGTCATCCCGTCCTTCTGGCGGGACGACAAGACCGCCGAGATCCTGGAGCCGCCGGAGCTCACCACCGAGCAGTGGGGCCACCTCACCCGGGGCATGGAACGCCTCGGCCGCGAGGTGAGGGAGACGTACGGCCTGGACATCGTCGTCCACCCGCACGCCGACACCCACATCGACACCGAGGAGCACGTGGAGCGCTTCCTCGACTCCACCGACTCCGGCCTGGTCAGCCTCTGCCTCGACACCGGTCACTACGCCTACTGCGGCGGCGACAGCGTCAAGCTGATCGAGACCTACGGCGAACGCATCGGCTACCTGCACCTCAAGCAGGTGGACCCCGAGATCCTCGCCGACGTCGTCAAGAACGAGATCCCCTTCGGGCCCGCCGTCCAGCGCGGGGTGATGTGCGAACCGCCGGCCGGCGTGCCGGAGCTGGGCCCGGTCCTCACGGCCGCGCAGAAGCTGGGCGTGGACCTGTTCGCGATCGTCGAGCAGGACATGTACCCGTGCGAGCCGGACAAGCCGCTGCCCATCGCCGTCCGCACCCGCAAGTTCCTCCGCTCCTGCGGCGCCTGACCACCCTCACCCGGACCGGGAGGCGACACATGAACCGGCGCGAGCCCCTCGGCATCGCGGTCGTCGGCACCGGCCGCATGGGCGCCGACCACGTGCGGCGGATCGACCGGGTGATCAGCGGGGCGCGGGTCGCCGCGGTCGTCGACATCGACGAGGAACGGGCCGAGGCCGTCGCGGCCGGCGTCGACGGCTGCACCGCCCACACCGACGCGGCCGAGGCGTTGGCGTCGGCGGACGTCGACGCCGTCCTCGTCGCCTCCTCCGGGCCCGCCCACGAGGCGGCGCTGCTCACCGCGTTCGCGCACGACCTGCCGGTGCTGTGCGAGAAGCCGCTCACCCCCGACGCGGCCTCCGCGCTGCGCGTGATGGAAGCCGAAACCGCCCTCGGCCACCGCCGGGTGCAGGTCGGCTTCATGCGCCGCTACGACACCGAGTACGTCCGCCTCAAGGCCCTGCTGGGCAGCGGACAGCTGGGCCGGCCGCTGATGCTGCACAACCGGCACCGCAACGTGGCCAGCCCGCCCTTCTTCACCAGCTCCATGCTGATCAGCGACTCCGTCGCCCACGAGGTCGACGTCACCCGCTGGCTGCTGGGCCACGAGATCACCGCCGTGACGGTGCTGCGCCCCGCACCCTCCTCCGGCGCACCCGAAGGACTGCGCGACCCGCAGTTCGTCGTCCTGGAGACCGACGGGGGCGCGCTCTCCGACGTGGAGATCTTCGTCAACTGCGGCTTCGGCTACCAGGTGCAGGCCGAGGCGGTCTGCGAACGCGGCACCGCCCGCATCGGCGACGGCCACCAGCTCGTCACCCACATGGCCGGCCGCTGGGGCGGCACCGTCGCCCAGGACTGGACCGACCGCTTCGCCCAGGCCTACGACGACGAGGTCCAGGCCTGGGTCGACGCCACCCGCCGCGGCGAGGTCACCGGCCCGAGCACCTGGGACGGCTACGCCGCCGCGGCCGTCTGCGAGGCGGGCGTCCGGGCGCTGGAGCAGGGCGGCCGGGTGGAGGTCGACCTCGCGCAGAAGCCGCCGCTGTACGCCTGAACGCGCGTGCCCGCGCGGGGCCGGCCGTGACCGTACGGCCGGCCCCGCGCGGGCACGTCCCGCTGCCCCTCCCGGCGGTCGCCGCGGCCGTGCCGCCCGTGGCCGAGCGGGGAGGCGCGGGTCCCGGCCGGCGCACCCGGCCGGCGAACGCCTTCGGCGGGGCCGGCGAGCAGCTCGGCGTACGGGCCGCGGGGCCGCTCCACGCCGTGCGCGGCGGCGGAGGCCCCGGCGCGGGAGCGGCCGCGGGCGGCCACCGCGACCAGGCGGCGGCCGCCCGCCCGGGCCGGGGCGACGAGAGCGCTAGGTGATCCGCGCGGCCCGCGGCGTCCCGATGCGCGGAGGCCGCGGAGCGGACCCGCTCATGCCTGCCGCACCTCCTCGACGGTGACGGGACGGTGCTCGTGCAGCGACCGTGTGCACGCCTCGGCGATCCAGCCGGCCTCGAGGGCGTCCTCGATCGTGCACGGCGACGGGCGGGCGCCCGCCACGACCTCGGTGAACGCGGCGAGTTCGGCGCGGTAGGCGTCGGTGAAGCGGTCCATGAAGAAGTCGTGCGGCACACCGGCCGGGAAGGTCACGCCCGGCTCCACCGAGCGCAGCGGCAGCTTGTCCTCCAGGCCCACCGCGATGGAGTCGGTGAAGCCGTGGATCTCCATGCGGACGTCGTAACCCCGGGCATTGTGACGGCTGTTGGAGACCACCGCGAGGGTGCCGTCGTCGAGGGTGAGGATCGCCCCGGTGGTGTCGGCGTCACCCGCCTCCTTGATGTAGCCGGCGCCCCGGTTGCCGCCGACCGCGTACACCTCGGTCACCTCGCGGCCGGTCACCCAGCGGATGATGTCGAAGTCGTGCACCGAGCAGTCCCGGAAGATGCCCCCGGACGCCGCGATGTACGCGGCCGGCGGCGGCGCCGGGTCCAGCGTGGTCGACCGCACGGTGTGCAGCGTGCCCAGCTCTCCGCCCCGGACGGCGGCGCGGGCGGCGGCGAAACCGGCGTCGAAGCGGCGGTTGTAGCCGATCTGCACCGGCACGTCCCGGCCCGCCACGGCCTTCAGCACCTCGACGCCCTCGGCCATGGTGCGGGCCACGGGCTTCTCGCAGAAGACGGGGACGCCCGCCTCCACGCAGGCCGTGATCAGCCCCGGGTGGGCGTCGGTGGCGGCGGCGACGACCACGCCGTCCACCCCGGCCGCGAGCACCGCCTCGGGGGAGTCCGCGACCTGCGCGCCGAAGCGCTCCGCGGCGGCCTTCGCGGCGTCCGCGAACGGGTCGGAGACGACGAGGGACTCGACGGCGTCGAGCCCGGACAGGGTCTCGGCGTGGAAGGCGCCGATGCGGCCGAGGCCGAGGATTCCGATGCGCATGGGGCGGTGCTCCTTGGGTGCGGGTGGTGCCGTCGGTGCGGCCGGTCGGTGCGGGCGGGCCCGGGGGAGGGTCAGTCGAGTCCGCCGAGGACGTTCTGGTCCCAGTCGATGACGGACCCGGTGACCACCCCGGACCGGTCGGACAGCAGCAGGACCACGAAGTCGGCGATCTCGTCCGGCTGGCCGAGCTTGCCCAGGGGCAGCCGCGCGGCGGCCCGCTCCCGCCAGTCGTCGCCGGCGCCGTGGAAGGCGCGCTGCGTGGCGTCCTCGCCCTCGGTCGCGGTCCAGCCGATGTTCAGGCCGTTGATCCGGATCCGGTCCCACCGGTGGGCGTGCGCCGCGTTGCGCGTCAGGCCCATCAGGCCCGCCTTGGCGGCGACGTAGGGGGCGAGGAACGGCTGCCCGCCGTGCGCGGACGAGGTGATGATGTTGACGATCGTGCCGGGCTCGGCGCGCCGCACCATGTCCGCGACCGCCGCCTGCATGGCGAAGAACGGCGCCTTGAGGTTGATGGCGACGTGCTGGTCGAACAGCTCCGGCGTGGTGTCCAGGAGCGTGCCGCGCGAGGTCAGCCCGGCGGAGTTGACCAGGCAGTCGATCCGTCCGTGCGCCCGCACGACCTGGGCGACGGAGTCCTTGGCCTGTTCGGCGTCGGCCAGGTCGGCCCGTACGAACATGGCCTTGCCGCCCTGTCCGGCAAGTTCGGCGACCAGCGCCTCGCCCGGCTCCGGGCGGCGGCCGCTGACCGCCACGACCGCGCCCTCGCGCACCGCGGCCCGTGCGACGGCGGCACCCACACCCTGGCTGCCGCCGTTGACGAGGACGACCTTGTCGTCGAGAAGTCCCATGATGTCCTTCGGTGTCCTTCGGGTCTCTTCCGGGTTCTTCCGGTTCCGGGTCAGCTCGCGCGCCGCGCGGCACAGGCCCGCAGCTCGTCGCGCAGGGCGCGCGCGGTCCGGCCCTCCCGCAGCGCACGGCGCACCACGTCGGCCTGGGAGGGCGGGGCGAGCCCTTCGACCGGCGGGTCGTTGTCCAGGTTGGTGGGGAACGGGTAACCCTCGGCGCTCGCCGCGATCACGTTCTCCAGCCACTGCTCCGAGGCGCCCTCGGCCTTGCGCGCCAGCAGCACCGGGTAGACGGCGCCCACCACGGCCTCGCGGTCCACGGTCTCCATGGCCCGCCCGAACGCGGAGGACACCTGGAGCAGGTTGGCCGCGCGCCGGATGTCCGCCGAGCGGTTGGCGCCGGCGGCGTGGAACAGCGCCGGGTTGAAGAACACGGCGTCGCCCTTGGCCAGCGGGAGCTGGACGTGGTGCTCCTCGAAGTACGCGTGGAACTCGGGCCGCCGCCACGCGAGATAGCCGGCCTCGAACTTCTGCGAGTGCGGCAGGTACATCGTCGGCCCGGACTCCACGGGCATGTCGCAGTGCGCGACGGCGCCCTGGAGGGTGAGCACGGGGGAGAGGCGGTGCACGTGCGCCGGGTAGGCGGCCGCGGCCGCGTCGGAGAGGAAGCCCAGGTGGTAGTCGCGGTGCACGGTCTGCGCCGCGCCGCCCGGGTTGACCACGTTGACCTGCGAGGTCACCTGGTAGCCGGGGCCCAGCCAGGCCGTGGACACCAGGGCGATCATGTCGTTCGCGTAGTAGTCGGCGAACGCCTCCGGGTCGTGCAGCGCGGCCTTCTCCAGGGCGTTCCACACCCGGTCGTTGGCGCCCGGCGCGGCGAAGTGGTCGCCCGCGGCGGCGCCCGAGGCCCGCTGCTGGGAGATCAGGGCGTCGAACACGGCGGTGGTCCGGTCCACCACCGACGTGTCGGAGAACGCGCTGCGGATCACCACGATGCCGGGGCCGTCGGCGAGGGCGCGGACCAGCTCGGCCTGAGCGGCGCGGCGGTCGGCGAGCGCCAGCCGCTCGGCGTCGTAGAGCAGCACGTTCCGCTCGACGGCGGAGGCCAGCGGGTAGGAGGAGGCGTCGGTCGACTGCTCGACCAGGGCGCGGAAGGCGTCCAGATCGCAGTCCCGCTCCGACAGCCAGGCGGCCGGCGCGGGGGTCTGCACGGAAGACGATGCGGACATGGAATCGTCCCTTCGGGTCACGGAGCGACGCGGGTGATGTCATTCTTGTCAGAACAAACCCCTCGCACCACCATCAGGAACCCATCAAAAAACCCTCAGGAGCAGTCGCATGGGCCACCCGTTCCCGATCCGGGACATCGCACGTCAGGCCGGATTGAGCGAGGCCACGGTGGACCGGGTGCTCAACGGCCGCGGCGGGGTGCGGGAGAGCACCGCGCGTGAGGTGCACCGGGCCATCGCCGACCTGGACCGGCAGCGCACCCAGGTCCGCCTGGTCGGCCGGACGTTCATGGTGGACATCGTCATGCAGTCGCCGGAGCGCTTCTCCACGGCCGTCCGCACCGCCCTGGAGGCCGAACTGCCCTCCCTGCACCCGGCGGTGGTGCGCTCCCGCTTCCACTTCCGGGAGACCGGCCCGGCGGAGGAACTGGTCGCCGTCCTCGACCGGATCGCCCGCCGCGGCTCCCAGGGCGTCCTCCTCAAGGCCCCCGACGTCCCCGAGGTCACCGCCGCCGTCGGCCGGCTCGCGGCGGCCGGCATCCCCGTCGTGACCCTGGTGACGGACCTGCCGGTCAGCGCCCGCGTCGGCCACGTCGGCAGCGACAACCGCGCGGCCGGCGCCACCGCCGCCTACCTCATGGGCCAGTGGCTCGGCGACCGGCCCGGCAATGTGCTCACCAGCCTCTCCAGCGGCTTCTTCCGCAACGAGGAGGAGCGCGAGATGGGCTTCCGCAGCACCATGCGCGCCCGGCACCCCGGGCGCACCCTCGTCGAGATCGCCGAGGGCCAGGGCCTGGACGCCACCCAGTACGACCTGGTCCGCGCCGCCCTGGAACGCGACCCGGAGATCCGCGCGGTCTACTCGATCGGCGGCGGCAACATCGCCACCCTGCGCGCCTTCGAGGACGCCGGACGCGAGTGCGCCGTGTTCATCGCCCACGACCTCGACCACGACAACACCCGGCTGCTGCGCGAGCACCGGCTCTCCGCCGTCCTCCACCACGACCTGCGGCACGACCTGCGCGAGGCCTGCCACCTGGTGATGCGCGCCCACGGCGCGCTGCCGCCCGCCGGACCCACCCTGCCGTCCGCGATCCAGGTGGTCACCCCCTACAACATGCCCGCCCCCGCCGTGGCCGGGTGACCCGCCGGGCGTGTACCGCCCCGCGCCGGGCCCGCCGTGCCTACCGTCGTGCGCATGAGGAAACCGACCACGGAAGGCGGGCCGGACCGGCTGGTGGCGCTCTCCGACGGCGTGTTCGCCATCGCCATCACCCTGCTGGTCCTCGACCTCCGCGTGCCGCAGGGGCTGGACTCCGAGGGGTTCCACGAGGCGCTCGGCGACCTCCTGCCCAACCTGGGCGCCTACGCGATCACCCTCGCCGTGCTGGCCGGCTTCTGGCGCGACCACCGGGCCCTCTTCCGCCCGGTGCGGCAGGTGGACGCCGACGTGATCTGGCTGACCGTCCTCGGTCTGGGCCTCGCCGCGCTGCTGCCGTTCCCCACCGCCCTGGTCTCCGAGTACGGCGGCGAACGCGCCTCCGTCGTCATCTACTCGGCGGCGGTGGCCTCCCTCGGCGCCGTCCACCTCGCCCTCGCCGCCGTCATCAGCCGCCGGCCCTGGCTGCGCGGCGACGCCGGACCCGTCCGCGACGAGTTCCTCTACGCCCTCGACCTGGGGGCCACCGTGGCGGTGTTCGTGGTGTCCATTCCGCTGGCCCTGCTGGTGGGGCCCGCCGCCATGTGGTGGTGGCTGGTCCTGGTGCCGGTCAAGGTGTGGCTGGGGCGCAAGGAGGACGCACGGGCGGCGGGGTGAGCGTCAGGGCCGGGGGCCGCCGGGCGTGTCACCCGGGCACGTCCACCCACACCCCGTCCTCCGCCGACCGCACCATCGCGTCCAGCACCGTGGCGCTGTGCACCGCGTCCGCGAGGGTGGCGCCGTACGGAACGCCCTCGGCGACCGACCGCAGGAAGCGGTACGCCTCGATCACCTTCAGGTCGTCGTAGCCCATGGCGTTGGCCGCGCCCGGCTGGAACGCGCCGAACTCGCCGTCCCCCGGGCCGACGTACACGGTGCTCACCGGCTGGTCCTGGTAGCCGGTGCCGCGGCTGACGCCCAGTTCGTTCATCCGGCGGAAGTCCCAGAACACCGCCCCCTCGGTGCCGTGCACCTCGAAGCCGTAGTTGTTCTGCTCGCCCACGGAGACCCGGCAGGCCTCCAGCACGCCCCGCGCGCCCGACGCGAACCGCAGCAGGCAGCTCACGTAGTCCTCGTTCTCCACCGGCCCCGGCTCACCGCCGGCCGCACGGGAGTGGCCCGCGGTGGCGGCGGCCGGGCGGGCCCGCTCCGGGAGGAAGATCGCGGTGTCGGCGGTCAGGGACGCGATGTCGCCGAGCAGGAAGCGGGCCAGGTCGGCGCCGTGCGAGGCCAGGTCGCCCAGCACCCCGCTGCCGCCGCGCTCCCGCTCGTAGCGCCAGGTCAGCGCGCCCTCGGGGTGAGCCGCGTAGTCGCTGAACAACCGGACGCGGGCATGCGTCACCGTGCCGATCCCGCCGGAGGCGATCAGCTCGCGGGCGGCCTCCACGGCGGGCGCGTTGCGGTAGTTGAAGCCGACGGCTCCCTGGACACCGGCCTTGGCGACCGCGTCCGCGACCGCCCGGGCGTCCTTGGCCGTCAGCCCGACCGGCTTCTCGATCCAGAGGTGCTTGCCGGCCTCGGCCATGGCGACGCCGATCTCCCGGTGCAGGAAGTTCGGCGCGGTGACGCTGACCGCGCGCACGCGCGGGTCGGCGGCCACGTCACGCCAGTCGCGGGTCGTCGACGCGAACCCGAACTGCGCGGCGGCCTCCTCCGCCCGCCCCGGCACCTCCTCGGCGACGGTGACCAGCTCCGGACGCAGCGGCAGCCCGGGGAAGTGGTGCGCCACCCGCGCGTACGCCTGGGTGTGCACCCGCCCCATCCAGCCGAATCCGACGACGGCGACGCCCAGCGCATCCACCATGACTGCCTCTCTCCGGCCGGGTCCTGTCCTGCCCGCCCACCTTCGGGCCCGCCCGCCTGTCCTGTCAACCATTTGACAGGACATTGGTGAGGGCTGCCTCCGTGGGACCCCGCCCACCCTCCCCTCCGCATACGGTAGGGTTGACCTGCGAGATCACGCGGTTCGCCGCGGGAGCCGCATCGGGACGTGGCGCAGCTTGGTAGCGCACTTGACTGGGGGTCAAGGGGTCGCAGGTTCAAATCCTGTCGTCCCGACGATGCGGGAGCAGGGGGTCCGCCGGGTGTCGGCGGGCCCCCTGACGCACGCCGGGGAAGTGAACGCCGCACCACGGGTGTTCCCCGGGACGTGACCAGACGGCCGGGACCCCGCTCCCTCTGCGACGACGCCCTCTCCCAGATGCTCGCCGGCGGGCTGTTCGGCACGCTCGCCACGGTGAGACACAGCGGCCACCCGCACTTGAGCACGATGGTCCACCACTGGGACCCCGACGCCCGCGTGCTGCGGTTCTCCACGACGGCCGACCGTGTGAAGGCCGCCCACCTGCGCCGCGACCCGCCCGCGACCGAAGAACCCGCCGCCCGGCCTGTCCGTCACGCCACCGCCGTCCTCACGCCGCTCCGAACGCCGTGAAGGCCCACCCCGTGGCCCGGTGCAGGGCGTCCGGGGGGAGGGCCGCCCGGGCGTCGCGGAGGGCCTCCGGGAGGGGGAGGCCCGCGGCCAGGCCCTCGTGCAGGGCGAGCATCAGGGGGACGACCGCCGCGTCGTTGACGGGGGCGCTGCACGCCACCACGCCCGCCGTGCCCAACGGCAGCAACGCCGTGACCAGGCCGAGGAGTTCGTCCGCGCCGACCGTGGCGAAGCGGGCCGTGTCGCAGCAGGACAGGATGATGCGGTACGGACTGCGGCCGAGCCGTTCGAAGTCGTGCACGATCAGCGGGCCGTCCGCCATCCGCAGGGAGGAGAACATCGGGCCGTCCGTGCGGAACGCGCCGTGCGCCGCGATGTGCGCCAGTCCGGCCCCGTCCAGCTCCGCGAGCACCCGCGGCACCGTCGCGTCCCGGTGCTCCAGCACCGTCGCGCCGCCGTAACGGGCGGCCAGCCGGGTCACCTCCGCGCCGCCCGTGGCGAGACCCGGACCGCGCACCAGCACCTGGCGTCCGCCGCGCGGCGGACGTGTCTCCCGCGCCCGCAGCCAACTGCTCGCCGACGGCGACACGCTGACGACCCGTTCCCGCAGCGACGGCAGCAGCGCCCACGGCACCCGGTGCAGCCGCCCCGGCGGCACGATCACCACCGGCCCGTCGCCCAGGTGCGCCGCGGCGGGCCCCAGCAGCAGCTCCTCCAGCCGTCGGCCCGCCGCCTCCACCACCGGAAGCCGCGCCTGAGCCCCCGGATGGGCCAGCCGCCGCAGCCCCGCCTGCACATGCTCGGCCTCCGTCTCGGCCGCCGCCAGCGGCCCCGCCTCGAACCGGCGCACCCGGCCCTGCCCGCACAGCAGCACCTGCACCCGCCCGTCGACCACCGCCAGCTCCACCAGCCGCACGCCGTCGCCCAGACGCTCCAGCAGACGGCCGGCGTCGAAGCGGGTGTCGTCGCCGGACGCCTCGCCCCGCATGTGCAGGGTGCGGGAGCGGATCGCCCGCTCCAGACGCCGCTGCTCCCGCTCCAGGGCCGGCACCGGCCTGCCCTCCATCCGGGCCTCCTCGGCGCGGGCCGCGATCTCCCGGTACGCGGTCATGTGACTCAGCAGCTCCGGGTCGGCGGGCGGCCGCGTCGGCGGCGCGGACAGCGCGGTGGCCCGCCAGCGTTCGCTCCACACCAGCAGCCGCCGCGGCCCGCCCGACCGCAGGGCGGCCTGCTGCGCCAGCGCCGCCAGCTCCGCGCCCTGCGCGGTGGCCCGCGCCCGCAGCTCCGACGCGCCCAGCGTCATCCGGTGGTCGTCCAGCACGTCGAGCCCGCGCCGGCACGCCTCCAGCACGCCCCGCGTGGAACCGGCCGCCCGCGCGCGCAGCGCCTGCGCCGCCCAGCCCGTCATCCGCGCGAGCGGCGGCCCGCCGCGCCGGCTGCGCGCGGCCACCGCCATGTGCCGCTCCGCGTCCGCCGTCCGGCCCAGGTCCAGCGCGATGCGCCCGGCCAGCAGGAACGCCTCCGGGGCGGCCGGCGCGCCGAGTTCCGCCAGCCGCTCCGCCACGGCCGCCGCGTCCGCGACCAGCCTGCCCGACCTCTTCCCGGCCTCGTGCCGGGCCCCGGTCAGCACCAGCCGGGCGTGCGCCTCCCACCAGGTGCGCCGCTGCCCCGCGAACAGCCGCACGGCGAGTCCCGCCCGCGCCATCGCCGTCCCCGGGTCGTCGGCCTGCCGGGCGGCCCGCGCGGCCGCCAGCAGCAGCTCCGCCTTGCGCGTCGACTGCCCGCCGATGGAGTCCAGTTCGGCGATCGCCGTGTCCGCCTCGGCCAGCGCCTCCGCCGCCAGACCGGCGGCCATCAGCACCTCGCAGCGCCGGATGCTCAGCATGAACGTCGGCGTGCCCAGCTTGGCGTACCGCTCCTCCGCCTCGTCCAGCAGCCGCAGCGCCGCCGGGACGTCACCGGAGCGGAAGGCGGCCAGCCCGCGGCTCTCCACCGCGTCCGCCTTGTCGTGCTCCTGGTCCGTGACCGCCCACAGGTCCTCCGCCGACGCGAAGTCGGCCTCCGCCCGCTCCACCGCGCCCAGTGCCAGATGCACCGTCGCCCGCAGCGTCAGCGCCCGCGCCGTCCAGATCACGTCCCCGGCCTGCCGCAGCACCGGAACGGCCCGCCGTACGTCCTCCAGGGCCTCCTTGTGATGGCCCAGCACCCACCACGCGTACGCCCGCCGGAACAGCACCCGGGCACGGGTGTGGCCGGTGCCGCGCCGCACGCCCCGGCCCAGGGCGTCCAGGCCCTGCCGGGTGCGCCCCGAGTGCACCAACGCGACCCCGAGGGTGGCGAGGACGTCCGCCTCCCGGTCCGCCGAGTCCGCCCGCGCCGCCCAGTCCCGCGCCCTGCGCAGATGACGCAGGGCGAGCCGGATGTCCCCGAAGTCCCGCTGCCAGATGCCGATCACCTGGTGGGCGACGGAGGCGTGCAGGGGAGCCGGGCGGTGGCGCAGCACGGACTCGGCCCGGGTCAGCGCCTCGTTCGGGGCGGCGAACACCAGCGGAAGGAGGTCCTGCACCGCGTCGCTTCCCGCTGTCACCTCCCCGATGGTAGTGGTCCGCGCCCACGCCTCACAGGTACGGCGTTGTATCAAGGGACGGCCCGGAGACTCTTCTTCACGACAGCTCCGCGGCTCCGGCCCCCGTCGCCCAGTGGAGGACACGCCATGCCACCCCAGCGCTTCCGTGAGCAGTTCCGGCAGATCCAGCGCTCCATGCCGGACGTCCCGCTGGCCGTGGGACCCGACGACACCGGGGAGTTCCTCTACGAGAAGGGCGTCGTCCTGGCCCGGGAGGGGGAGGAGGCGCAGGTCGTCGAGGACACCGTGCGCGGTCACTTCACCACGTTCGCCGCCGGCGTGCCGGACCGCGTGCGCCGCCTGGGCCCCGCGGCCAACCGCTCGGGCGTCGTCCGCATCCGGGTGTCCGACCCCGGCGAGGGCGACGCCGGCGGCGACCCGGCCGTCCAGGGCGCGTTGCGCGCGCTCGCCGCGGTGGAGGGCCGCGCCGGACGCCGCATGGTCAGCCGCAACCACGTGGTCCACATCGCCGTCAACGCCTGCCCGGGCGACGAGCCGGTGCCCGTGGCGCGCGACGCCCTGCCCAACCCGGGCGTGGCCGGGACCGACGGCGACCCGGCCGGGGACGCCGCGCGGGTCCTGGTCGTCGACACCGGGCTGATGCACGACTACCGCTCCTACCCGCCGCTCGCCCGCACCCGGGGGGACGCCCAGGTCGCCGAGTGCGACGACGACGGGATCCTCCAGCAGTACTGCGGCCACGGCACGTTCATCGCCGGACTGGTCGCCGCTGTCGCCCCGCACACCGACATCACCGTCAGCGGCGCCCTCAACGACGCGGGGGCGGTGCTGGAGCACGAGTTCGGCGAGAAGCTCTTCGACGCCGTCGACGCGGGCGGCTGGCCGGACGTCCTCAGCCTCTCCGCCGGCACGTCGAACGGCCGCACCGACGGCCTCCTCGGCGTCGACGCCTTCATGCGCGAACTGCGCGCACGCCGCACTCTGTTGGTCGCCGCCGCGGGCAACAACGGCAGCGCCACGCCCTTCTGGCCCGCCGCCTACGCGGACCTGCCCGGCTACGAGGACGCCGTGCTGTCGGTCGGCGCGCTGCGCGCGGACGGTGAGTCCGACGCCTGCTTCAGCAACCACGGCGCCTGGGTGAGGGCGTACGCCCCCGGCGAGCGGCTGGTCAGCGCCCTCACCGGCTTCGGGTCGCCCGTGCCGTACGTGTACCAGCACTCCACCTACGACGCCTGCCGCTACGGCTTCGACTACGCCTGCACCTGCCACCACCCGCGCCACACCGGCGTGCTGAGCGAGGACGACGGGTCCGCCAAGCCGGACCAGGTGATGTTCGAGGGGCTCGCCCAGTGGAGCGGCACCTCGTTCGCCACCCCCGTCGCGGTCGGCATGATCGCCTCCCACATGACGGCGCGGGGAGAGCGTGACCCGCGCGCGGCCCGGCGGCAGCTGATGGACTGCGTCGACGCGTTCGTGGACGTGCGCGGGGCGCGCAAGCCCGCGCTGCTGCCGCCCACTTGGCGCCCCGTACGCGTCCCGGCGCCCGCCGCGCGGCCATGACGACCGGAACCATGCCCTCCACGGCGTACCATGACGTGCCGTACACGAGGGGTGGCACCGTGGAGCGTTCGGAAGTCGGCGCGTTGGTCCGGTCCGCTGTCGACGGCGACGCGGCGGCCTGGAAGGCGATTGTGGAAGGGCTCGGCCCGCTGGTCTGGTCCGTGGTGCGCGCGCACCGGCTCTCGGACGCCGACGCCCACGAGGTCTACCAGACCGTGTGGTTCCGCTTCACCCAGCACCTGGACCGCATCCGCGAGCCGGAGAAGGCGGGCTCCTGGCTGGCCAGCACCGCGCGCCACGAGTGCCTGAAGGTGCACCGCGACGCGCGGCGGCTGGTCCTGACGGACGACCCGCGGCTGCTCGACACGGTCAGCGAGGACGGGGAGCCCGAACAGGCGCTGCTGGAGACGGAGGAGGCCGCCGCGCAGGGGGAGCGGGTGCGGCGGCTGTGGCAGGCGTTCGAGGAACTGGGCGAGAGGTGCAGGCAGTTGCTGCGGGTGCTGATCGCGTCGCCGCCGCCCAGTTATCAGGAGGTGTCCGCCGCGCTCGACATCGCGGTGGGCAGCATCGGGCCGATGCGCCAGCGCTGTCTGCGCCGGCTGCGGGCCCGGCTGGAGACACGGGGGACGGCATGAGCGGCATGGGCGACGGCATGGGCTACGACGACGGCGCGGGCTTCGACGACGGCCCCGGCGCCGACGAGGAACTGCTGGAGGAGGAGCTGCGGCAGGCCGCGGCCGTCCTGGACCCGGTGCCGGCGGCGCTGCTGCAGAGCGCCGTCGACGCGTTCGCGCTGCGCGACCTGGACGCGCGGGTCGCCGAGCTGACCTTCGACTCGCTCGTCGACGCGATTCCCGTGCGGGGCGCGGCGGCCGTCCCGCGCATGCTGACGTTCGGCGCGGGCGAGGTGACGCTGGACGTCGAGCTGACCGAGGAGGGTCTCATCGGCCAGGTCCTGCCGCCGGGCCCCGCCCGCATCGAGGTCCTGGACGGCCCCCGCCCGGCCGCCACGGTCACCGCCGACGACATGGGCCGCTTCACCGCGGCCACGACCCCGTCCGGACCGTTCGCCCTCCGTCTGCACACGGCCGACGAGGTCGTCATGACGGAGTGGCTCCGCGCCTGACCGGCCTGCCGACGCGCCCCGGCCGCCTGGACGAGGCCGCCCGCGGCCTCGCGCCGTGCAGCCCGGGTCGACGGCAGCCCGGGTCGACGGGTGGCCCCGGGCGGCGGGTGTCCTCAGGCGTCCCGTCCAGCGGCGTCCCGCCACGCGGCGGGAGGCCGCCTCACACCGCGTCGATCAGTGCCGCCAGCGCCAACGCCAGGCGGGGCAGGCCCTCGTGGGCGGGGCCGCCCGGTTCCGTCATGTAGGTGTCCCGGCGGATCTCCACCATCAGGGCCGACACCTCCGCCCGTGTGCCGTAGAAGTCCAGCGGTACGTAGGTGCCGGCGAACGGGCTGTCCAGGCCCGTCTCCCCGCACGGCGCGAACGCCTCGCGGGCGGCGGTGAGGAGGGCGGGCGGGGTGTGGAAGGAGTCGGTGCCGAGGCACACCGCGGGGCGCGGCCCGTCACCGTGGAGCTCGTACGGCAGCGGGGCGCTCGGGTAGGAGTGGACGTCGACGATCACGCACCGCCCGGTCGCCGCGAGCCGGTCCGCCACCGCCTCCGTCATCGCCCGCGCGTACGGGTGGAAGTACCGCTCGACCAGTGGTTCCGCGTCGAAGCCGCCGGGGCGCAGGACGTCCTTGTGCGTGGTCCGCGTGTAGACCGCGCCCATGCCGACCGCGAGCATCTCCTCCCGCTCGTCGGGGAACCGCTCCGGGTCCACGACCAGCCGCGACAGCCGGTTGACGAACCGCCACGGCGTGACCCCGGCCGCCCGGGCCGCCTCCTCGGCGATCACCGCGGTGTGCGCGTCGGTGATGTGGTCCAGCTCCCGCTCCAGCGCGGGGTCGTCCAGGACGATCCCGGGCCGTACGTCCACCGGTATCTCCCGCGCCGAGTGCGGCACGTGGAGGATCACCGGGGAGGCGGGATCGCCGGGAAGGAGGTCGAACGAGGGTGGCACGACGGTCATGCGCTGCTCCGAAGGTGCTGTCGGTGGTGTACGGCGATCAAGGTGCCACACGCCACTGACAACGGCCCCCGGGCCCGGCCCCGGGGCAGGGGAGACGGCTCCGCCCCGGCCGGGCGGGTCGCCGGCCGGGGCGGAGCGAGGGGGGCGTCCGGGTCAGCTCAGGGACGCCAGCAGCTCGTTCCACGTGGTGGACGGGCGCATGACCGCGGAAGCCTTGGCCGGGTCGGGCTGGTAGTAGCCGCCGATCTCGGCCGGCTTGCCCTGGACGGCGTTCAGCTCCTCGACGATCTTCGCCTCGTTGGCCGCGAGGCTCTCCGCGAGCGGCGCGAACGCCTTCGCCAGGTCCGCGTCCTCGGTCTGCGCGGCCAGCTCCTGCGCCCAGTACAGGGACAGGTAGAAGTGGCTGCCGCGGTTGTCGATGCCGCCGAGACGACGGGTCGGGGACTTGTCCTCGTTGAGGAAGGTCGCCGTGGCGCGGTCGAGGGTGTCGGCGAGCACCTTGGCGCGCGCGTTGCCCGTGGTGGCCGCGTAGTGCTCCAGCGACGGCACCAGCGCGAAGAACTCACCGAGGGAGTCCCAGCGCAGGTAGTTCTCCTTGACCAGCTGCTGCACGTGCTTCGGCGCCGAGCCGCCCGCGCCCGTCTCGAACAGACCGCCGCCCGCCATCAGCGGGACCACCGACAGCATCTTGGCGCTGGTGCCCAGCTCCAGGATCGGGAACAGGTCGGTCAGGTAGTCGCGCAGCACGTTGCCGGTGACCGAGATGGTGTTCTCGCCGCGGCGGATGCGCTCCACCGACAGCTTGGTCGCCTCGACCGGGGCGAGGATCCGGATGTCCAGGCCCTCGGTGTCGTGCTCCGGCAGGTACTGCTCGACCTTGGCGATCAGGTTGGCGTCGTGCGCGCGGGTCTCGTCCAGCCAGAAGACGGCCGGGTCGCCGGTGGCGCGGGCGCGGGTGACGGCCAGCTTCACCCAGTCGCGGATCGGCGCGTCCTTGGTCTGGCAGGCGCGGAAGATGTCACCGGCGGACACGGCCTGCTCGATGAGGACGTCGCCGTTCTGGTCGACCAGGCGGACGGTGCCGGTGACGGGGATCTCGAAGGTCTTGTCGTGGCTGCCGTACTCCTCGGCCTTCTGCGCCATCAGACCGACGTTCGGGACCGAGCCCATGGTGGACGGGTCGTAGGCGCCGTTGGCGCGGCAGTCGTCGATCACGGCCTGGTAGACGCCGGCGTAGGAGGAGTCCGGGAGCACCGCGAGGGTGTCGGCCTCCTGGCCGTCGGGGCCCCACATGTGGCCGGAGGTGCGGATCATGGCCGGCATGGAGGCGTCGACGATGACGTCCGAGGGGACGTGCAGGTTGGTGATGCCCTTGTCGGAGTCGACCATCGCCAGGTCCGGGCCCTCGGCGAGCTCGGCGTCGAAGGACGCCTTGATCTCGGCGCCCTCGGGCAGGCTCTCCAGGCCCTTGTAGATGCCGCCCAGGCCGTCGTTCGGGGTGAGACCGGCGGCGGCGAGCTTGTCGCCGTACTGCGCGAAGGTCTTCGGGAAGAAGGCGCGCACCACGTGGCCGAAGATGATCGGGTCGGAGACCTTCATCATCGTGGCCTTCAGGTGCACGGAGAACAGCACGCCCTCCTGCTTGGCGCGGGCGACCTGCGCGGCGAGGAACTCGCGCAGCGCGGCGACGCGCATCACGGAGGCGTCGACGACCTCGCCCTTGAGGACGGGCACCGACTCGCGCAGCACGGTGGTGGAGCCGTCGTCGCCCTTGAGCTCGATGCGCAGCGCGCCGTCCTCGGCGATCACGACCGACTTCTCGGTGGAGCGGAAGTCGTCCTGGCCCATCGTGGCGACGTTGGTCCTGGACTCGGCCGTCCAGGCGCCCATGCGGTGCGGGTGGGCCTTGGCGTAGTTCTTCACCGAGGCGGGGGCGCGGCGGTCGGAGTTGCCCTCGCGCAGGACCGGGTTCACCGCCGAGCCCTTGACCTTGTCGTAGCGGGCCTGGATCTCCCGCTCCTCGTCGGTCTTCGGGTCGTCCGGGTAGTCGGGCAGCGCGTAGCCCTGGGCCTGCAGCTCGGCGACGGCGGCCTTGAGCTGCGGGATCGACGCCGAGATGTTCGGCAGCTTGATGATGTTGGCCGCGGGCGTCTTCGCCAGCTCACCGAGCTCGGCGAGGGCGTCCGGGATGCGCTGGTCCTCGGTGAGGTACTCCGGGAACACGGCGATGATGCGCCCGGCGAGCGAGATGTCCCGCGTCTCCACGGCGACACCCGCCTGGGAGGCGTACGCCTGGACCACCGGCAGGAAGGAATACGTCGCCAGGGCCGGGGCCTCGTCAGTGTGCGTATAGATGATGGTCGAGTCAGTCACCGGGTGCTCCGCTCCACGTCTGCAACATTGCTCGACATCAAGATATCTTGTGACGGCTTCTGGCTCGACAGGGGTCCGCGCCGAATTCCGCGGGAGCGGCCCGCCGGGCCCGCCTTCGTACCCGCGGGCCCGGCGGGCCGCAGCGCCCTACGTCCGCCGCGGCCCGCCGCCGTCAGACCGGCCGGGCGGTGGTCATGTCGTCCGGGACCGCCGATCCGTCCCGCTGGGACGGGATCAGCACCGTGCCCTGCTGGAGGGCGACCGTCCGGGCGGGGGACGGGATGCGGATGCCCTCCTCGCGGTAGCGGCGGTGCAGCCGCTTGATGAACTCGTGCTTGATCCGGTACTGGTCGCTGAACTCGGCCACGCCCAGGATCACGGTGAACCCGATGCGCGAGTCGCCGAAGGTGTGGAACCGCACCGCCGGCTCGTGCTCCGGCACCGCCCCGGTGATCTCGGTCATCACGTCGGCGACGACCTCCTTCGTCACCCGCTCCACGTGCTCCAGGTCGCTGTCGTAGGACACGCCGGCCTGGACCAGGATGGTGAGCTGCTGCTGGGGCCGCATGAAGTTGGTCATGTTCGTCTTGGCGAGCTGGCCGTTGGGGATGACCACCAGGTTGTTGGACAGCTCGCGGACGGTCGTCTGGCGCCAGTTGATGTCCTCGACGTAGCCCTCCTCGCCGCTGCTCAGGCGGATGTAGTCGCCCGGCTGCACGGTCTTGGAGGCGAGGATGTGGATGCCCGCGAAGAGGTTCGCGAGCGTGTCCTGGAGCGCCAGCGCGACCGCCAGACCGCCCACGCCGAGGGCGGTGAGCAGCGGGGCGATGGAGATGCCCAGCGTCTGCAGCCCGATCAGGAAACCGATCGAGAGGACCAGGATCCGGGTGATGTTCACGAAGATCGTCGCCGACCCGGCCACGCCGGACCGCGACTGGGTGACCGAGCGCACCAGGTCCGCCACGACCCGGGCGGCCGCCACGCTCGCGACGAGGATCACCCCCAGGGTCAGCACCTGGTTGACCGTGTGCTGCACGGCCCGGGTCAGCGGCAGCGCCGCCGCCGCGGAGGCCGCCCCGGCCGCGACGGCCGCCCACGGCGCGACCGTGCGCAGCGCGTCCACCAGGATGTCGTCGCCGCGCCAGGCGGTGCGCTCGGCGTGCCGGGCCAGCCAGCGCAGGACCATGCGGAGCAGGAACGCCGCCAGGAAGCCGGCGGCGAGGGCGATTCCGGCGTGCACCAGATCGTCCACGGTGAGGGAGCGGGTCACCGCTCACCCCCCGCGCACCCCTGGGCCGACGGCCGTGTCTCCTGGGCCGAGGGCCGTATGTGATGTCGTGTCACGTGATGTCACCTGCTCGAGGTATACGGGATCCACTGGTGCCGCACCCGCGTCGACCTGCGGTGGGCACCGTCGCTCATCCTGCCGTATGCAGAAGGGCAGTTCGTACCACGTGGCGGGTCACGAGCGGTCCTGCGGCCGGTCTCACCACCCGTCGGACGGGGTCGTGCCGGCCGGCCCGGACGCGAACCGGACCGCGCCCTCCGGACTCTCCGCCGACACCGCCGACACCGCCGACACCGCCGACGCCGCCGCCCCGTGCCGGAGTCCGGCCGCCGTCCGCGAGCCGGGGCGGCGGGGCGGCCGCGTCCTTGACCTCAATCATGGTTGAGGTTCTAGCGTCGCCGTCATGAGCATGGAGACCACCGCGTGGGCGCAGCTGCGCAGCGTCATGACCGCCGAGGACGAACGCCGGCCCGTCACCCGGGACACCCTGCGCCGGATCGGCGCCTTCGCCCGCCCGCACCGCCGCAAGCTGATCCTCTTCCTGCTGCTGGGCACGGCGACCGCGGCGCTCGCCGTGGCCACCCCCGTGCTCGCCGGGCGCGTGGTCGACACCGTCGTGTCCGGCGGGGACCCGGACACGGTGGTGCGTCTGGCGCTGCTCATCGCGCTGATCGCGGTGGTGGAGGCGGCCCTCGGCGTGCTGGGCCGACGGCTGTCGGCGGCGCTCGGCGAGGACCTCATCCTGGGGCTGCGGACGGCCGTCTTCGACCATGTGCAGCGGATGCCGGTCGCGTTCTTCACCCGTACCCGTACGGGAGCGCTCGTCTCCCGTCTCAACAACGACGTCATCGGCGCCCAGCGGGCGTTCAGCACCACCCTGTCCACCGTGGTCGCCAACGTCGTCACCCTGGTGCTGACCCTCGGCGTGATGCTGACCCTGTCCTGGCAGATCACCCTTCTGGCGCTGGTGCTGCTGCCCGTGTTCGTGGTCCCGGCCCGCCGCATGGGCCGCCGTATGGCCGGCCTCCAACGCGAGGCCGCCGCCCTCAACGCGGCCATGGGGACGCGGATGACGGAGCGGTTCTCCGCGCCCGGCGCCACCCTGGTGAAGCTGTTCGGGCGGCCGGAGGAGGAGTCCGAGGAGTTCGCGGTGCGGGCGCGGCGGGTCCGCGACATCGGCGTACGGACGGCCACCGCCCAGACGGTGTTCATCACCGCGCTCACCCTCGTCTCCGCCCTCGCCCTCGCCCTGGTCTACGGCCTCGGCGGCCGGCTCGCCCTGTCCGGCGCCCTCGACGCGGGCGCGGTGGTGGCGCTGGCGCTGCTGCTGACCCGGCTGTACGCGCCGCTGACCTCGCTGGCCGGGGCGCGGGTGGAGGCGATGAGCGCGCTGGTCAGCTTCGAGCGGGTCTTCGAGGTGCTGGACCTCGACCCGCTCATCCGGGAGAAGCCGGACGCCCGCGAGGTGCCCGAGGGGCCGGTCGCGGTGGAGTTCGACGACGTCCGCTTCGGCTATCCGTCCGCCGACAAGGTCTCCCTGGCCTCCCTGGAGGAGGTCGCCACCCTCGACACGCGCGGCGGCGAGGAGGTGCTGCACGGCATCTCCTTCCGCGCCGAACCCGGGCAGACCGTCGCCCTCGTCGGTTCCTCCGGCGCCGGCAAGTCGACCGTCGCGGCCCTGCTGCCGCGGCTGTACGACGTCGACTCGGGGGCGGTGCGGGTGGGCGGCGTCGACGTCCGCGAGCTGAGCGCGGCGTCGCTGCGGGACACGGTCGGGATGGTGACCCAGGACGGTCACCTCTTCCACGACACCGTCCGCGCCAACCTGCTGCTGGCCCGGCCGGACGCGGACGAGGCCGAGCTGTGGGACGCGTTGCGCCGGGCCCGCCTGGACACGCTGGTGCGGGCGCTGCCCGACGGGCTGGACACGGTCGTGGGCGAGCGGGGGTACCGGCTCTCCGGCGGGGAGCGGCAGCGGATGACGATCGCGCGGCTGCTGCTGGCGCGGCAGCGGGTGGTCGTCCTCGACGAGGCGACCGCTCACCTGGACAACACCTCGGAGGCGGCGGTCCAGGAGGCGCTGGGGGAGGCGCTGGAGGGGAGGACGGCGGTGGTGATCGCCCACCGCCTGTCGACCGTGCGGGCGGCCGATCTCATCCTCGTGGTCGAGGGCGGGCGCGTGGCCGAGCGCGGGACGCACGAGGAGTTGCTGGCCGCGGGTGGGCGGTACGCGGAGCTGTACCGGACGCAGTTCGAGGGGGAGGCGGCGGTTGTGTGAGGTGGCGCGTGGGCGGGAGTGTGCGGGTGGGCGGGGGCCGGTCGCGCAGTTCCCGCGCCCCTTCGGGCGTTCGCGCTGTGGGGATGGTGCGGGTGGGTGGGGGGTTGAGCGCGCAGTTCACCGCGCCCCTGGGGGCGCGGTGCCGCCGCCGGCTTTCCGGTCGGCGGCGGCACCGCGTAGGGCTACAGGCGTTCGCCCGTCGTCGCCGTGCGCTGCGGGCGCTCGGCGGTCCGGGTGGCCGCCTGCTTGCGGGAGCCGCCTGCGCGGCCCCGCTTGCGGCCGTCCTTCCCGCCGCCCGTGCGGGCGTCCAGCTCGATGGCGAGGGGAGACGCGGTCAGGACCGACGAGTACGTGCCGATGACCATGCCGATGAGCAGGGCCAGCGCGAAGTCGGTCAGCGAGTCGCCGCCCAGCAGGGCCAGCGCGGCCAGGATGAAGATCACACCGATACCGGTGTTCACCGTGCGTGGCACCGTCTGCAGGATCGCCTGGTTGGTGACCTGCGCCAGCGGTGCCTTGGCGTCCTTGCGCCACAGCTCCCGGATGCGGTCGAAGACCACCACGGAGTCGTTCACCGAGTAGCCGATCACCGTGAGCAGCGCCGCCAGGAACACGCCGTCGATCGGCTTGCCCAGCCAGGCGAACACACCGGTGAGGATCACCACGTCGTGCGCCAGCGCGGCCACCGCACCCGCGCCGAACATCCACCGGAACCGCACCGCCAGGTACAGCAGCTGCGCGGCGAGCGCGAGGCCGAGCGCGATCAGCGCGTTGCGCCGCAGCTCGTCGCCGAGGCTCGGCCCGATCAGCTCGTCACGGACCTTCTCCGCCCCGCCGCCGATCTCGGCGACGGTCTCCTCGACCTTGACCGCCTCCTCGTTGGTCAGCTCCTCGGTGCGCACCGTCAGGCCGCTGTCACCGGAGGACTGCACGACGGCCTGCGGGAAGCCGGCGTCGGCGAGGGCGGCACGGGCCCGGTCCGGGTCGACGGTCTGCTCGGTCGAGTACTCGATCAGCCGGCCGCCGGTGAACTCCACGCCGAAGTTCAGCCCGCGCACGAAGATGCCCGCGGCGGCGACGGCCAGCACCACGGCGGACATCGCCAGCCAGCGGAGGGGGCGCCGCATCAGCTGCGGGTCGCGCCGGGTGAGGTACGCGCGCACCCGGCCCACGGAGGCCAGACCCGTGATCCGGGGACGCCGGTGCACCCAGCGGCGCGCCACCGCGAACTCGGCGAGCACCCGGGTGATCACCAGGGCGCTGATCATGGACGCCAGCACACCGATGCCGAGCGTGACGCCGAAGCCCTTCACCGGGCCGGACGCCAGCACGAACAGCAGCGCCGCCGCGATCAGCGTGGTCACGTTGGAGTCGGCGATCGCGCTGAAGGCGCCCTTGAAACCGGCGGTCAGGGCCGAGCGGCCGCTGGGCCGGTTCCGTTTGGCGTACTCCTCCCGGGCGCGTTCGAAGACCAGCACGTTCGCGTCCACGGCCATGCCGATGGCCAGCACGAAACCGGCGAGGCCGGGCAGGGTCAGGGTCGCGCCGAGGGCCGCGAGACCGGCGTACGAGATCAGGCCGTAGCAGAGCAGGGCCACGATGGCGAGGAAGCCCATGAGGCGGTAGACGACCAGCACGAACAGGGCCGTGAGGGCGGTGCCGACGACGGCGGCCCAGGCGCTGGCGCGGATGGCCTCGGCGCCCAGCGTCGGGCCGACGGTCCGCTGTTCCACCGTCTCCACCGGCACCGGCAGGGCGCCGCCGTGCACGAGCAGCGCGAGCTCCTTCGCCTCGTCGGGGGTGAAGGAGCCGGTGATCTGCGTGGACCCACCGGTGATGCCCGCACCGCACGCCACCGACGGGTCGACCTGCGGCGAGGAGATGATCTTGTTGTCGAGCACGATGGCCACCCGGCGCTTCGGGTCGCCCGCCGGGTTGCAGGCGGCCTCACCGGTCAGCCGCGCCCAGCCCTTGCCGTCCTCGAAGTCGACGGTGACGTGCCAGCCGGCCCCGCTCTGCGGGTCGAAGCGGGCCTCGGCGCTCTTGACGTCCTGGCCGCTGAGCGCGGCCTTGCCGAGGTGCAGCCGCTCGCCCGCCTCGTCGGACAGCACGCGCTCGCCCTCCGGCAGCTTCTCGCCGCCCTGGACGCCCGGCCCCTCGACGGGATGGACGGAGAGCTGCGCGGTGCGGCCCAGCACCTCGGCCGCCTGCCGCGGGTCCTGCACGCCGGGCAGCTCGACGATGATCCGCTGGTCGCCGGAGCGGACGATGGTCGGTTCGGCGACGCCGAGCGCGTCGACCCGGCCGCGCAGCACCTCCAGGGTGCGGTCGGTGGCCTCGGCGTCGGCCTCGAGGGTCTCGGTGGAACGGGTCTCCAGCACGATCTGGGTGCCGCCCCGCAGGTCCAGTCCCAGACGGACCGGAACGGTGACGGCGACGAACACGGACACGGCGATCACGGCAAGCGCGAACAACGCCCTGATGCGGGCGGGACGTTTCACAGATGCCTCCAGTAAGGCGCGCGTGCCCGTCGGCGGGCACGCGGAAGGGGGGAAGGGGACGGCTCAGACGCTGGAGGCGGCGGGCGGCGCCCGTCCCAGATCCGCCGGGACGTGCGCGGCGGCCGGCGGCGCGTGACCGGCCGCGGGCGCGGGGCGCGCGGGCCGGGGCGGGACCCGCGGCGTGTGCGCGGGCGTGAACAGCAGCGGGCCGGCGGCGACGTTCCGCTCGCCGACGTCCCGTTCCGGCCGGACGAGCACGGTACGGGCGGCGACGTACCCCTCGTCGCTGTGCGGCTGCGTGCCGGAGGAGTACGTCGGCGTGCCGGGGGAAGCCGGGAAGTACGCGGGGGCGGCCGGGGCTCCCGCGACCGCCGACGCGGGGGCCGTGCCGGGGGTGAAACCGAGGGTCAGCAGAACGGCCGCGAACGCGGCCAGGACGGCCGCGGCGGCCTTCAGCGGAAGCCGGGCGGCACGGCCCGGGACGTGGACGGTCAAGGTTCCACGAGCCCCGCGCGGATGGCGTAACGGGTCAGCTCGAGCCGGTCCCGCAGCCCCAGCTTGTGCAGCAGGTTCTCCCGGTGCCGCTGCACCGTCTTGACGCTGATGAACAGCAGCTCCGCGATCTCCTTCGACGAGTGTCCCTCGGCGACCAGCTTCAGCACCTCCTCCTCGCGCGGGGTGAGCACCTGCTCGGGAGCCTCCTCACCGTGCCGTACCCGGTCCAGGTAGTTGCGGATCAGGGCCGTCACCGCCCCCGGGTACAGGAACGGCTCGTCCCGCATCGCCGCCCGGCAGGCGGCGACCAGATCACGGTCGGCGACGGACTTGAGCACGTAGCCGCCCGCTCCGGCCTTCAACGCCTGGAAAAGATACTGCTCGTTGTCGTGCATCGTCAGCATCAGGATGCGCAGGCCCGGCTTCAGCGCGGTCAGCTCCCGCGCCGCCTGCAGACCGGTCAGCCGCGGCATGGCGATGTCCAGCACCGCGAGGTCCACGTCATGGGTGCGGGCCATGGCGATCGCCTCGGCCCCGTCGCCGGCCTCGGCGACCACCTCCAGGTCCGGCTCCCGGTCGAGGATGAGCCGGACGCCGCGGCGCACCAGAGCGTGGTCGTCGGCGAGGAGGATGCGGATCGTGTCCGCGGGGCGGTCGGCGTGGATGTCCTGGTCGTTCATGACTGCTTCCTGACGGCCGGCACGGTCAGCCGGATTCGGGTACCGGTTCCTGTCCGGGAGACCACGTCCGGGCTCCGGACGTCCAGGGTGGCCCCGATCAGCAGGGCGCGTTCACGCATTCCGCGAAGTCCCGCGCCCTCCCGGGCGGCGCCGATGCCGCGCCCGTCGTCGGCCACCTCCAGCACGACACCCTCCTCGGTGCCGTGCAGCGTCACCTCCACGGACCGGGCCTCGGCGTGCCGGGCGGCGTTGGTCAGACTCTCCTGCGCCACCCGGTAGAGCACCAGCTCCGTCTCGTGGTCCAGGGCGGGCAGGTCCGGATCGAAGCGGCGCACCACGCGCAGCCCGGTGTGGGTGGAGAACTCCGTGGCCAGCGAGGTCACCGCGCTCACCAGGCCGAGATCGTCCAGCACCCCCGGGCGCAGCCGGCGCACCAGCCGCCGCACCTCGTCCAGGCTGCCGCGGGTGATCTCCTGCGCCTGCTGCAGCTCCTCGCGCAGCGGCTCCGACGCCTCGTCGGACGCCCGCTTCAGCGCCAGCAGCACGGCCGTCATGCTCTGCCCCACCTCGTCGTGCAGCTCCTGGGCGATACGGCGACGCTCACCCTCCTGGGCCAGGATGGCACGGGCGCTGCTCGCGGCGCGTTCCCCCTCGAGGCGCTCCAGCATCGCGTTGAAGGCGCTCACCAGCTCGGCCACCTCGCCGCCGCCGCGCACGGGCAGCCGCTGGCCGGGGCGCAGCAGGTCGACGGTGGTCATCAGCCGGGTCACGCGGTCCAGCGGGGCCAGACCGATGCGCAGCAGCGCCGCGTTGGCGACGAGCATCACGCCCAGACCGCCGACGAGGATCACCGCCTCCGTCAGCAGCACCGGCACGGACACGGTCACCGGAGCCCACAACAGCAGCGCCGTGGCGCTGCCGAGCACCACGGCGTTGAGACCGAAGATCCGCCAGTACAGGGACACGGAGGTCACGCCTTCCTCTTTCTCGTCTGCCTCTACTGTCGGTCACCGCGTCCCCTGATGCGGCAGCGACCCCCTGGTCCCGGCGGACACCGGCCAGCCTGCCCGGGGACCCCGGCCCGGTCGATGGGCCGCGCGCCCCATTTTCCGCCGGCCGCCGGGCCCATGCCGTACGGGGTGGGTCCTCGGACCCCGCACAGATGGGTCCCGCGCCCGATGGGAAGGCACGACGGCTCAGGTCATGGTGGAAGCGTCACCCCGTACATCCCCCAGGAGGAAACACGTGTCGCTCGACCTGCCCCGCACCGAACCCCGCACCGCGAACCCCGCCGCGGACGAGGTCCGCCGGCGTCTGGAGCACGCGCGGACCACCAGGCTCGCGCAGCTCAAGGCGCTCGACGAAACCGGGGACAGCCCCGGCGACCACCTGATGTCGAACCAGAAGGACGCGATCAAGGGGGTCCTCAAGGAGATCGACGAGGCCTTCGCGCGCGTCGAGGACGGCACCTACGGCACCTGCCTGGGCTGCTCGAAGCCGGTGCCGCCGGAGCGGCTGGAGATCCTGCCGCACACCCGGTACTGCGTCGGCTGCCAGCGCCGCGCGGCCTGAGACGCCCCCGTCCGTCCGTCCATCCCGCTCTGCCCGAGGGGTGCAGTGGTGACCCACCAGACCATCGGCGAGCACGACGAGATCCTCAGCGCCGAGGACCTCGCCGCGCTCCGTGAGAACCTGCACGAGCAGCGGCTGTTCCGCGAGGAGCAACTGCGGCAGTTCGCCACGACGAGCCGTGCCGACGACCGCCGCGTGCGCGAGGACGCCGCGCAGGTCGAGGTCGGCGTCAAGCTCGCCGCCTCGGCCCGCATGGTGCTCGCCGACGTCGAGGAGGCGCTGGCCCGGATGGACTCCGGGAGCTACGGCGTCTGTCACCTCTGCCGCCGCCCGGTCGAGCGCCACCGCCTGCTGATCGTCCCCCAGGCCCGCTACTGCGGGCGCTGCCAGCAGGTGCGGGAGGCCGGCCGGTGACCGTGGTCCGGCACCCCCGGCCGGCTCCCGTACGGCACCGGCACCGGCCGCTGTGCGGGCGCTGCCCAGGTCTCGCTCTCGACCTGGGCAGCGCCCGCACGCGCGCGTTCATCGCCGGACGGGGCACGGTCCTGGACGTGCCCACCGTGACGTTCCCCGGCTCGGGGGCCGTCCACCCCATCCAGCGCGGCACCATCGTCGACACCCCCGGCACCGCCCGCATGCTGGACCGGCTGCTCGGCCACCGGGTGCCGAGGACCGGCCGCCCGCTGGTCGTCGTCACCTCCCCGGTGTTCGACGGGCCGGCGTTCCGCACCGCGGCCCGCACGGCCGTGGAGGTGCTCCGCCCGCGCGCCGTCCTGACGGTCCCCGGCGCGCGGGCGGTCGCGCTGGCCGCGGGCGCCGACCACGTCCGGCCGCTGCTGGTGGTGGACATCGGCGCGCACCTCACCGAGGTGGTGCTGCTCGCCGACGGCGCGGTCACCGACGCCCGGCGCACCGCGCTGGGCACCGCCGACCTGTCCGACGGCACACCGCCGGAACTGATCACCGAGGCGGTGGTCGGCATGGTGACGGCGATGCTGCGGCAGGACCGCACCTCGCTGACCCGCACCGCGCTGCGCCGCGGCGTGCTGCTGGCCGGCGGGGGAGCGCTGCGCCCCGAGATCACCGGCGGTCTGCCGAGCGGCCTGAACTGCCCGGTGCAGCCCGTGCCGTCCCCGCACACCGCCGCCGTCCGCGGCGCCGCCGGCCTGCTGGCCGCCGCGCACCACCATCCGCCGGCCGACGGCGCCCTCTGACCCGACCTCTGCCTGCGACCGCTACCGGAAGGAGCCGTGACGTGGCGGGTGGGACACCCGTGGCACAGCCGCCCCCCGGTCCGCCCCCGCGCCCCCTGTTCTGGCGCTGGCGGTCCAACCCGCTGCGCCGCCGCACCGACAGGGTGCAGGCCTGGCTGGGCCTCGGGGTGCTGATCGCCGTACTGGCCGTGGCCCCCGTGGCCGCCGCCCTGGTGGGCGACGCCGCCCACCGGCACTACCAGGACCTGGCGCGCCACCAGCAGCAGACGCGCCACCTGACCGACGCGACCCTCGTCGCGGACGCCCCCCGGCACCCGGAGCCGGGCTCGGACGAGGAGAAGAAGACCCGCTACCCGGTCGAGGTCCGGGTCGTCACCCGAGAGGGACGGACCCGCGTCACCCGGGCGGAGGTCACGCCGGGGCTGACCGCCGGCAGCACCGTCCGTATCTGGATCACCGCCGAGGGCGAGGCGACCGGCGCGCCGCTGACCGGCAAGGAGGTCCGCAGCCGCACCGCGGGCTGGGCGCTGCTCGCCGCGATCGGCGTCACCCTCGCGGGGACCGCCGTGCACGCCGTGTCCAGGTTCGTGCTGCGCCGCCGCAACCTCGCCCGCTGGGACGCCGCATGGGCGGAGACGGCCCCGCGCTGGACGACGCCCACCTGACGCCGTCCCCCGGCCGTGAGCCGCCGGCACCGTCCCCGTGCCGACGGCTCACTTGTGTGCGCACGTGCTCCACGTCCACGGAAAAGTCCTACGAAAGTTTCGATCTGAAGCGGTCGGTCTTCGGAGGCGTGCCGAGCGATCATTCACTGCTTCACGGCCCGAGTGTCCGCGCTGGCGTAATGAGCTGGTTGTATGCCTCTGTGTCGCGATCCTCGGGCACTCGAAGTTTTCGAAACTATTACCGAAACTGTTGACGGTTGACGCGCTCAGATCAACACTGTCACGGCATCGACCTCCCCATCGAGCCGTAACAGGAGGCGTCACCCATGCATGTGTCCGCACCCCCCGGCGGCCGCAGACGCGGCCGACTGATCATGAGCGTGAGGAGTGCCTGGACGATCGCTCTCGCCGCGCTCACCGCGCTGCTCCTCGCCGGCACCGCGACCGCCGCCCCCGTCATCACCACCAACCAGACCGGCACCAACAACGGCTGGTGGTACTCCTTCTGGACCGACACCCAGGGCACGGTCTCCATGGACCTGGGCTCCGGGGGCAGTTACAGCACCCGGTGGAGCAACACCGGCAACTTCGTGGCCGGCAAGGGCTGGAGCACCGGCGGCCGGAAGACCGTCAACTACTCCGGCACCTTCAACCCGTCGGGCAACGCGTACCTGACGCTGTACGGCTGGACCACCGGCCCGCTGATCGAGTACTACATCGTCGACAACTGGGGCACCTACCGGCCCACCGGCGAGTACAAGGGCACCGTCACCAGCGACGGCGGCACGTACGACATCTACAAGACCACCCGGTACAACGCCCCCTCCATCGAAGGCACCCGCACCTTCGACCAGTACTGGAGCGTCCGGCAGCAGAAGCGCACCGGCGGCACCATCACCAGCGGCAACCACTTCGACGCCTGGGCGAGCAAGGGCATGAACCTGGGCAACCACAACTACATGATCATGGCCACCGAGGGCTACCAGAGCAGCGGCAGCTCCAACATCACCGTGAGCGAGGGCTCCGGCGGTGGAGGCGGTGGAGGCGGCGGCGGTGGCGGCGGCAACGGCGGCTGCACCGCCACCCTGTCGGCCGGCCAGCAGTGGGGCGACCGCTACAACCTCAACGTCTCGGTGAGCGGCTCCAGCAACTGGACCGTCACCATGCGGGTCCCGTCCCCCGCCAAGGTCTCCGCCACCTGGAACGTGACCGCTTCCTACCCCGACGGCCAGACCCTCGTCGCACGGCCCAACGGCAACGGCAACAACTGGGGCGCGACGATCCAGACCAACGGCAACTGGACCTGGCCGTCGGTGTCCTGCAGCGCAGGCTGACCCGGCACGAGGAGGACCCCCACACATGAGCACCCGAAAGCGACAGCCCGTCTCCCGGTACCTGGTCCCGGGCGTGGCCGCCGCCGCACTGACGGTGGCGGCCACCGTGAGCACGGGCGTCGGCGCCGCCCCCGCCCAGGCGGCCGCCT
Organism: Streptomyces sp. NPDC096105; assembly: GCF_044763335.1. NCBI lineage: Bacteria > Bacillati > Actinomycetota > Actinomycetes > Kitasatosporales > Streptomycetaceae > Streptomyces > Streptomyces sp. NPDC096105. Next base: position 80,277 of record NZ_JBIWGC010000026.1, read on the forward strand.
GCAACGGGTACGTCGCGCTCACCTTCGACGACGGCCCGTCGACCGGCAGCACCGTGAACCTGCTCAACGCGCTGAAGCAGAACGGCCTGCGGGCCACCATGTTCAACCAGGGCCAGTACGCCGCCGCCAACCCCGGTCTGGTCAAGGCCCAGGTGGACGCGGGCATGTGGGTCGCCAACCACAGCTACACCCACCCGCACATGACCCAGCTGAGCCAGGCCCAGATGGAGTCGGAGATCTCCCGCACCCAGCAGGCGATCGCGAGCGCCGGGGGCGGGACGCCGAAGCTGTTCCGCCCGCCGTACGGCGAGACCAACTCCACCCTGAGGTCGGTGGCCGCCAGGCACGGGCTCACCGAGGTCATCTGGGACGTCGACTCGCAGGACTGGAACAACGCGAGCACCGACGCGATCGTGCAGGCCGCCTCCCGGCTGAACGACGGGCAGGTCATCCTGATGCACGACTGGCCGGCGAACACCATCGCCGCCATCCCGCGCATCGCGCAGAACCTGGCCTCCCGGGGACTGTGCGCCGGCATGATCTCCCCGCAGACCGGTCGCGCGGTGGCCCCCGACGGCTCCGGCGGCGGGGGAGGGGGCGGCGGCAACGGCTCCTGCACCGCGACGCTGTCCGCCGGCAGCAGATGGGGCGACCGGTACAACCTCAACGTCTCGGTCGGCGGCTCCGCCGACTGGACCGTGACGATGAACGTGCCGTCCCCGGCGAAGGTGCTGAGCACCTGGAACGTCAGCGCCTCCTACCCCAACAGCCAGACGCTCGTCGCCCGGCCCAACGGCAGCGGGAACAACTGGGGGGTGACGATCCAGACCAACGGCAACTGGAACTGGCCGACGGTCTCCTGCACCACGAGCTGAGAACAGCGGCGAGCCGCGGAGCGTTCCGCGCCGCGGCTCGCCGCCCCGCGTTCACCCCAGATGCTCGCCGAACCACCCGGCGGCCAGCTCCGCGACCCGCTCCAGCGCGCCCGGCTCGCCGAACAGATGCCCGGCGCCGGGCACCACGTCCAGCCGGTGCGGTGCGGACAGCCGCCGCGCGGCCCCGCGGTTGAGATCCAGCACCTCCGGATCCGCGCCGCCCACCACCAGCAGCACCGGACACGCCACCAGGCCCAGCACGTCGCCCGCCAGATCCGGCCGCCCGCCCCGCGAGACGACCGCCGCCACCCGCCGCGGCCGCTCCGTCGCCGCGACCAGCGCCGCCGCCGCTCCCGTGCTGGCCCCGAACAGCCCCACCGGCAGGTCCGCCGCGTCCGGGCGGTCCTCCAGCCAGTCCACGGCGTGCGCCAGCCGGCCCGCCAGCAGACCGATGTCGAAACGGTGCCGGCCCGTCGCCGCGTCCTCGTCCTCCTCCGCACCGGTCAGCAGGTCCAGCAGCAGCGTGCCGAACCCCGCTCTCCGCAGCACCCCGGCGACGGCCCGGTTGCGCGGGCTGAGCCGTGAACTGCCGCTGCCGTGCGCGAACAGCACCACCCCGCGCGCCCCCACGGGGAGCTCCAGATCACCGCGCAGGGCCGCCGCTCCCGACGGAACCGTCACCGACGCGCTCACCATGCCCGGCCACCTCCTCCGGCCGTCTCGGTCCGGTCCCGGGTATCCGGGCGGGCGGGATCGAGACGGCGGCGGTTTGCCGCCCGCCACGGGGGCTACCCGATGCGGACCACGAGGTGAAGGAGGTGCGTGGCCGTGCCCGACAGCCGTGCCGGTTCCTCTCCCCACGAGCCCCGTACGGGCTCCGGCCGGGAGCCGGTCTCCCGTGCCCGCTCGGGGATGATCGGCAGCAGGTACCCGCGGTCCGGCACCGAGCCGGTCACCGCGCGCAGCCCGCTGAAGCTGCGGCTGCTGCTGTCCTCCGTCTTCCTGCCGCTCTTCGTCGCGGGCACGGTGCTGTTCGCGGTGTGGGCGGCGGGCTCCGACGCCGGGGACAGCCCCGGACGCGGCCCGCTGACGCTCCTCGCCGTGGTGTGCGGCGTCCTCGCCCTGACGGCCGCGCTGGACCTCGGTGTCGTTCTGCGCCGCCTGCGCCGGGAGCGCGGCTCCACGCACTGACGCCCGGGTCGCCCTAGCTGTCGAGCGGGGCCGTGCTCTGCCGTACCACCAGGTGCGTCGCCAGCTCGATGCGCTGGGCCGCCGCGCCCGGGTCGTCCGGGCGCAGCAGCATGCGGGCCGCCTCCTCGGCCATGTGCCGCAGCGGCTGGTGGACCGTGGTGAGCGGCGGGCTGGACCACTGGGCGAGCGGCACGTCGTCGTAGCCGACCACCGAGAGGTCCTCCGGGACCCGCAGCCCTTTGACGCGGGCCGCCTCCAGTACGCCGAGCGCCTGCAGATCGCTGCCCGCGAAGACCGCCGTGGGCCGGTCGGGGCCCTGAAGCAGCTCCATGGCGTGCTCGAAGCCGCCCTGCACGTGGAAGTCGCCGAAGCGGGTGAGCCGGGGGTCCGCCTCCAGGCCCGCCATCGCCATGGCCGAGCGGTAGCCGTCGAGGCGGGCCAGTGAGCAGAGCATGTCGCCCGGGCCGGTGATGATGGCGATCCGCCGGTGGTTCCGCTCGGTGAGGTGCCGGGTGGCGGCGAGACCGCCGGCCCAGTTGGCGGAGCCCACCGACGGCACGTCCGGGTCGGGGTCGCCGGCCGGGTCGATGACGACGAACGGGATGGCCGCCGCCCGCAGTTGACGCTTGATGTCCTGCGGCAGGCTGGAGAACACCAGCACCACGCCCAGCGGCCGACGCTGCAGCACGCCCGGCAGCCAGTCCGGGGCGGGGGTGTGCCGGGTGCCGCTCTCGGTGAGCACCACCGTCGCGCGGTTCTCCTTCGCGACGTTCTCCACGCCCCGGATCAGTTCCATCGCCCACACGCTCTCCAGTTCGTGGAACACGATCTCGACGAGCGGGTAGCGGGTCGCGGGCTGCACGCGCCGGCGGTAGCCGTGCAGGTCCAGCAGCTTCTCCACCTTGGCGCGCGTCGCGCGTGAGACATCCGAACGGCCGTTGAGCACCTTCGAAACTGTCGGCATCGACACCCCGGCCTCTTTCGCTACCGCAGCCAGGGTGACACGCCCGCTCGCCTCGTCGTCTTCACGCATACCCGCAGGATAGAGCACCGCCTCTCGATAACGGTTTGGCCGAGTCGTGACCCGACCGTTGACCCCAACTCCCGTCTGACCTACTGTCCCTCGGCATGGACTTTCGGCGATGACGCCGAAACTTTCGAAAGGCGAACGATGAAGACACGTGCGCGCTTGCCCAGACTGATCGCCACCGGTGCGACGCTCGCCCTCGCCCTGAGTCTGTCGGCCTGCGGTGGCGGCGACGGCGGGGCGTCGGCGGACGACGGCAAGATCCATATCCTTGTCTACGGGGACGCCACCAACAAGATCGAGAAGCAGATCGTCGACAAGTTCAACGAGACGTCCGACGTCAAGGCGGTCCTCGACACCATCCCCGGTGCCGACTACCAGAAGAAGCTTCAGACGATCATCAGCACCCCGCAGGCTCCGGACGTCTTCTTCAACTGGGGCGGCGGCAGCATCAAGCCGTTCGTCAAGGCCGACCTGCTCCTCCCGCTGGACGACTTCATCAAGAAGAACCCGGACCTGGAGAGCAAGTTCCTCCCCTCCGTCTTCAACAACGCGGTCGTCGACGGCAAGCCGTACGGCATCCCCATGCGCGGCACGCAGCCGGTCCTGCTCTTCCACAACAAGAACGTCCTCAAGAAGGCGGGCGTCCAGCCGCCGAAGACCTGGGACGAGCTGCTCGACGCCGTGGAGAAGCTGAAGGACGAGGGCGTCACCCCGATCGCGCTCGGCGGCGGCGACGTCTGGCCCACCCAGATGTGGTTCCAGTACCTGTACGACCGCATAGCCGGCCCGGAGCTCTTCCAGAAAGCCCTCGACGGCGACAAGAGCGCCTGGGAGGCCCCGGAGAGCAAGAAGGCCCTGAAGATGATCAGGGAGCTCGTCGACGCGGGCGCCTTCGGCAAGAACTACGACTCCGTCAAGTACACCAACGGCGGCTCCGTCGCGCTGGTCGCCCAGGACAAGGCCGGCTTCGAGCTGATGGGCTCCTGGTACTACTCCCAGCAGCTCACCGACCACCCGGACTTCGCCGAGAAGGGCCTCGGCTACTCCGCCTTCCCGGCCGTCGAGGGCGGCAAGGGCGACCCGAAGAACGTCGCCGGCAACACCAACAACTACTACTCGGTGCTGAAGAAGACCAAGCACCCCGAGGCCGTCGCCGAGTTCCTCGAGCTCATGTACTCCGACGAGTTCGTCAAGGCGCAGCTCGACGTCGGCAACCTCACCACCACCACCAACACCGACCAGTTCATCGAGACCTCCGCGACGCCCGAGTACTCGCGCTTCCAGTACGACCTGGTCGCCGACGCGCCGTCGTTCCAGCTCTCCTGGGACCAGGCGTTCCCGCAGTCGGCGGCCTCGGACATGCACAAGGCCATCCAGCAGTTCTTCAACGGACAGCTCGACGCGGACGGCTTCATCAAGGCCATGCAGGCCCTCCCGACCGAGTGACGAACGGCTCATGACCACAAAGATCACGAGCGCTCCGCCCGCCGCCGGACCCCGCAAGGGGTCCCGGCGGCGGCCGGCCGCCTCCCCGTCCGTGTCCAAGGTGGGCCGCCCGGGCTTCGCCTGGGCGCTGCCCGCCGCGGTGTTCTTCGCCCTCTTCGCGATCGTCCCGCTCGTCATGGTCGCGGTGCTGTCCTTCATGAGCTGGAACGGGCTCGGCTCGCCCCAGTGGGTCGGCACCGACAACTGGTCGCGCCTGATGGACGACCCGGTGATGCTCAAGAGCGTCTGGCTCACCCTGCTGCTGACCGTGCTCGGCGTGGTCATCCAGACCCCGCTGAGCATCATGCTCGGCGTCTGGGCGGCGGGCCACCAGCGCAACCGCGCGGTGCTGTCGGTCATCTACTTCATCCCGCTGCTGCTGTCCGCCACGGCCGTCTCCGTGCTGTGGCGCGCCCTGCTCGACCCGAACTTCGGCATTCCCGCCGACGCCGGCTGGCTCTTCGGCGACGGCAACCTGTTCGGCGAACAGGCCACCGCCATCGGTGTGCTGGCGTTCGTGAGCACCTGGCAGTTCACCCCGTTCCACACGCTGATCTACCAGGGCGCCGCGCGCTCCATCCCGCAGGTGCTGTACCAGGCCGCGGAGATCGACGGCGCGGGCCGCTACCGGCAGTTCTTCCACATCACGCTGCCGCAGCTCCGCAACTCCATGATCACGTCGATGATCCTGATGATCGTCGGTGGCCTCACCACCTTCGAGACCGTCCTCATCCTCACCCAGGGCGGCCCCGGCACCGATACGACCATCAGCGCCTACTACATGTACGACAAGGCCTTCAAGGGCTTCGACTTCGGCGCCGGCTCCGCCATCGCCCTCGCCCTGGTCGTCGCCGCCACCATCATCTCCCTGGTCGTGGTGAAGGTCTCCGGCTACGACAAGATGCGCAGCTCCATGGAAGGTGTGTCATGAGGCGCCGCCCCAACTACCTGGCCGGCGCCGGCTCGCTCGTCTGGCTGTTCCTGGTCGGCCTGCCGCTGTACGTGATGCTCGCGGCGACCCTGCGCACCCGCCAGGACTACGCCCAGAACGGCCCGGTGTCCGTCCCGGACACCTTCACCCTGGACAACTACACCGGCGCCTTCGACTCGGGCTTCGGCCGGTACTTCCTCAACACGCTCGTCGTCACCGCCTGCGTGATCGGCATCGTGCTGCTGCTGGTCCCGCCGCTCGCCTACGCCATCGTGCGCAGCCGGGCCCGGACCACGTCGGCGATCTTCCGGCTGTTCCTGCTCGGCCTGGCGATCCCCGCCCAGGCCGTGATCGTGCCGATGTTCTACCTGATCAGCGAGGCCGGGCTGTACGACAACCTGCTCGGCGTCATCCTGCCCACGGCCGCCTTCTGCCTGCCGATGTCCGCGCTCATCCTCAGCGGCGCCATGCGCGACATCTCCCCGGAACTGTACGAGGCCATGGCCATGGACGGTGCCACCCCGCGGCGCATGTTCTTCCAGCTCGTGCTGCCGCTGTCCCGGGGCGGACTGTCCACCATCGTGGTCTTCTCCGCGCTCCAGGCATGGAACGGCTTCCTGTTCCCGCTCGTGCTGACCCAGTCCGACTCCACCAAGGTCGTCACCCTGGGCCTGTACGACTTCCAGACCGAACACGGCATCGACATCCCCGGGCTGCTGGGAGCCGTGGTGCTGTCCATGGTGCCCATCCTGCTCGTCTACCTGTTCGCCCGTCGCGCCCTGGTCCAGGGTCTGATGGGTGTCGGAGGAAAGTGACCGCGAACGTGGCCGTAGAGACCACCCCCGAAATCCCCCTCTGGAACGATCCCTCCCACCCCGTCTCCGCCCGGGTCGACGCGCTGATCGGCGCCATGACCCTCCAGGAGAAGATCGCCCAGCTGTACGGCGTGTGGGTCGGCGCCTCCGCCAACGGCGGCGAGGTCGCCCCGCACCAGCACGACATGGAGGAGGCCGTCGACCTCGACGCGCTCCTGCCGTCCGGCCTGGGCCAGCTCACCCGCCCCTTCGGCACCGCCCCCGTCGACCCGGCGCTCGGCGCGCTCTCCCTGCTGCGCACCCAGACCCGCATCACCTCCGCGAACCGCTTCGGCATTCCCGCCGTCGTGCACGAGGAGTGCCTGGCCGGCTTCGCCGCCTGGGGCGCCACCGCCTACCCCGTGCCGCTGTCCTGGGGCGCCACCTTCGACCCGGACGTGATCCGCCGGATGGCCGCCGCCATCGGACGCGACATGCGCGCCGTCGGCGTCCACCAGGGCCTCGCGCCCGTCCTCGACGTCGTCCGCGACCCCCGCTGGGGCCGCGTCGAGGAGACCATCGGCGAGGACCCGTACCTCGTCGGCACCATCGGCACCGCCTACGTCCAGGGCCTGGAGTCCACGGGCGTCGTCGCCACCCTCAAGCACTTCGTCGGCTACTCGGCCTCCCGCGCCGGACGGAACCTCGCCCCCTCCTCCGTGGGGCCGCGCGAGCGCGCCGACGTGCTGCTGCCGCCGTTCGAGATGGCGATCCGCGAGGGCGGCGCACGCTCCGTCATGCACGCCTACACCGACATCGACGGCATCCCCGCGGCGGCCGACGAGAGCTTGCTCACCGGGCTGCTCCGCGACACCTGGGGCTTCGACGGCACGGTGGTGGCCGACTACTTCGGCATCGCGTTCCTCAAGACGCTGCACGGCATCGCCGGCGACTTCGCCGACGCGGCCGGCGCCGCGCTCGAGGCGGGCGTCGACATCGAGCTGCCCACGGTCAAGGCGTTCGGCGCGCCGCTCGCCGAGGCCGTCGCCGAGGGCCGGGTGCCGGAGGCCCTGATCGACCGTGCCCTGCGCCGCGTCCTCACCCAGAAGGCGGAGCTCGGCCTGCTCGACCGCGACTGGAGCCCGGTGCCGCCCGCCTTCGACGGCGCCGACCTGGACGACCCGGAGGCCCTGCGCGGCAAGATCGACCTCGACGGACCCGGGAACCGCGAGCTGGCCCGGGAGATCGCCGAGAAGGCGGTCGTCCTGCTCAGCAACGACGGCACGCTGCCGCTCGGCCGTCCCCGCCGCATCGCGCTCGTCGGCCCCAACGCCACCGAGCCCGCAGCCGTCCTCGGCTGCTACTCCTTCCCGCAGCACGTCGGCGTGCAGTACCCGGACGTCCCCGTCGGCATCGAACTGCCCAGCCTGGGCGAGAGCCTGGCCGCCGAGTTCCCCGACGCCGAGATCACGGTCGTCCGCGGCACCGGCGTCGACGACGGCGACCTCTCCGGCATCGCCGAGGCGGTCGCCACGGCGCGTGACGCCGACATCGTCGTCGTCGCTCTCGGTGACCGCGCCGGTCTGTTCGGCCGCGGCACCAGCGGCGAGGGCTGCGACGCGGAGTCCCTCGCCCTGCCCGGCGCCCAGCAGCAGCTCCTCGACGCGCTGCTCGACTCCGGCACGCCGGTGGTGACCGTCCTGCTCGCGGGCCGTCCCTACGCGCTCGGCCGCGCGGTGGAGGACTCCGCGGCGATCGTGCAGTCCTTCTTCCCCGGCGTCGCGGGCACCCGGGCGATCGCCGGCGTGCTCAGCGGACGCACCGGTCCGTCCGGACGCCTGCCGGTCAGCATCCCGCGCGGCCCCGGCTCCCAGCCGACCACGTACCTCGGCGCCCGGCTCGCCCAGGCCAGCGAGGTGTCCAACATCGACCCGACGCCGGCGTTCGGCTTCGGACACGGCCTGACGTACACGACGTTCGCCTGGAGCGACCTCACCGTGGACGCCGCGGAGGCCCCGACGGACGGCGAGTTCACCGCGTCCCTCACCGTGCGCAACACGGGGGAGCGGACCGGCACCGAGGTCGTCCAGCTCTACCTGCACGACCCGGTCGCCTCCGTGGTCCAGCCGGTGCAGCGCCTCGTCGGTTACACCCGGCTGGAGCTGGAACCGGGCGAGGAGCGCAGGGTGCGCGTCACGGTCCCGGCGGACGTGGCGTCCTTCACCGGCCGCGACGGCCGCCGCATCGTCGAACCGGGCGAGCTGGAACTGCGCCTGGCCGCGTCCAGCACGGACGCCCGCCTGACGGGGACGGTCACCCTGACGGGGCCGGTGCAGGAGGTCGACCACACGCGGCGGTTCCACGCGGAGTTCTCGGTGGAGTAGGCGCGGGGTCCCTCGCGGAACGGCGGCGCGGCCCCGGGCTTCGGGGCCGCACCGCCGTCCTTTCGCTTCCCTCCGTCACTTCGTAGGGGCCGTCCGCCCTTGTAAGCGGCTTGCAGGAGCGGGCGGCTCCGACGGTGGTGGCGGGGCTCCGGCGCCAGTGGGACGCGTGGGTGAGCCCGGCGCGTTCACGGAAGAGGCGGACGAGCCTGCCGTAGGCGCTCCAGGCCGCCGGACGCTCCCTGTCCGGCCCGCGCCGGCCTGCCGTACCCATTCCCGCTGGGTCGTCCTGCCCGTCGCACCCCCTGCTGCTCCACCGCACAGTGATCCGTCGCGGAGCACAACGAGCGCGCCGCCGCTCCGGCCACGCGCGCGGACCCGTACAGCGGCCGTACGCATCCGTACGCCCTGCCGACGATCGCGGCAGCCGGGCAGGGGCACGGCCCCGCCCGCCACTCCCGTCCGACGCGCCCCACGGTCCGCGCGCATGACGTCGGCCCCGGCGCGGTACTCGGCCCGTACTGCGGAAGGGAGCGGATCATGGCGGTCTGTGAAGTGTGCGGGAACGACTACGCCCTCTCCTTCGAGGTGCACACGGTCGGTGGTTCGGTACACACGTTCGACAGCATCGAGTGCGCCGCCCACAAACTGGCGCCCATCTGCGACAACTGCGGGTGCAAGGTCCTCGGCCACGGTCATCAGGCCGCCGGCCAGTTCTTCTGCTGCGCCCACTGCGCCCGCGCGCAGGGGCACGCGGAGCTGGCCGACAGCGCGTGACCGTGAGCGAAGAGCGACGACGAGAAGCGCGCGGGATCCTGCGCCACCGACCGACTCACCGGAGTGTGACGAATGATCGACGAGAGCCATGTCAGGGACCTCTGTGACGCCGCGAACGACGATGCCGCGCTCGTCCTGCTGGAAGGCAGGGCACGCGTGGTCGACCAGCCGTCGGGAGAGGAGTCCCGGGGAGCGCTGCTCGTGATCACCAAACGCGACCTGGTCGAGCGACTGGGTCCGGACCCGAGCGACCAGGCCCTGCACGACGTGGCGGGGACCCTGACCGACACGGTCGGCAAACTGGGCGCCTGACGCGGCTCCCACGCGGTGACCGCCCGCTCCGGTACGGGCTCCGGCACGGACGTGGGCGGTCACCGCCTGTCGGGCACGGTCACTCCGCACGCACCTCGGCCCGCCCGTAGCGCGGTGCCATACGGCGGCCCGATCCGGCGCGCAGGTCCAGTTCCGCCGCCGCCAGCCGGGACACGGCCTCCGCGTCCGTCAGGCCGGGCACGCACACCACCTCGCCGGCCTCCAGACCGGCGAGGGACGCGGTCACCACGTCCGCCGCGGGCATGCCGCCCTCGCCGTGGACGCGGCGCTCACCGCTCACCGGGGTGTCCCCGGCGCCGAGGTGGAACTCGGTCGCCGTGAGCCCCGGGCACACCACCTGCACCCGCACCGGGGTGCGGGCCAGCTCGGCGGCCAGGGTCCGGGTGAAGGTCACCGCGTAGCCCTTGGACCCGGCGTAGACGGCCCGCTGGGGGAGCGGGTCCGGCGGGAGGTCGCCGGCGAAGGCGAGGAGTGACGCCACGTTGATCACGGCGCCCCGGCCGCGCGCCAGCATGCCGGGCACGGCGGCCCGCGTCAGCGCCGTGAGGGCCACGACGTTCACGTCGAGCACCCGGGTGAGGAGGCCGGCGTCGACCTCGGTGAACGGGCCGTAGCCGTTGATGCCGGCGTTGTTGACCAGCAGGTCCACGTCGTCGGCGGACGCCCGTTCCGCGACGCGGGCCACGTCCTCCGGGCGGCCCAGGTCCGCCACCAGCGTCTCGACGCCGGCCCCGCCCTCCTTCAGCACCTCCTCGGCGAGGGCGTCCAGCCGCTCCGCCCGCCGGGCGACCAGCACCAGCCCCCAGCCGCGTGCGGCCAGCCGGGTCGCGTACTCCCACCCGATGCCGGAGGAGGCCCCGGTGACGAGGGCCGTGCCGGGTGCGTCGTGCGAGGTCATGTGCGTGATCCCTCCGTCGCCGGGTGGTGCCGTGCCGGACCGCCGTCCGACCTGCGCCGGGTGTCCCGGCGGGGCGCGGGCGAAACGCGGCGGCAGCCGTCCTGCGGGCGTCGAAAAGGCGTGGGGCGGCGTCGTGCCTCCCTCTACCCTCGTCCCCGTGCCTCCCTCCCGGACCTCCTTCGTCTGCCTGCCGTGCCGGGCCTCCTACAAGCAGCCGCATCCGGCGCGGACGCGGGACGGCGAGGCCGACGGGCGGGTCTGCCCGCGCTGTGCCGGCGCGCTGATCCACGCCGGCGCCGCCTTCGCCGCGCCGCCGCATCGGGACACCGGGGGGGGGGGGGGGGGGTGCTGTCGGTGCTGCTGCACGCCGGCGTCCGTTTCCACAGGAGCTGCTGCGGCGGGCCCGGATATCGGCCGCGCACGCTGCGGGAGGTGCGCGAGCGGATGGCGTACGCCGAGCGCACCGGCGAGCCGATCGCCAGGGCGCTGGTGCGTCCCGAGCTGCCCTGACGTCCGGCCGGACGTGGCCGCACCGCTACGGGAGGGGCGTGGGAGGCTGGAGGTATGGACACGGGACGGGCGGCGCACTCCGCCGACGGGGCGACACCGGCACCGGTACCGGGTGGTGACCGTGCGTCCCGTACCGACCCCGTGCCGTTCACCCCCGACACCCTCCTCTGGGACATGGCCGGCGACATCCGCGTCCTGCTCCATCTCCCCGCCGCCCTCGTCCTCCAGGTCGCGCACCCGGCCGTGGGCGCCGGGGTCGACGAGCACAGCGTCTTCCGCACCGACCCCTGGGGCCGCGCCCGTCGCTCCCTGGACTCGCTGCAGCTGTGGATCTACGGTGGTGACCGCGCCGTAGAGGAGGGACGCAGGCTGCGTCGGCTGCACCGGGACATCAAGGGCACCGACACGCGTGGGCGTCCGTACCACGCGCTGACGCCCGCCCCCTACGCCTGGGTGCACGCCACCGGCTTCCCCGTCCTCCTGCGGGCCGCCGAGTATCTGTTCCGGCCGTTCGACGAGGCGGGGGAGCGGCGGCTGCACGAGGAGGCGCGGCAGCTCGGGCGCATCCTCGGCATCCGGGAGCGCGACATGCCAGGCTCCGTCGAGGAGTTCTGGACCTACTTCGACGCGGTGGTCCGGGACGAGCTGGAACGGACCGCCGTCGTCGAGGAGTTGCTCGATCCGCGTCGGTCCGTGCCGCCGCCGCACGGGGCGGGGGCGGCGCTGCGGCTGCTCTGGCCCGTACTGCGTCCCGCCTTGCTGCGGCTTCAAGTCTTCGCCACCAAGGGGCTGTTGCCGCCCGTCGCCCGCGAGCGTCTGGACATTGACTGGTCGCGGGGTGATGAGCGGCGGCTGCGGCTGCTCGGCCGCGTCGTCCGCACCGTGGTGCCGCGCCTGCCGGAACGGCTTCGCTACCTGCCGGCCGCGTACGCCGCACGTCGCGCTGCCCGCGCCTGACCGCCCCGGTACGGCCGTACCGAGCCACCTTCGAGCGCGGCGCCCGCCCCGACCGCAGGCCCGCCCCGGGGCGGGCCCCACCTCCCGTCACCCACCTCTGTCATGCCCATTGCCCCGCCCCCCGGCCCTCGCTATGTTAATTGAAAATCACATCCGTGCGACGAGGTTCCATACGCATCTGTCGCGCAAATGGCAAGTCTGCGAAGGCATCCGGAAGCGTCCGGTCCCCTAGGGAAGCAGGTAAGTCAATGGAGAACCTCAGCAGGAGAAAGGCTCTGACCCTCGGAGTCGCGCTGGGTATCGTCGGCGCCGCGGCGCCCGTGCCCGCGTGGGCGTCGGCCGGCTCGGCCGCCGGGACCGCGACCGGAGCCGGAACCCTCACCGGGGCCGGGGCCGCCGCGGGTCCGGGCCCCGAGTGGATCTGGGACGACGCGGCGGACCCGCTGATGGCCCGGATGCTCGACAACGGCCACGTCCCGGCGATCAACCGGGCGTGGGAGAAGTGGGTGCACAACAACGACCCGATCCCCGGCGGCCTCCCCTCCGACTTCGCCGCCTACCTGGCGCAGGCCAACCGGCTGCCCTCCTGGGCCGACCAGGCCAAACTCGCCCGCGCCGCCGACTTCAACCGGCGCCGCGACACGTACCTGTTCATGCTGTACGGCCTCGGCAGCGGCATCATGAGCACCGTCATCCCCCGCGAGGCCAAGAGCGTCTACTGGTCCGCGGGCGGCGCCGACATGCAGGACCGCGCGGCCAAGACGTTCACCTTCGGCTACGACCTCTCGCAGCTCGGCGCGTTCAAGCCGACCGGGCAGTTCGTCGTCACCGCCAACAAGACCCGCGTGGTGCACGCCGCCGTGCGCCACCTGCTGCCGCAGTCGCCGCACTGGAAGGCGGTCGCCGACGAGACCATCCCGATCAGCGCCGCCGACATCCTCGTCACCTTCCACAGCCTCGGCACCTACGTGCACCAGAAGCTGCTCGAGTGGAGGATCCCGTACCCGGCCGCCGACCAGGAGGCCTTCCTGCACATGTGGCAGGTGGCCGTCCACCTGCTCGGCGTGCCCCACGAGCACATCCCCAAGACCTGGGGGGAGGCCATCGCTCAGTCGCGGCAGGTGCTCACCCCGATCCTCACCCCCTCGCCCGAGGGCATCGCGCTCGCGGAGAACCTGCTCGGCCTGACCGCGCAGATCGACCTCGGCGTCACCCGCGGCTTCCTCAACGAGTTCGTGCGCTACGTCCTCAGCGACGAGGTCGGCGACTGGCTCGGCCTCCGGCGTGACTACGCGGCCGCCGCGCTGGTCCGCACGGCGTGGCCGGCGTTCATCCTCTTCCGTGAGGGGCTGTCGCCCGTCATGCCCGGCGCCTTCTACCTGCTCGACCAGTTCGTGCGGGCCCTGGCCATGCTGTTCCTCAACAAGGGATCCTCGGCGTTCACCACGCCCATCACCATCCCCACCGGCAACCGGCCCACTTGAGCGGAGGGGCCGCGGTGACACCCGTCCGACCCCGCCTCGCGGCACCAGGGCCGAGGGGCGGGGTCACAGACCCAGGGCGCCCAACACCAGCGCGGTCACGGCCTCGCGGTTCTCCGGGGTGTCCCGCCACCGCAGGGCCCGCCCCGCCTCGACCACCACACCGAAACCCGCGTGCACCAGCACCCTGGCCTGCCGGGGGTCCAGCTCCGGGCGCACCAGCCGCAGCTGCTGCTCCCACACGGCGATGTGCTCCCGCTGCGCCTGGACCACCGGGCGCCGCAAGTCGTCGCGCAGTCCCGCCAGTTCGGCCTCGGCCACGCTGTTCAGCTCGGTGTGCTCGAAGCTGTAGGCCACGTACGTCGCCGCCAGCGCGACCACCGCCTCGCGCGGGCCGGCCACTCCCTGCAGGTTCCGCTCCACCCCCTGGGACAGCAGTGCCGCCGCCTGGAGGCAGGCCGCCGCCAGGATGTCGATCTTCCCGGGGTAGTGGCGGTACAGCGCGGACGGGGTCAGGCCGACCGCCTGCGCGATCTGCCCGTTGGTGACGTTGGCGAAGCCGTTCCGGGCGAACAGCGGCACGGACGCGGCGAGGATCTCTCCACGCCGGGTGCGCGGGACGGGCCGGGCGGGCAGTTCCACCGGGTGCGCGCCGGGCGGGACCGCCACGGGGTCGCTCGCGGCCACCCCGAGCGCGGCGGCCGACAGCAGCTCCTCCGCGCGCCGTTGGGCGATGGAGGTGTGGTGCATCGTGACCGACCCGATCGTGCCGAGGGCCGCCACCGCCCGCAGCCGCTCGTCGGGCAGCGGATGCTCGCGCTGCACCGCTTCGTCGACCCGCTCGACCAGACGCCCGAACTTCACCCGCAGGCGCCGGCGGTCCTCACGGTTGAGGTAGCGCGCCTCCCAGCGGTACACGCCGCCCGACGCGCGGTGCGCCACCGTGATCCGGGTGAGCGCCGTGAGGACGTCCGTGAGGCTCGCTCCGGGCGGCACCTCGTCCAGCGCCGCGACCAGCCCGTCCACCATGACGTCCGCGCACTCCGCGAACAGCGCGTACTTGTTGGGGAAGTGCCGGTACAGCGCGGCCGCCGAGATGTCGACCTGGGCGGCGACCTCCTCCATGGAGGCCGTGTGATAGCCGCGCTCGCTGAACACCCGCCCGGCCGCCTCGACGATCAGCTGTCTGCGGTTGCGGGGCCGCGTGGCCGGAGCCGGCTCGGCGGGCGTGGCCGAACGGGCGGACGGGGAAGCGGGGGCCATGGCGATCAGTCAATCACACGGGGTGAGGCGGCCGGGCTCCCTCCGTTTTCCGGTACAGGCACGGCACGGCACAGGCGGGGGACCGCACAGGCACGGCACAGGCAAGGCACCGCACAGGCAAGGCACCGCACAGGCGGGAGACCGCAGGCCCTCCGCGTGCGCGTGCGCCGGACGCCCCCAGCTCAGTCGAACAGGAGCACCGGTTTCACCACCCTGCCCGTCTCCATGGCCGTCACCGCCGCTCCGATCTCCTCGAACGGGAAGGTCGTCACCAGCGTCTCCAGCGGGAACAGTCCGCGGCGCCACAGCCCGATCAGGTCCGGCAGGAAGCGGCCGGGGTGTGAGTCGCCCTCGATGATCCCGTGCACCCGCACTCCCTTCCCGAGCAGGGACATCACGTCGAACGTCACCTCGCCGCCCAGGCCGAGCAGGGCCAGCTCGCCGCGCGGGCGCAGCGCGGCGACGGCCTGCCGGGCCACCTCCGGGCGTCCCGTGGTCTCCACGACGTGGCGGGCCCCGCCGCCCGTGAGGTCCCGCAGCGCCGCCACCAGGCCGTCCCCCGGCGGCAGGGCCGCCTTCGCCCCGAGTTCGACGGCCAGGGCGCGGCGGGCGGGGACGGGATCGACCGCCACCACCGGGTCGCAGCCCACGGCCACCGCCGCCATCACCGCGCTCAGCCCGACCCCGCCCGCCCCCATGACGGCCAGCGACGCGCCGGGCTCGGGCCGCAGCCGGTTGAGCACGGTGCCCGCACCCGTCTGCCCGCTGCAGCCGAGCGGCGCGGCGACCTCGTCGGGCAGGTCCGCCGGCACCTTCACCACACCCCGCTCCCGCACGACGGCGTACGTGGCGAAGCTGGACTGGCCGAAGAAGCCGCCGTGCACCGGCGCGCCGTCGCGAGAGAGGGGGGTGGTGCCGTCGGCGCGCCCGCCGGAGAAGTTCAGCGACCGCGCGTGGAGGCAGTAGGCGGGGTGGCCCGTCGCGCACTGTCCGCACGCGCCGCAGCTCGCGAAGGTGAGGCAGACCCGGTCGCCGGGCGCCACGCCCCTCACCCGCGCGCCGACCGCCTCGACCCGCCCCGCGCCCTCATGGCCGAAGACCATCGGGGTGAGCCGGCGGGGCCAGGCGTCCCGCATGCCCAGGTCGGTGTGGCAGACGCCGGCCGCGGTCACCCGCACCAGCACCTCGTCCGGCCGTGGCTCCTCGAGGTCCAGCTCCCGCAGGGTGAACGGGGCGCCCGGCGCCGCGGCGACCGCCGCGCGGATCCGCCTCACGCGCCCTCTCCGGCGCCGGTCCGGGACGCGCTGCCGCCGTCCGCCTCAGCGCCGCCGCCGTCCGCCTCGGCGCCGCTTCCGGGCGCGGAGGCGCGCTCGAGGAAGAAGTAGTGGAACGGCCCCTCGGCCGGCACGCCCTTCCCGTTCATGATCCCCAGCAGCGTGCTGTCGTCCACCCGCTTGAAGTGGTCGAACACCGGCCGCCCGTCGTACACCATGGTCGCCGTCGACTCACCCCGGAACTCCACCGTCCACAGGCTCGCCTCACCCTGGCCCAGCTCGGTGTCGGAGTACAGCTCGCCCGCCTCGTTCCGGCACATCAGCGGCTTGGCGTCGTGCACGGAGTGGAACGTCTTGCCGTACCAGCCCGCCTTGGCCAGCACGCCGTTGAGCGGGTGGCCGGTGTCGAACTCGCCGCCCTTCCACGCGCCGAGGATCTCCTCGGGCCGGACCGTCGGCAGCGCGGCCCAGACCGCGTCGAGTTCGCCGGGGTCCACCCGGCCGTCCCGCTGCCGGAGCTCGCGGAACAGGGTGCGCGCCTCGTGCACGTCCATCACACGTGTCCTCTCGTCGTCGGTGCGGGCCGGCGCGGTCGAAGGCCCGGTGCGCCTCACCTCGACGCCCGGGGCGCCGCGCCGCGCGCCGCCGGGGTCCGCCCCGGGAACGGCAGCACGACGTCCCCGGCGACCGCGGCCGGGTGGCCCACCGTGCCGAGGCTCAGCAGCACGTGCCGTTCCGCGACCTCCTCGGCGGTGAGCGGGCCGTCCTCGCGGAACCAGTTGGCGACGCCCTGGCACATCACGAGCACCGAACGCACCGCGTCGGCCGGGATCGGGGTGGTGAACACGCCCTGGGCGCGCCCCTCCTCGACCGTGTCCAGCAGCATGTGCTCCAGATAGTCGCGAAGGGCGACGTAGCGGGCCCGGTTCTGCGGCTCCAGGCTGCGCATCTCCGTGTCCAGGAACGCCAGTTGGCGGCGGTGGGTCATGTACAGCACGATCGACTCGACCATGCCGCAGAAGCGGGCCAGCGGATCGTCCCCGGCCTCCCGGGCCGCCGCCCGGCAGCGGTCCAGGACGTCCTTGACGGACGTCTCCAGCAGCGTCGCCAGCAGCGCCTGCTTGTTCTCGTAGTGGTAGTACAGCGCGGGCACGGTGACCCCCACCCGGCTCGCTATGTCCCGGACCGACGTGCCGTGGTAGCCCTGCTCGTTGAAGGCCCGCATGGCGTGCATCAGGATCGGGTGCAGATCGAGCGGGGCGTAGGAGCGCCAGTGTCCCGCCGACGGGGTGGTCTCCTGGCCGGGCGCGGTGTTCAACGGCTCTCCTCCGGGGCTGCGGCGGTCGGCGGCATCGTACGGCGGTGCGTCCGGCCCGCCTCCCTCCCGAACTTAGCGATCGTTCAGGAGATCGCGGCGCACGACGGCCGACCCGCAGTCACTTTCCTCCTCCTCGCCGACAAAAACAAGTGAGGCACGGGGAGTTGACCGTCTCGCCTCCCGCTCCTACGTTGAGCGAACGCTCAGTAAGTCCCCGGTCGCGAGCGGCGGGTCCGCCGCGCACCGAGAGAGGAACCCATGAGCCCCACCTCCACCCACCCTCCCGGCCGCACCGTCGCGGGCCCGCTGGACGGGGTGCGCGTGGTCGAACTGGCCGGCATCGGACCCGGACCGTTCGCCGCGATGCTCCTCGCCGATCTGGGCGCCGACGTGGTGCGGGTGGACCGCCCCGGCCGCACCCCGCTCGGCGGCGACCCCGCCCGCGACCTGACCAACCGCAACAAGCGGTCCGTCGTCGTCGACCTCAAGGCGCCCGGAGGTCCCGCTGCGGTACGGGCGTTGGCGGCGCGTGCCGACATCCTGCTGGAGGGGTGCCGGCCCGGCGTCGCGGAGCGGCTCGGCGTCGGCCCCGACCGGTGCATGGCCGACAACCCCGCCCTGGTGTACGGCCGGATGACCGGCTGGGGGCAGGACGGCCCGCTGGCCCCCCTGGCCGGGCACGACATCGGATACATCGCCACCGCCGGCGCCCTGTCCATGATCGGGGCCTCGGACGGCCCGCCCGTCCTCCCCGCCAACCTGCTCGGCGACTACGCGGGCGGCTCCCTCTACCTCACCACCGGCGTCCTCGCCGCCCTGCTCACCGCCCGCACCACCGGCCAGGGCCAGGTCGTGGACGCGGCCATCGTGGACGGCACCGCCCATCTCACCAGCCTCTTCTGGGGCATGCTCGCCGAGGGCGCCTGGCGCGACGCGCGCGGACGCAACCTCCTCGACGGCGGCTGCCCCTACTACGCCGTCTACGAGACCTCCGACGGCGGCTGGATGACGGTCGGCGCCCTGGAACCGCACTTCTACGCCGTGTTCGTCTCCCTGCTCGGCCTGGACGCCGACGAGCTGCCCGACCGCACCGACCCGCGCAACTGGCCCGCCCTGCGCGCCGCGTTCACCGCCCGCTTCGCGTCCGCCCCCCGCGCCCGCTGGACGGCCGTCTTCGAAGGCACCGACGCCTGCGTCGCCCCCGTGCTCTCCCTCCGGGAGGCGGCCGGGCACCCGCACCTGACCGCGCGGGGCACGTACACCGAGGCGCACGGCGTGACCCAGCCCGCCCCCGCGCCCCGCTTCTCCGGCACACCCGGCACGCTCCGGCGCCCGCCGGCCGTCCCCGGCGCCCACACCTTTGACGTGGCCCGCGACTGGGACGTGCCCGACCTGCTGAAGGACCCCACCTGATGGAACTGTCCTCACCCCTGGCCTACGCGGAGGACCCGCGCACCGCCGCCGACCGGGCCGCCGCCCTGGAGTCCGCCGGGCTCGACGCCGTGTGGGTCGCCGAGGCGTACGGCTTCGACTCCCCGACGATCATGGGCTACCTCGCCGCGAGGACGCGGCGCATGCGCATCGGCTCCGCGATCCTCAACGTCTACTCCCGCACCCCCGCCCTGATCGCCCAGACCGCCGCGGGACTCGACGCCGTGAGCGGCGGGCGCGCCGTCCTCGGCATCGGCGCCTCGGGGCCGCAGGTCGTCGAGGGCTGGCACGGCCGCGTCTACGACCGCCCGCTGGGCCGCGCCCGTGAGGTCATCGAGCTGTCCCGGCGGATCTGGCGGCGCGAGGTGATCGAGCACCACGGCATCACCGACCTGCCCGTCCCGCCCGAGAAGGGCGGCACCCTCGGCAAACCCCTGAAGCTCCTCAACCACCCCGTCCGCGACACCGTCCCGGTGTACCTCGCCGCCCTGGGTCCGGCCGGCGCCCGCACGGCCGCCGAGATCGCCGACGGATGGCTGCCGTTCCTCTACGCCCCCGAACACGCGGCGAAGGTCTGGGGCCCGTCCCTCGCCGAGGGCGCCGCCCGGCGCGACCCCGCGCTCGGCCCGCTCCAGGTCGTCGCGGGCGGCCTGCTCGCCATCGGCGACGACGCCGAAGCCGTACGCGACCTCATGCGTCCCACCGTCGCCCTCTACGTCGGCGGCATGGGCGCGCCCGGCCGCAACTTCTACTTCGACCTCGTCTGCTCCTACGGCCACGAGGCCGCCGCGACCGCCATCCAGGAGCACTACCTCGCCGGACGCAAGAAGGACGCGGAGGCCGCCGTGCCGGCCGAACTGCTGGAGCAGCTCTGCCTGGCCGGCCCCGAGGACTACGTCCGCGACCGCGTCGAGGTCTTCCGTGAGGCGGGCGTGACCATGCTCAACGTCACCCCCGTCGGCCCCGACCCCGCCCGACTGATCGAGCACGTGAGGAGCTGGCTGTGACGACCCCGGAGCGCACCCTGTACGGACCCGAGCACGAGGCCTTCCGCGAGACGGTGCGGACCTTCCTGACGAAGGAGGTGCTGCCGCACCACGAACGCTGGGAGCGGGACGGGGCGGTGGACCGCGGGGTGTGGCGCTCGGCCGGCCGCCAGGGCCTGCTGGGCATGGCGGTCGACGAGGAGTACGGGGGCGGCGGGACCGACGACTTCCGCTACAGCGCCGTCCTCATCGAGGAGTTCGCCCGCGCCGGCGCCTCCGGGCCGGCGCTGAGCCTGCACAACGACATCGTCGGCCCGTACCTCACCCGCCTGGCGAACGAGGAGCAGAAGCGCCGCTGGCTGCCCGGCTTCACCTCCGGCGACCAGGTCACCGCCATCGCCATGACCGAACCCGGCGCCGGCTCCGACCTCCAGGGCATCCGCACCACCGCCACCGACCAGGGCGACCACTACCTGCTCAACGGCGCCAAGACGTTCATCTCCAACGGCATCCTCGCCGACCTCGTCGTCGTGGTCGCCCGCACCACCCCCGAGGGCGGCAGCGGCGGGCAGAGCCTGCTCGTCGTCGAGCGCGGCACGGACGGCTTCGAACGCGGGCGCAACCTCGACAAGATCGGCCAGAAGGCGCAGGACACCGCCGAGCTGTTCTTCACCGACGTGCGCGTGCCCAAGGGGAACCTGCTGGGGGAGGAGAACCAGGCCTTCGCGTACCTCATGGGCAACCTGGCCCAGGAACGGCTGGCCATCGCCGTCGGCGCCGCCGCCGCGGCCGAGGAGATCCTCGACGTCACCACCCGCTACGTGAGGGAACGCGAGGCGTTCGGCAGGCCGCTCGCCAGGCTCCAGCACATCCGGTTCGAGATCGCCGAGATGGCCACCGAGAACGCGGTCACCCGCGCCTTCGTGGACCGCTGCGTCGCCGACCACAGCGCGGGCCGGCTCGACGCCGTGCACGCCTCGATGGCCAAGTGGTGGGCGACCGAACTGAACAAGCGCGTGGTCGACCGCTGTCTGCAACTCCACGGCGGCTACGGCTACATGAGCGAGTACAAGGTCGCCAGGGCCTTCCTCGACAGTCGCGTCCAGACCATCTACGGCGGCACCACCGAAATCATGAAGGAGATCATCGGCCGCTCCTTGCTGCGCTGAGCACCGGCCGGCTCCGCACCCCCTCCGACCCGACCCGGAAGGCACCCGAGGTGAGCACCGAAGCGTATGTGTACGACGCGATCCGCACCCCGCGCGGGCGCGGCAAGGCGAACGGCGCCCTGCACGGCACCAAGCCCGTCGACCT
>NZ_JBIWGC010000027.1:0-101308 GCF_044763335.1 Streptomyces sp. NPDC096105
TCCAGCACCGAGGAGACACCCGGGAGCAGCCAGTTGACGACCTTCTGCTGCTGCGCCTCGATGTACCGGGTCCGGGCCAGCTGACGCTTGATCTCCGGGTCGACGGTGTGGCGGGCGAGCTGGTGGCTGAACAGGATCGCCTCCACCTCGATCCCGTTCATCGTGATGATCCGGCACCGGGTGTACGGGTCACAGCGGTCCGGGTCGATCGGGTCCACGTTCAGCTCACGCCAGCTGCGCAGCTGACGGTCCAGCGGGATGCCCCGCTGCTCCAGGGGATTGAAGGTCATGGGCACGCTCCTCGTCGAGGGGCCGGACGCACGGACGCCCCGCACCGGGCGGGGTGCCCGGGGTCCGGCAGGGCACCTCCTCATGCTGAGCGTGACCGGCCGTGCCCGCCACGCCACACGCCCGTCGGGCGCGGACGTGCCCCGGATGCCGCATGCGGATGGCCGAAGCGGGGGCGCTGTGCAGAATGACCGCGTGCTGCGGCCCGGACAGGGCGGTGCCTTCCAGGCACGGCACCGCCCTGTCCGGGCCGCAGCATGAAGCGGGGTCCCCGTGGAAGGAGCGGTGGCCGTACGAGGTTCATGGGCGCCGAAGACCGCGTCCGTCCTGCTCCCGCTCCCGACGCCCATCGGCGGCCACCTCGATCCGCCGCCCCGCGCGGCCCAGGCCCGCGGGCCGCGACGCCTGGGTTCGTGCACCGCGCCACCGCGGGCGCCGGGCGGGACGTGACGAGCCGGGCGTCCGTGTCACCGGTGACACGGACGCCCGGCCTCGGGCGGGGGCTACCCGAGCGTGAGGGCGTAGATCTGCACCCGGGGGTCGTTCCGCAGACCGAGCGAGCGCACCGTCTTCGACGCGTCGAGGGCCACGGACGCGGCGAACAGGCGGACCGGCGGGCCGTCCACGCCCTGCCCCCGCTTGATCCGGTGCGGCATCTCCAGCGCCACGGAGCCACCCGCGGGCGCGGATCCCGCCCAGTCGCCGACGGTGACCGGCAGTTCGGCGGTGGTGCCGTCGGTGTAGCGGACGGTGAGGCCGGTCGTCACCGGCCCGTGGTGGGACGCGCCGACCAGCCGCAGCGTGCCGTACGAACCGGCCGGCAGCAGGAGGGCCTGACCGCGCGCCTCGACGAAGTTGGCGGCCGCGCCGGACGGGTCCGGGGCGTCGTAGGTCACGCCGTCCCACGCCACCGGCCCCGCGCCGGGCAGCAGGTCCCCGTCGTAGCTCCACCCCGCGCCGTCGAAGTCGCCCTCGTCGGGGGCGGCGACGGTCGCGGTCCCGTCGTGGTTCAGCTCCCGGCCGAGGTCGACGGCACACTGCTCACCGGCCGCCCCGGCACAGCGCGCGGCCTCACGCACCTCGACGGTGGCGACCCGCTCCACCTTCCTCACCCCGCCGGCGCCCGCCGTGATCCGCAGGGTGTACGTCCCCGGCGCGGTCCCGGCCGGCACGCGCACGTCCACCGTCGCGGTCCGCTGCACCGGCAGCCGGTGCGACGCCAGTGTGAACGGTCCGGACGCCTTCGCCGTCCACCCGCGGGGCGCCTCGACCCCGACGTCCACCCGCAGCGCGCCGGGCGCCTGGCCCAGCACGTCCATCCGCAGCCGCACGTCCTGGGCGCCGTCCGACGCCGGCACCACGTCGGCGGACGTGCGCAGCGAGGCGTCGAGGTGACGGCGGGAGTCGGCGGCCGCCCGGTTCACCGACGGCGGCTCGGCGCCCTTGCCGGTGCCCCACGCCGACGGCTCGTCGCTCATCTCGAAGGTGAGCCGCCCGCCCTCGGCGACCGCGTCCCAGTCCAGCCAGGTGGCGCGCAGGTCCTTCCCGCCGAACTCCGCCCGCTCCACGTACCGCCGCGTGTCGCTCGCGCCCGGCGCCTTCACGGTCAGCGTGCCGCCCTGCCGCTTCCCGTACGCGCCGATGCGGATCTCCGCCGACGGGAACTGCGGGGACGACACGGCGAGGAAGCCGCCGCCGTTCGTCGTCGGGTACAGGCCCAGGGACGAGAAGACGTACCAGGCCGACATGGTGCCCAGGTCGTCGTTGCCGGTCATGCCGTCCGGCCCGTCGGTGAACAGGGTCATCGCCGCGCGGATCACGGTCGCCGTCTTCGCCGGCGCGCCCGCCCACAGATACATGTACGGCGCGTGCAGGTCGGGCTCGTTGTTCGGGTTGTAGGTCGGCTTGCCGTAGTAGTCGTACGGCGCCGAGATCCAGTCGTGGCGGGCGGTCCCGGCGGGGTCCTTCAGCAGCTTGTCGTAGGCGAAGAAGGCGTCGAGCCGCTGCTCCGTCCTCTTCCTGCCGCCCATCAGCTCCACCAGCCCGGCCGGGTCCTGAGGCGCCAGCCACTGGTACTGGTAGGCGCCGCCCTCGTGGAACTGGTGCCCCGCCTCGACCGGGTCGTACGGCGTCACCCACGTGCCCTCGGTGGTGCGGGGCCGGAACTGCTGGAGGGAGGAGTCCCACAGGTTCCGGTACCACTGCCCGCGCGCCGCGAACATCCGGGCGTCCGCCGTGCGGCCCAGCCCTTCGGCCATCAGCGCCAGCGACGCGTCCGCCGCCGCGTACTCCAGGGTCGCCGACGCCGGGTGACGGCAGTCGTTGTCGCCGCCCTTGTCCGGGCAGTCCTTCCCCGGCTCGAGCCCGCTGGGCACGTACCCGCGCTCCAGGTAGGCGGCGATGCCCGCACGCCCGTTGTAGGGCGAGTCGTCCGGCGGCGTCCGCAGCGCGTTCTTCCGCAGCAGCGCGTACGCCTCCTGCTCGTGTCCGGCGAGCAGCCCCTTGGACCACGCCTCGACGAGGAAGGGGGTCACCGGGTCGCCCGTCATGATGTTGGTCTCGCTGTTGGCGAGCGACCAGCGCGGCAGCCAGCCGCCGTCCCGCCCGATCGCGACGACCGACAGCGCCACGTCCCGCGCCACCCTCGGCTCCAGCATCTGCAGCAGCTGGTTCTGCGGCCGGTGGGTGTCCCACAACGACAGGTTCTGGTACGGCGTGAACCCGGACGCCGTGTGCACCTTCCCGTCGAAGCCCGCGTACCGGCCGTCGACGTCCCCGGCGAGGTTCGGGTGCAACTGCGCGTGATAGAGCGCCGTGTAGAACGCGCGCCGCCGTTCCTCCGGCCCGCCCTCGACCTTCACCGCGGCGAGCTGCCGCTCCCAGGTGGCCCGCAGCGCCTCCCGCGTGGCGTCGAAGTCGTAGGAATCCGCCGTCTCCGCCTCCAGGTTCTTCCGGGCGCCCTCGAGGCCCGTGTACGACAGGCCGACCTTGACGACGACGTCCCGGTCGTCCTCGGCGTCGAACGTCACCCAGGCGCCGTTGCCGCCCTCACCGGCCGCGTCCCGCCCGCCCGGACGGGGAGTGGAGCCCCGCCAGGTGCCGTGCGAGGCGAACGGCCGGTCGAAGGTGGCGGTGAAGTAGACCGTGTGCCGGTCCTTGCCCGCGCAGAAGTTGCCCGCCTCGACCCGGCCCTCGACCGTCCGGTCCCCGACGACGTGCACCTCCGAGCTGTACACCCGCTGGTTGGCCTTGCCGGTGTTGAACAGCACGTTGGCCCGGCCGGTGGCGGGGAAGGTGTAGCGCTGCCACCCGGTGCGCGGGGTGGCCGTCAGCTCGGCGTCGATGCCGTACGTCTTCAACCCGACGCGGTAGTAACCGGGTTCGGCCTTCTCGTCGTCGTGCGAGTAGGTCGAGCGGTACACGTCGGGATCCACGGTGTCGACCGCACCGGTGGTCGGCATCAGCGGCAGCTCGCCCATGACGGAGCAGCCGACGCCGGAGAGGTGGGTCTGGCTGAACCCGTGGATCCTGTCCTGCTGGTAGTCGTAACCGCCCTGCCCGCCGGTGTCCGGGCTCACCTGCACCATCCCGAAGGGCGCGCTGGCTCCGGGGAAGGTGTTGCCGAAGTTCTGGGTGCCGATGAACGGGTTGACCAGGGAGGTCAGTCGCTCGCCGGACGACGTCGACGGCCGGGCGAGGGCCGGCGCGGGCGCCAGGCCGGCCCCGACGACGGCGAGGGCGGCGAGGACCGTCGTGGCGCGGTGGCGCCATCCGCGGAGGGGTGGGTGCATGGGAGCGGTCTCCTGTTCCTCGCCTGTCGTGCCTGGCTGGCGGAAGCGGACTAGATCACGGTGCTGACATCGTTGTCAATACCCGTGACGCAAGCGGCTGTTCAGCAGCGCGGCGGGAGGGCGTGCCGGTCCGGTGCCGGCGGTCAGGCCGAGGGCGGGTCCACCGGGGCGACCCGCCGGAGCACCATGAGCGAGTCCTCCGCACCCGCCACCATCGCGAACGGGAACCGGTCCGGCTCCAGGCAGAGCGCGACGTCTTCAGGGGTGGAGCCTTCGCGCACCCCCTGCCTCAACTCGGCGGCGGAACGCGACGCGTCGGCGCGCCGCAGGTACGGGCCGGCGTCCACGGCGCCCCCGCCGGCCCTCCGCGCGATGTACTCGGCGCACGCCAGATCCTCCTCGGCGCGGCCACCCCCTCCGGTGACCACGAACGTGACGCGCTCACAGGCGCGCTCCCGCAACAGCCCGGCCGTCGCCCCCGCCACCACGAAGCTCGCGCACAGCACCAGGGAGGCGTCCTTGACGGCGAGGGCGCCGACGGTGCCCGCCGTGGTCTTCTGGACGACGGTGCGCCCGGCGAGGTGCGTCCCGCGCAGCAGGGCAGGGGAGTTGACCAGGTCGAAGCCGGGTCCGGGCGGCCCGTCCTTGAGGGTCAGCCAGTCGGGACGCCGCGCCTTGAGCGCCAGCGCGTCCTCCGACGACTCGGCGAGAACGACCCGTTCGGCGCCCCGGGCGAACGCCCAGGCGGCCACCGTGTACGCCCGCATGACGTCCACCACCACGGCCACGTCCGGTACGTCCGTCAATTCGGCGATGCCGAGGAAGCGAGACTCCATCCGGACATGATGGGACACCGCGGGCGCCGGGGCACGCGACTTTCCACGCCGGCCCCGGACGCGGGTGCACCGGTGATCCACGGGCGGCGGGACGAAAGACGGCATGCCGGTGACCACCCGCGTGCAAGGATGCTGTGTGTGACCGGACTGTCTTCCCCGCCCGTCGCCGAGGGCACTGCCGGCCGCCCCGGTCTGGGGCCCCGCGCCGCCGCCGTCCTGGTGTTCGGGGCATCGGCCGCGGTGCTGGTCGTCGAGATCGTCGCCCTGCGCCTGCTGGCCCCGTACCTGGGCCTCACGCTCGAGACCAGCACCCTGGTGATCGGCATCGCCCTCACGGCGATCGCGCTCGGCTCGTGGCTGGGCGGGCGCGTCGCCGACCAGGTCGACCCGCTGCGGCTCATCGGACCCGCGCTCGGCGTCTCGGGCGCGGTCGTGGCCCTCACCCCGGCCGTGCTGCGCGGCATCGCGGAGTGGGCGCGCCCGCTGCTGATCCTCGTCGCGGCGCTGACCATCCTGGTGCCGGGCGCGCTGCTGTCCGCGGTGACGCCGCTGGTGACCAAGGTGCGGCTCACCCGCCTCGCCGAGACCGGCACGGTCGTCGGCCGGCTGTCGGGCGTCGGCACCGTGGGCTCCATCGTCGGCACCGTCCTGACCGGCTTCGTGCTCCTGTCGAGACTGCCGGTCAGCGGCATCCTGTTCGGTCTCGGCGCCCTGCTGGTGATCGCGTCGGTGCTGGTCACCTGGCGGCTGCGCGCCCGGAGCGGCGCCGCGCCCGCCCTCGCCCTCGCCCTGGCGGCGGGCGGCCTGGCCGCCTCCGTCGCGCCGGGCGGCTGCGACGTCGAGACGCGGTACCACTGCGCCGAGGTCGTCGCCGACCCCGCCCGCGACGGCGGCCGCACGCTCGTGCTGGACGGCGTGCGGCACTCCTACGTCGACGCCGGCGACCCGACCCACCTGGAGTTCACCTACGTCAAGGCCGTCGCGTCGGTGGCCGACGCCGCCTTCCCCGAGGGCAGGCCCCTCACCGCTCACCACCTGGGCGGCGGCGGCCTCACCCTGCCCCGCTACCTCGCGGCCACCCGTCCCGGGACGCGCAGTGCGGTGTCCGAGATCGACGACGGCGTCGTACGGATCGACCGCGAGCGGCTCGGTCTGCGTCCGCAGCCCGGCATCGACGTCCGCACCGAGGACGGCAGACTGGGGCTGAAGCGTCTGGACGCCGACGCGCTCGACCTCGTCGTCGGCGACGCCTTCGGAGGCGTCAGCGTCCCGTGGCACCTCACCACGGTCGAGGCGCTGACGGAGGTGCGGCGCGTCCTCGCCCGGGACGGCCTCTACGTCGTCAATCTCATCGACCACGGCGAGCAGGCCTTCGCGAAGGCCGAACTGGCCACGCTTCGCGAGGTGTTCGACCACGTCGCCCTCCTCGGCGAACCCGTCGACATCGGCCTCGCCCGCACCGGCACACCCGCGGGCGGCAATCTCGTGGCCGTCGCCTCCGACCGCCCCGTCGACCTGGCCGCCGTCCAGCAGGCGCTCGACGCCCGCCGCACCGGATGGAAGACCGCCACGGGCGACACCCTCACCGCCTGGACCGCCGACGCCCCCGTCCTCACCGACGACTACGCCCCCGTCGACCAGCTCCTCCAGCCCTACGCCGCGCAGAGCCGCCGCTGACCACCCGCGTGTCGTTTCCGTCCAAGACGGCCGCCCCCGCCTCCCTCTAGCGTGGACGCGACAGCTCAGCGGGTCTGTGGAGGAGGCGCAGCATGCGGAAACTGGTGTACACGGGGTTCATGTCCCTGGACGGCGTCGTGGACTCCCCCGGCGGCGGGCCGGGGGAGGAGCACCGCAGCGGCGGCTGGGTGTTCAAGGACCTGGAGTTCGTCGAGGAGGCCTGGTCGCTGAAGGGCGAGGAGCTGGCCGACACGACGGCGCTGATGTTCGGCCGCCGCAGCTACGAGGCGTTCGCGCCGGTCTGGCCCGGCTCGGAGGACCACGCCGCCTACCGCGACCTGCCGAAGTACGTGGTGTCGTCGACGCTGTCCGGGAACGCCCTGGTCGACGACTGGGGCCCGATCACGGTGCTCCGCTCCACCGAGGACGTCGCCGCGCTGAAGGAGGGCGAGGGCGGCGCGATCTTCATCCACGGCAGTGCGGAACTGGCCCGGCGCCTGTCCGACGCCGGCCTGATCGACCAGTACAACCTGCTGATGTTCCCCGTGCTGCTCGGCGCAGGGAAGAGCCTGTTCGGCCGCGCCGACCGGGACAAGCAGGTGCTGGCCCTCCGGGAGTCGGAGACCTACTCCAACGGCATCGTCAAGCTCGTCCACGACGTCAGGCGCTGATCGACGTCGAGCGCGATCGCCCCTCCGGTGCCCTCACGCAGCTGCCGCGCGGTGCGTCCGACGTACGTCCGCAAGGCCCGGGCCAAGTGCGGCTCGTCGAAGTAGTCCAGCTTGGCGGTGACGCCGGCGGCCGGCTCGCCGGCGGCCAGCAGCCGCGCCGCCGTGCGCGCCCGCTCGATCTGCCGTACGGCACCCCGCGTGAGCCCGGTCGCGGCCCGGAAGCGCCGCTCGACGGTCCGCTGCGAGACGGCGGGACGGTGGCCGCGGAGCACGTCGGCGACGAGCGGATCGCGGCCGAGCACCCCGGCCCGCACCAGCCGCTCCACCAGGGCCTCGGCATCGTCGGGACCCGGGGTCTCCCAGCGCGTCCCGTCCAGCCGGAACGTCCGGCGCGAGGTGTCGGGGAGCGCGACCCCGCCGTCGATCAGCTCCGCCGCCGGCGCCATCCGCAGCGAGGTGCCCACGGCGAAATCGATCCCCGTGAAAACGGCCCCCTCCGGCACGGGCGCCGACCCGGCCCGGGTCTCGGGTCCCGTGACCGCCGCGTACGCCGTCCCGTCCTGCTGCCAGAAGACCAGCCCCAGCCGCGCCCCGGCGACGGACGTCATGCTGGTGACACGCCCGCTGGTGCACGTCCACAAGGTGTCGACCCACGGAGAGTCGGACCGACGCGTCTCGAACCGCAGCCCCACGCCCGCAGAATACGCCGGCAGGCGTCAGTCCGGGGACGCGGGGAACCGCGCGACCGGCCACGACGAACCCGACTCCGGCGCGCTGCCCGGGCCCGGTCGCTGGGCGAGCCCTTCCGCCACCAACCCCTTCAGCACAGCCTCCCCCAATGCCTCCACCGCGGAGCGAGGCCGCACCATCACGGTGAACTCCTTGATCAACCCGTTCTCGTCGAAGTGCAGCAGATCGATCCCGTGGATCTCCTTTCCGCCCACGGTCGCCCGGAAGACCAGCACGGCCGACGGCGACGTCACCCCCTCCGCGCCGGTCTGCGCCGCACCCGTGCACTCACCGACGTACCGGAAGTCCTCGAAGGTCCGCAGCAGGACGCCGAAGAGCCCCATGACCGTCGCCCTGCCCTCGAACGGCGTGAATTTCACGGGGCTGTACAGGCGGATGTCGTCGGTGAACAGCTCCTCCAGCGCAGCCGGATCGCGAGCGTCGACGGCTGCACGGAAACGGTCCGCGGTGTCCACGGCGCCACCACCTCAGGTAGTCATGGATGTGAGTAGTCAGAAAGATGACTATCATGGGCGGCCCGCAAGGCGACAGAGGCGAGGCAGCGGCAGGCGGAAGGGATCGCATGGCACTCAGGCACGCCGTGCTGGCGGCGCTGCTCGACGGCGAGCTCAGCGGCTATCAGCTGGCCAAGGCGTTCGACGCCGGCGTGGCCAACTTCTGGTACGCCCAGCCGCAGCAGCTGTACGCCGAGCTCGCCCGGCTGGAGCAGCAGGGCCTCGTCGCGGGCCGGGAGGTGGTGCAGGAGAGCCGCCCCAACAAGCGGCTGTTCCACGTCACCGACGCAGGACTCGCCGAGCTGGAAGCCTTCACCGCCGCCTCCGCCAAGCCCGCCTTCGTCCGCGACGACCTCATGGTCAAGGTCCAGGCGGCCGACAGCGTCGACACCGCCACCCTCGTCGGCCGGCTCGCCGAACGCGCCGAGATCGCCCGCGCCCGTATCGAGCTGTTCGAGGCGCTGCTCCGGCGTCTGCGCGGCGACCGCAGCGAGGAGGACTTCCTCCGTCACGGCGACCGCATCGGCCCCTACCTGACCTGTCTGCGCGGCGTGGCCTTCGAGCAGGAGAACCGCGACTGGTGCCTGCGGACCGTTGCCGTACTGGAGGAGAGGCGGCACAGCCGTGCCCGGAACTGAGACGGCCTGCCTCCGCCACGTCGCTCTCGGCGACAGCCGGACCGAGGGCGTCGGCGACGGCGACGACGTCACCGGCCTGCGCGGCTTCGCCGACCGCCTCGCCGAGCACCTGGCCCGGCACGAGCCCGCCCTCCGGTACGCCAACCTGGCGGTGCGGGGCCGCCTCGCCGCCCAGATCCACACCGAGCAGCTGCCGCCCGCCCTCGCGCTGCGGCCCGACCTCGCCACCGTCGTCGCCGGCGTCAACGACCTGCTGAGACCCCGCTTCGACGCCGACGAGGTCTGCGCTCACCTGGACGCCATGTTCGGGGCGCTCACGGAGCAGGGCGCCCGGGTCGCCACGGTCACCGTCCCGGACCTCTCCCGCGTCTGTCCCGTCGCACGGCCCCTGATCCCGCGCGTCACGGCCCTCAACGAGGGCATACGCCGCACCGCACGCCGGCACGGAGTCGTCGTCGCGGAAGCGGCCCTCCATCCGGTCGCGGGCGACCCCCGGCTGTGGAGCCCCGACCGCCTCCACGCCGGCCCCCCCCCGGGCCACGAGCGCATCGCCGCCGCCCTCGCCCACGCCCTGCGGCTGCCCGGCGGCGACGACACCTGGACCCACCCCCTCCCGCCGCAGGCCCTGCCCACCGGCTTGCGCGCCGTCGGCACCGGACTCCGCTGGCTGACCGGCTCCTTGGGTCCGTGGCTGCTCCGCCGCCTGCGGGGCCGCTCGTCCGGTGACGGCCGCACGGCCAAGCGCCCGCTCCTCCACCCGGTACTGGACGACCGCCGCCCTGTGACGGACGGCTGACCGGCGGCACACGGGACCTCATGTGCTCGCGGCGGACGCGGCCGTGCCGACCGGCGCCCTCGTGAACGGGTGCCGCGGGCCGGCCGGAACCGCCGGTGCCGGTCCCTCGTGATCACGTCGCGCGCCCCGAGCGGGGGGCCTCGGCGGCCGTACGCAGGCAGTGGTGCAGGCCGCGGGTGAGGAACGTGAAGGTGTGCCCGCCTTCCTGTGCCGTCCGTGGCGGCATCCTGCTCATCGGCCCCGCCCAGCTCCCGCCCATCAGCAGATGAGCCACAACTCCCTTTCCTGTGCCCTGATCCGGCCGTCCGCCGCTCGGTGGGTCAGTCCGCGCGTCCGCGCAGCAGCGCGAGCTCGTGGTTCAGCTCGGCGAGGAAGCGGACGACCACGCGCAGTTCCTCGGTCGTGAAACGCCCGCGCGCCGTGTCGGTGCTGCGCGCGAGCGGCTGGAAGTACTCCCGCGCCAGGCTCTTGGCCCGGTCCGCGTACTCCAGATGCACCACACGGCGGTCGTCGACCGCCCGGACACGCCGAATGTGCCCCGCCCGCTCCAGGCGGTCCAGGCATGCTGTCATCGCGCCGGAGGTGAGGTTGAGCTGTTTGCGCAGACGGCCGGGTGTCATGGGTGCGTCGGGCCCGCCGCCGTCGAGGATCGCTATCAGGGCGAGCATGTCGGTGTGGTGCAGACCGTGCGCCTGAGCGAACTCCTGGACGATGCGGTTGAACTCGCCGGTCATCCGGCGCAGTTGCACCGCGAATGACTGCAGCCCGGTCGGGCACTCCTCGGGCGGAGGAGGCGCTGGGGTCTGTGAGCCGCTCATAGCGACCAGTATAAGATCACTCGATGATTGACATAGTCGACCGTTGACACAACCTCTCGCGTCATAGGAACCCACATGACAACCGCACCACGGCGGGCCCGGTGGCTCGTACCGCTCGCTCTGTTGATCGTCTGGCTCGGCGTGGGCGGGACGCTCGGCCCGTACGCGGGCAAGCTGGGCGAGGTGGCCACCAACGACCAGGCCTCCTTCCTGCCCCGGAGCGCCGAGTCCACGCGGGTGCTCGACGAGCGCGAGGCGTTCGACCAGCAGGAGACGCTGCCCGCGATCGTCGTGTGGACCGCGGACGGCGGACGGATCACCGACGCCCAGCGCTCGGCCGCCACCCGCGCGGTCGCCGGGCTCGCCGGTGAGCCCGGCGTCGTCGGCGGGCCCTCGCCCGCCTTCCCCTCCGAGGACGGCAAGGCCCTGCAGTCCGTGGTGCAGGTGGAGCCCGGCCTCGGTGACGGGCTGGCCGACGTCGTCGACGAGGTGCGCGAGGCCGCGGGCGCCGTCGACGGCACCACGGCCGAGGTGGCGGGCCCCGCGGCCAGCCAGGTGGACCTGTCCGACGCGTTCGCCGGCATCGACGGCCTGCTGCTCGGAGTGGCCCTCGCCGCCGTGCTGCTGATCCTCCTGCTGGTCTACCGCAGTGTCCTGCTGCCCTTCGTCATCATCCTCGGCTCCGTCTTCGCGCTCGGCCTGGCCTGCGCCATCGTCTACGTCCTCGCCGACCACGACGTGGTGCGCGTCGACGGCCAGGTGCAGGGCATCCTGTCCATCCTCGTGATCGGCGCGGCCACCGACTACGCCCTGCTCCTCGCCGCCCGCTTCCGCGAAGAACTCGCCGTGCGCGGCGACCGGTTCGCCGCCGCGCTCGCCGCCGTACGCCGGTCCCTCGGCGCCATCACCGCCAGTGCCGCCACCGTCGCCCTCGGTCTGCTGACGCTGCTCGTCAGCGACCTCACCAACAACCGCGC
The DNA here is from genome assembly GCF_044763335.1 of Streptomyces sp. NPDC096105. Taxonomy (NCBI): domain Bacteria; kingdom Bacillati; phylum Actinomycetota; class Actinomycetes; order Kitasatosporales; family Streptomycetaceae; genus Streptomyces; species Streptomyces sp. NPDC096105. The sequence goes on from NZ_JBIWGC010000027.1 coordinate 11,737, forward strand.
CCTCGGCCCGGTCGGCGCCATCGGCATCGTCTGCTCCGTGCTGTCCGCGCTCACCTTCCTGCCGGCCGCCCTCGCCCTGCTGGGCCGCAGCGCGTACTGGCCCGCCAAGCCCAAGGAGTCGGACGCCACCGTCGAGGGGCACAGCGTGTGGCGCCGCGTCGCCGCGACCGTCGACCGCAAGCCGCGCCGCGTGTGGGCGGTGACCGTGCTGGTCCTGGCCGTCTTCGCGGCCTTCTCCCCGTCCCTGTCCGCCAAGGGCACCCCGCTCGACGAGATCTTCGTCAACGACGCGCCGTCCGTCGCCGCGCAGAAGACGCTCGGCGAGCACTTCCCCGGCGGGTCCGGCAACCCGGCCGTCATCCTCGCCGACGCCGACCGGCTCGACGAGGTCACGGCCGCCGCGAACGAGACCGAGGGAGTGGCCTCCGCCGCCCCCGTCTCCGCCTCCGGACGGCCCGGCGGCGGGGAACCCAAGATCGTCGACGGGCGGGTGCGCGTCGACGCCACGCTGGAGGCCGCCGCCGACAGCGACGCCGCGAAGCAGACCGTCGAACGGCTGCGGGACAACCTGCACGGCATCCCGGGCGCCGACGCCCTCGTCGGCGGCTACACCGCCCAGCAGGTCGACACCCAGCAGACCGCCTCCGACGACCGCGCGCTGATCGTGCCGATCGTGCTCGTCGTGATCCTGCTGATCCTCGTCCTGCTGCTGCGGTCCGTGATCGTGCCGGTGCTGCTGGTGGCGACCGTGGGGCTCAACTTCCTGGCCACCCTCGGCGTCTCCGCGCTGGTCTTCCAGCACCTCTTCGGCTTCAGCGGAACGGACGCGTCGGTCCCGCTGTACGGCTTCGTGTTCCTGGTCGCCCTGGGCGTCGACTACAACATCTTCCTGATGTCCCGGGTCCGCGAGGAGGCCCTGTCGCACGGCACCCGCCAGGGCGTGCTGCGCGGTCTGACCACCACCGGCGGCGTCATCACCTCGGCCGGCGTGGTGCTCGCCGCGACCTTCGCCGCGCTGATGGTGATCCCCCTGGCCTTCCTGGTCCAGATCGCCTTCATCGTCGCCTTCGGCGTCCTCCTCGACACCCTCGTCGTCCGGTCCCTGCTGGTCCCGGCCCTGGTGATCGACATCGGCCCGAAGGCCTGGTGGCCGGGCGCGCTGTCCCGCCCGACGTCCCCGGAGAACAAGGACACGGCGGCCCCCGAACGCACGTGACGTGACCGGCGAGGGGGCGGGCGGCCAGGTGGCTGCCCGCCCCCTTCCCGTGCCGCGAGAGCGTCCTGGGCGTGACCGGGGCAGGGGCGACCGAGGGCGGCGGGGCCGGCACGGCGCCGCCGGAAGCAGCCTCGCCGGCGGCCGGCACGACCGCTACCGGAACGAGAACGCCGTGCCCCTCGCCGAGGCGTTCCGGCTCGTGGAGCACGTCGTGCGCACGGGCGACCGGCCCCTGGACGCACGACGGGCCGTCGACCGCTGACTCAGCGGTCGACGGCCTGTCGCGTCCGGTCCTGTCGCGTCACGCGGACGGATCCTTGCCGCAGGCGGCAGCGGGCGCCTCCCGCCCCGGAGCCCGTTCGGCGCCCCCGCCCGTGGAGGCGAGCACGACCTTGGACGCGCGGCTGTCCCGGTCCAGGTAGCCGCCCGTCGCGGCGAGGGCGAGACCGATGACCGCCAGGGCGGCGCCGACCAGCGTGGGCGAGGACCAGCCCCAGCCCGCCGCGATGACCAGGCCGCCCAGCCAGGCGCCGCCCGCGTTCGCGAGGTTGAAGGCGGAGTGGTTGGACGCGGCCGCCATCGTCGGAGCGTCCTGCGCCTTGGTCATCAGCAGCATCTGCACCGGTGTGGTGATCAGCGAGCTCAGACCGCCCGTGATCGTGATGACGACGAGCGCCGGCACCAGGTGCCCGATGACGAAGTGCAGCGTCACCAGCGCCGCCGCGAGCAGCGCGAACCCGCCGTACAGGGTGGGGCGCAGCGCCCGGTCGGTGAGCGGTCCCGCGACGAGCGTGCCGAGCGTCATGCCGACGCCGAACAGCGCGAGGACCACAGTCGTGGACGAGTCCGCGATCCCGGTGAGGTTGGTCAGCATCGGCACGAGGTAGCTGTACATGGCGAAGAAGCCGCCGAACCCGACGACCGCCGTGACCAGCCCGAGCAGCACCTGCTTGTTCTTCATCGCGCGCAGTTCGTGCACGACTCCCGCCTGCTCGCCCCGCGGCTGGTGCGGGACGAGCCGCACCAGCGCCGCGAGGGCGAGGACGCCGATGACGGCCACCGCCGCGTACGCGAACCGCCAGCCGAACTGCTGCCCGAGTGCCGTCCCGGCGGGGACGCCGACGATGTTGGCGACCGTGAGACCGAGGAACATCATCGACACCGCACGGGCCGCCCGGTCCGGCGCGACCAGCTTGGAGGCGACGACCGCGCCGACGCCGAACAGCGCCCCGTGGGGCAGCCCCGCCAGGACGCGCGCCGCGAACAGCAGCCCGTAGTTCGGCGCGAGCGCCGAGGCCACGTTCCCGACGACGAACACGCCCGTGAGCATCAGCAGCAGCCGCTTGTGCGGCACCCGCGCACCGATCGCGGTCAGCAGCGGCGCGCCGATCACCACGCCCAGCGCGTAGGCGGAGACGAGGTTGCCCGCGGCCGGCACGGACACCGCCAGGCCGTCGGCGATCTGGGGGAGGAGACCCATGGTGACGAACTCGGTCGTGCCGATGCCGAACGCGACGACGGCCAGGGCGAACAGGGCCAAGGGCATGCGGAGGGGAACCTTCCGAATAGGAGCCGGGTGAGGGCGCGCACCGCTGGGCACCGCGCCACCGGTCATCGTCCGGTGGCAGCGGTGCCTGGTCGGTAGGGGCGGTCCGGCGCCGGTCCTCGTCGTCCGCGCGTGGTTGCCGCGTGCACCAGCCTGCCAGATCCCCCTACGGGTGGTGGAACCGGGCGGTCACAACGCCGGACCCCCGTGCCTGTCCCACCCCTGCGGCGCGCGGCGCGCGACGACCCGCCGCGGCTCAGTCGGGCTCACCGTGCAGCACCTCCAGCAGACGCGTCACCGCCTCCGCGACGGCGTCCCGCGCCGGACCGAGGTACCGGCGCGGGTCCACGGCCGACGGATGCGCGTCCAGATACGTCCGCGCGGCCCGCGTGAACCGCTTGTTCAGGTGGGTGGAGACGTTGACCTTCGTCATGCCGGCCCGCACCGCCCGCGCCAGCTCCGCGTCCGCCACGCCCGACGAGCCGTGCAGCACCAGAGGCACGCTCACCGCGTCGCGCAGTGCCGAGATGAGGGAGAAGTCCAGCACGGCGTCGCGGGTGGTCATGGCATGCGAGCTGCCCACCGCCACGGCCAGCGCGTCGACCCCCGTGGCGGCGACGAAGTCCCGCGCCTGTGCGGGGTCGGTCCGCACCCCCGGCGCGTGTGCCCCGTCCTTCCCGCCGACCTCTCCCAGTTCCGCCTCCACCCACACGCCCCGGGCGTGGCAGTACTCGGCGACCTCACGGGTCACCCGCAGGTTCTCCTTGTAAGGGAGCGTGGAGGCGTCGAACATCACGGACGAGAAGCCGAGCCGTACGGCCTCGTGCACGAGGTCCACGGACTTCGCGTGGTCGAGGTGCACGGCGACGGGGGTCAGCGCGCCGCGCGCGACGGCGAGGGCCGCCAGCCCGATCGGCTCGAGGCCGCCGTGGTAGCGGGCGGTGTTCTCGCTGATCTGCAGGATCACCGGGCGGCCCGCGGCCTCCGCGCCGCCGACGATCGCCTCGGCGTGCTCGAGCTGCACCACGTTGAACGCCCCGGCACCGACGCCGGCGCGGGAGGCGGGGCCGACGATGTCGTCAGTGGGGCTGAGGGGCATGGAGGTCCTCCACGGGCACGGTGGTACGGAGACGTTCGTAGGCGGCGGCGTCGACCTCGCCGGCCACGGGGCGGACGACGGCGGCGGCCGACAGGGCCACCGCCTCGCGCAGGACGGCCGGCCAGCCCGCGCCGTCGGCGAGCCCCGCCGCGAGCGCGGCGACACAGGCGTCGCCCGCCCCGGTGGGATTGCCGGCCAGCCGCTCGGGCGGCACGGCCCGCCGGCGGCCGTCGGGTGTGACGGCCAGGAGTCCGCCGGGTCCTGAGGACACCACGACGGACCGTGCGCCGAGGGCGCGCAGCCGCTCGGCGCCCGCCCCGGCGTCCTCGGACCCGGTGGCCGCCAGGAGCTCGGCCGCGTTGGGCTTGACGACGTCGGGCCGTGCGCCGAGCGCGTCGAGCAGCGGGGCGCCACTGGTGTCCAGCACGGTCAGCGCCCCCCTCCCGGCGGCGGTGCGCACCAGGCGGGCGTACGCGTCCTCGGGCAGCCCCGGGGGCAGACTGCCGCAGAGCGTGACCACCGACGCCTCGCGCACCAGCACCGCGAAGCGCTCGGCGAACATCCGCCACTCCCGCGGACTCACCTGCGGGCCCTGCTCGTTGAACACGGTGGCGTCCCCGTCGTCACCGGACACGACGGTCACGGTCTGCCGCGAGTCGCCCGCGACGGGGACGAGTTCGTCACGCAGCCCGGGCACCGCGCGCAGGTCCTCGCGCACCAGCGCGCCCGTGGGACCGCCGACCAGCCCGGTGACGGCGACGTCACGCCCCCGCCCGGCGAGCACCCGGGCCACGTTGACGCCCTTGCCCCCGGCCCGCCGGTGGACGGACCCGACCCGGTGCGAGGTGCGGGGGCGCAGGCTGTCGACGCCGTAGGTGACGTCGAGGGCGACGTTCAGGGTGACGGTGAGGATCACGGTCGCCGGCCCTCCGCCCAGGGGCAGGCGCCCGCCGGCTCAGGCACGACCGTCCTGCAGGACGACGGACCGCGTGAGGTTGCGGGGCCGGTCCGGGTCGTACCCGCGTGCCTCCGCGCAGGCCACGGCCAGGCGCTGGGCGCGGATCAGATCGGCGAGCGGGTCCAGGCTTCCGGCCGTGCCGGTGGAGTCCGCGACCAGGGCGCCGCCGACCCGGTCGACGTCGTCGGCCAGTCCCTCCGGAAGCCGGCCGAACGCCCACGTCACGCGCCCGGGGCCGGTGATGCTGATCGGGCCGTGGCGGTACTCCATCGCCGGGTACGCCTCCGTCCAGGCGCCCGCAGCCTCCCGCATCTTCAGCGCGGCCTCCAGCGCCAGCCCGCACGTCCAGCCCGTGCCGAGGAACGTGAACTGCTCCGCACCGAGCACGATCCCGTCGAGCGTCACGTCCACGGCCCGCTCGGCGTCCCGGACGGCCGCCTCCAGCGGCAGGACGTCCGGGGGCAGGGCGTCCTCCGACTCCAGATGGGCGCGCAGCAGCGCCAGGTTGGCGGTGGCGAACCGGGTCTGGACCACGGACTCCTCGTCCGCGAAGTCCAGGACGGCGACGGCGTCGGCCGCCCGCATGACCGGAGTGTCCGGGTCGGCGGTGACGGCGCCGGTGGTCACGGTGCCCTTGAGCCGGTGCAGCAGGTCGAGCACCTCGGTGGTGGTGCCGGACCGGGTGATGGCGAGGATCCGGTCGTACCGCCGGCCGGCGGGGAACTCCGAGGCGGCGAAGGCGTCGGTCTCCCCGTGGCCGCCGGTCTCGCGCAGGACCGCGTAGGACTGGGCCATGAACCAGGAGGTGCCGCAGCCGACGACGGCGACGCGCTCGCCCCGCTTCGGCAGGGCCCCGGCCTGGCGCGGCAGGGACGCGGCGGCCTGACGCCACACGGTGGGCTGGGAGGCGATCTCGGCCGAGGTGCGGGACGAACTGATGGCGGACAAGGCGATGTGCTCCTTCAGGAACGGGGGAGGGGGGACACGGCGCGGCCGGCCGGCTACTTCACCGCGCCGGCGGTCAGACCGGACACCACATGGCGTTCGATGAAGACGAAGAGCACCACGACGGGCACGATCGCGATCACGGACGCGGCGAACAGGTAGTTCCACTGCACGGTGTAGTTGCCGATGAAGCTGTTGATGCCGACGGTCAGGGGCTGGCTCTCCGGGACGGTGGACAGGGTCAGTCCCATGACGAACTCGTTCCACGCGGCGATGAAGGTGAAGATGACCGCGGTGACCACACCGGGCAGGGCCAACGGCAGCGTCACCCGGAGCAGCGCGCCGCCCCGGCCGAGTCCGTCGATCATCGCTGCCTCCTCCGACTGCACGGGTATGGCGGAGAAATAGGCGGTGAGGATCCAGATCGCGAACGCCAGGTCGAACGCGGCGTTGCACAGCACCAGGGTCCACACCGAGTTGAGCATGCCCAGTTGGTGGAACTCGCGGTAGAGGCCCACCAGCAGCGAGGTCGGCTGGAACATCTGGGTGACCGGCACGAGCAGCAGGAACGCCTTGCGCCCGCGGTACCTGACGCGGGCCGTGCAGTACGCGGCCGGAATGGCGACGAGCAGCACCAGCAGCGTGGAGCCGCCGGCCACGAGGAGGGTGACGCGCAGGTTGCTGCCGAGGTTCGACTCCCGCCACACGTCGATGAAGTTGGACCAGGCGAAGTGGTCGGGCAGGTAGCCGGCGTCGCGCAGTTCCGAGGCGGGCCGCAGCGCGGTGATCACCATCTGCAGGTACGGCAGCAGGAACACGGCGGCGATCAGCCAGGCGACGGCGGCGACGACCACCGTGCGGGGCCGCAGCGCGCGCGGGGGACGAACCGGGCGGCGCGCCTTGTTCCCGCGCGAGCGTCCGGATCCGGGGCCGCCGACAGCGGCAGGGACCGTCTGCTGGGCCATCACGCCTCCTCCTGGTTCCAGCGGCTGACCTTGAGGAAGGCCGCCACCATCACGACGACCAAGGCGAAGTTGACGACCGACATGGCCGCGGACTCCCCGATGTCGGAGCTCTTGAGCTGGTACATGAACACCGTGGTGGTCGCCGTGTCGCTGTCCGGGCCGCCCCGGGTCATGCCCCAGATCACGGGGGAACGAGTTGAAGACGTTGATCAGGTTGATGACCACGCCGACCAGGAACGCCGGCCGCAGCAGCGGCAGCGTGACTCGCCCGTCTCGGCGAACGCGTCGACCAGGTTGTCACGGGTGGCGGGGGACAGCACCTCCTCGGCCTTGTGGAGGAGGCCGTCGGCGACCTTGTCGGCGTAGCCGCCGGTCTGCAGGACGTCCGGCACGTCGACCTTGATGTCCGGGTCGGCGGCCTCGAAGCGCCGTGCCACGTCCTCCCAGTAGACGGTGGAGCTGTTGGACACCTTGTCGCCGTAATCGGCCGCGACGAGCTTCAGGGTCACGGTTCCGTCCCCGGACTCCCCGGAGCCACCGCCGCCGCACGCGGTCAGGACCAGGGCACCGGCCGCACAGGCCGCCGAGAGGACGAGCATTCTCTTCTTCACTGCCGTCTACCGCCTTGTCTTCACGAGCGATGCGTGCACATGCTTAATAAATGAGCTTTACGAGCAGCAATGAGCATCTGTCGTGTCGGGTAGTATTCAGGCGAACCGCGGGTCAGGTCCATACGCCGTTATCCGACCGTTGCCAAAGGCGGACAGCCGGACTGCGCCGATGTGCGCAGAGTGACAATCTTTCGAGCAGGATCACGCACGGTGTTTCCCTGAGGCACCGCCGTCCGGCGTGTCCCTTACCGTGTCCGGAGCGCAGTACCGAGGCCGAGGGAGTCCGACACATGTCCAAGCACGAGCGGTGGAGCAAGCTGCTGGAACTGCTGGCCGGCGAGGGCAGGATCGACGTCGACGACGCGGCCTGCGCACTCGACGTCTCCCCTGCGACCATCCGCCGCGACCTCGACGAGCTCGCCGAGCAGCAGATGCTGGTCCGCACCCGCGGCGGCGCCATCGCGCACGGCGTCTCCTACGAACTGCCCCTGCGCTACAAGTCCTCCCGGCGCGCCCCCGAGAAGCAGCGCATCGCGACCGCCGTCGCCGGGATGATCGCCGACGGCGACGTGGTGGGCCTCAACGGCGGCACCACCACCACCGAGGTGGCCCGTGCCCTGGCCCTGCGGGCGGGCGGCAACCGCGAGGGACGGGGGCGGCGCGAGCCGGCCGAGACGTCGGCGCCCGCGTACACGGTCGTCACCAACGCCCTCAACATCGCCGGCGAACTCGCGGTCCGCCCCCAGGTGAAGATCGTCGTCACCGGCGGCGTCGCCCGCCCGCAGACGTACGAACTCGTCGGACCGCTCACCGTGGGCGTCCTCAACGAGGTCGTCCTCGATGTCGCGGTCCTCGGAGTCGACGGCGTGGACCCGCGGCTGGGGCTGATGACCCACCAGGAGGACGAGGCCAGCGTCAGCCGGCTGTTCGCCGAACGGGCGCGCCGCGTCATCGTGGTCACCGACTCCTCCAAGATGGGCCGGCGCGCCTTCGCCCGGATCTGCGGACTGGACCGCGTCGACGTGCTGGTGACCGACTCCGGCCTGCCCGCCGAGACCGCCGCCCGCCTCGGCGAGGCGGGCATCAAGGTCCACGCCGTCTGACGCCGGCCCCTACGGGGCGACGGCCATGGCGAAGACGTGGACGTTCCCGTTGGACGGCAGCACCACGAACGCCACCTGCTTCGACGCGTCCAGCGGCACGGAGTGGGCGAAGATCCGGTAGGCGATCCCCGCGTTGCCGTACCCGTCCGGCCGGTTGCGGCCGTCGGCGGACGCCACCAGGGTCGCACCGTGCGCATCGGCCGGGTCGAACGACCAGTTGGGGAACCCGAACCGGCCGCGGCTGCTGGTGCCGTCGGTGTAGTGGACGGTGGCCGTGCCGGTGGCCGCGCTGCCGACGCCCGACCCGAGGAACACGAGCCTGCTGCCCTGACCGGTCAGGGTGATCGCCTGGCCGGCGGACGAGACGTTGCCCGGGGTGCCCGGTTCCGCCTCGGGCCAGGTGAGTTCCGCACCGAGGGCGCGGACGGTGGCGCCGGGCGTCAGCCCGACGGCGGCCAGCTTCTGCGCGGAGAAGCTGTTGCCCTCCCCGTCGTAGTCGCCGGGCGCCGTGTCACCCTCGTCGGTGACGCCCACGTTGTCGTAGGCGGCGGCGAGACCGGGCAGCGGACTGCCGACGACCTCGGTACGGGTCCCGGTCGCCGAACCGGCCCCGTCCCCACCGCTGTAGGTCGCCGTGGCGGTGAACGTGCGCAGCACGAACCCGGGCCGTTTCTCCGGCACCCGGACACGGAACGCCGCCTCGGCGGACGCGCCCGCGGCGAGCGAGCCGGACACGGCGGCGACGGACGGCTGCACCGCCCAGCCGACGGGCCCCGCGAACGCCACCTTTAGCGACCGCATCCGCTGCGGCCCGGCGTTCTCCACGGTCACCGTGACGGTCGAGATCGCCGGACCGTCCAGGTCGACGGGCGAGACGGACACCTCGGTCCGCGCGGCCGGCGCGTCCGCCGGAGGCTCGGCGGCGGTGGCGGCGGACGCCGCGACGAGCGCCAGGGAGGCCGCCACCGCCACGGCTCTCAGCGCTCTGAGGGGACTGACCCGACGGGTCGCCTTCATGCGTCACACTCCTTCGGTCGAGTGGTCCGGAACGCCGCTCACGCGACGGGAGGCATGGCCGACTCACGGGAGTCCAGACCCATGCGGAGGTTGACCCAGGAACCGCGGGTGAAGTCCGGGTACGCCACCGGACGGCCCCCGGCGGCAAGGGACGTGACGCTCAGCGGCACCGGCGCGCACCAGGCGGCGGAGTCGTAGACGTCGATGTCCGGCACCAGGCCGGCCCGCATCACCTGCACGGTGCGCCACTGCAGGATGTAGTCCATGCCGCCGTGCCCGCCGTTGTTCGCGGCGTCGTCGCCGATCGTCCTCCACAGCCAGTGGTCGAACTCCTTGCGGTAGGCGTCGAAGGCGCGCCAGGAGTGCCCGCCGTGGTCCGGCTCGACGTAGATCCGGCCCCCGGTCGCCGACGTGCCCGCATAGTCCTCGAAGACCCCGCGGCTGCCCGCCAGACTGTTGATCCTGCTGTACGGCCGCGGCGAACTGACGTCGTGCTCCGCCCGGATCACCCGCCCCTCGGCGGTGTCGATCAGACAGGTGACGAGGTCGCCGTTGATGTAGGTCTCCTTCCACGAGGGATGGGACCGGTCGATGAAACGCTCCCGGTAGTCGGCGAGCCCCTTCGGCTCGGTGGCGGTCGCCCGCAGCACGGTCATGCGGTCACCGCGGTTGATGTCCATCGCGGCGGCGATCGGCGCCAGGCCGTGCATCGGATAGAACGACGCGGTGCTGCGCGTGTGCCACAACCGGCGCCAGGAGTCGGTGTAGTACGTGTCGGAGAACAGCAGCTCGCGCAGATCGTGCAGGTAGCCCCCGTGGCCGTTGGTGACGTCGCCGAACAGTCCGTCGTGCGCCATCTTCAGCAGGGCCAGCTCGTTGCGGCCGTAGGAGCAGTTCTCCGCCAGCATCAGATGACGGCGGGTGCGCTCGGAGGTGTCGACGAGGTCCCACAACTCGTCCAGCTCGGTGGCGACGGGCAGCTCGACGATGGCGTGCTTGCCGGCCTCCAAGGCTGCCTTGCCCTGCTGGTGGTGGAACTCCCAGGGCGTGGCGATGTACACGAGGTCGATGTCGTCCCGCTTCAGCATCTGCGCGTAGGCGTCCGCGGAGCCGCCGTGCTCGGCGGGGCGGGGCCTGCCCAGGGCGACGAGCCGGTTCGCCACGGACGCGGCACGGTTGGCGCGGATGTCGCAGACAGCGGTCACCCGGCATCCGGGAACGGCCGCCCAGCCCTCCGCCATCCCCGACCCGCGGTTGCCGAGACCGATGACCCCCACGCGGACGGTCCCATGGACGTCGAACGGCACGTCGATCATCGAGCGCTGGCCGCGACGGCGCGGGGGAGTGCGCACCGGCAGCGGCGCGTGTGCACCGACGGCCCCGGCCGCCGGCGCAGCGTGCGCCGCACCGGCGACCGCGGCGCCGGCAGCCGCAGCACCGGTGGCCAGGGCGCCGCCCAGGAGCAACCGACGGGAGACTGCGGGGAGTTCGGGCATGAGTGAACGCTCCTTCGATCCGGCGAACCAAGCATCACTGGCGGCAATGACTCTGGCGGGGGCGACGGAGACATGTCAATAGTTGCTCAGAGAGTCGCCACTTCGAGCAGGAACGCGCAAACTGCTCGCGCTCACGCGCTTCGCTGTCAGCCCGGCTGCCGGTGCACCGTCCCGTCGATCCGGACGGGCGCGAGGGGTGCGAACGGCGAGGTGCGATGCGGGGACGTCGAACAGCCCCTGAGTGCCTCCAGACGCTCACGGTGGTGATGGCGATGGCGATGATGACGGCGTGGGTGCGGGCGACGGGCCTCCTGGGAGCACCCCGACCGCTCAGCGCCGGTGCGCGTCCCCGACCGAACCGGGGAACTCGATCGCCCGCTGAGTGAAAAGCCCGGCGGCCCCCCGGTTCGTAGGACGTGAGCGAGCGATCCGCGAACAGATGCCGATCCCCCGGATACAGGAACAGCTCCGCGTCGCGTCAGCCGGCGACCAGCGCACGGGCGGCGTCGGCGTCCTCGGTGAGGAACGGATCGTCCTCCATCGCGTGCACCTGCACCGCCACACCGTCCGGCCAGGCCGCACCGAACTCGGACACCGGGAGGCAGGCGTGCACCAGCAGCGCGCCCCGCGCCCCGCCCCGCGTCCGCGCCAGCTGCTGCGCGGCCGTCACCCCGAGCGAGAAACCGGCGTAGACGACGTCACGGGGGAGGGCGTCGGCCGCGCGCACCCCACGAGCGGCGGCCTCCCCGAACCCGACCTGCTCCACGTGCGCCGTCCCCGCCTCCGGTCAACGCCACCCCTCCGGCCCGGACCCGTACTCGTGGCTGCCTCGTCACCCTTCCCCCGGCACCGCCGCACCCGTTCCCGCTTCAGCTCCTCCGGAAGTGGCGACGCGGCAGTTCGACCCACACGTCGGCCGGTCCCACGACGGCACGGCGGTCGGTGAGCCGCAGTCCGGCGTAGGCGCAGGAGTAGGCCACGGCGTGGTGGAGGTACAGGCAGGCGGTCAGCACCTCCTCCGTCGTGTCACCCCGCCGCGGCCCTCCGCCGGGGTGCAGGTCGGACGCCTCGATCACGCCGTCGCGAGCGATGCGGCCCTGGTTTCCGCTCTTCGGATTGGCGTACATCCCGTAGCACACCGTGCCCTCGGACAACCGACGGAGAACCCCCGTCATGTCCGGCGCGTACCCCCAGGGCTGTGTGACGACGCAGCCGCCGGGAACGGTCGTCACGCCGACGATCCGCAGACTCTCGTCCATGTCGTAGGAGTACGGATCGTCCAGCAGCAGGTCGACGACGTCACCGGCCGCCGGCGTCGCCTCGAGCCGCCGCACCGCTTCGGCGGCATCGATCCCGGCGACGCAGGCAAGCCCCGTGCCGTCGTAGTGAAAGGTGCCCAGGGCGGCGGTGAGCCGGTGTGCTTCCTCGGCGGCCGCCCGCTCGGCATCGGTCAGGCGCACCTCGTCGGGCACGGGAAACAGGTCGGGCGTAGGCCCGGCAAGGCTGAGCCGCCCCGGCGACCAGCCCGCGAGCGCGGGCCGCCAGGGATCGGCCCCGGCGGCAGCCAACGCCCGGGCGTTCTCCGGCTTGTGGTGCACCACGGCCTCCCACAGCGCCGTCACCCCGTCCTCCAGGGCGTCCACGTCCGCGACCCGCCCGGCCAGCTCCGCGACGACCTCCGGCGACCCGAGCACAGCCGCGCGGTGCAAGGGCCGCCCTCCGCCGCCCCATCTCTCCGGATCCGCCCCGGCGTCCAACCGCCGCCTCACCACGTCGACATCGGTCCAGTCCCACCCCGGACCGGCCCAGCCGTCATTCCTCCCCGACACGCGACCTCCTTCGGACACGGCCCACGCTCACGCACCCCACGCTGGCACAGGGGACCGACAACCGGCCGGCGCCCGGTCGTCAGACGCACCCGCCTGCCCCTTTTCCCGTGCCGGGACACCGGACTCGTCGGAGTCGTATCGGCCGCAGGGAGCGACGGAGCACACGCACCCCTCCCGCAGCCGTGCACGGCGTTCCTCGTCGACGAGCGGGCAGGACCGGCCACACCCCGTCGACGGCCCGCACCTCGGTACCGGTCCGCTCGTTCGTCCCACCGCGTACACCGGGGGTGAGAGATTATCGGCGGAGTCGCACACGCATCCGCCACCTCCCGTCGCGCGCGCCGCGCACGGCGGACGGGGCTGAGACCAAGGCATGGGGAGAGAGTGTCGGGACGCATGGAGTGGATGACACCGCGGCAGGCCGCGCCGCTGGCGCGCTGTGCGGCCGTGTTCGAACCGGGGGACCCCGCCCGCACGGGCCGGGTCGCCTTCTGGGACCCGGCCGGCGGCACACCGCCCCGGGCGCCGGGCGGCGAAGCGGGCGAGGCGGACCTCGTGGTCCCGGACGGCGACGGATTCACCGTCCGGACCGTGCCCGTACTGCGCCTGACCCCGGCCCACGCCCTGCCCGCCCTCCTCCACGCCCGCCGCACGGCCACAGCCACGACCACCGGCGACGGCCTCACCGGCGGCGACGGGACCCCACCGCACCGCGCCGCCGTCTTCTGGGGAGCGGTCGCCGCCCTCGCCCTGCACCTGATCGCCCGCGAACGCCTGCTCCCCGGCGTGTCCCCGGCCGGCTACGACACCTGGCGGGCCGGCCCGTTCGACGCCGACGACATCGCCCGCGTCCGGGAACTCGCCGACGCCGCCCCCGGCGAGGCCGTCGCCGTGCCCGGTACCGCCCCGACGGCATCGGTGCGGGCGTTCCTCGACGCCGTCGCCGACACCCTCCCGCGCACTCCCGCCGCCGAACTCGCCACAGGCCGTGCGGCGTTCGCCGCGACCGAACCCCAGCACGTACCGCAACTGCGCGCCTGGGCGGAGGAGATCTCCGCCGGACTCGACTCGGGCGTACGCATGTCCCTGCGCGTCGAACTCACCGACGCCCCCGGCACCCCTGGTGACGCGGAACCGCCCCGCCCCCGCCTGGTGCCCCGCGCCCACAGCCTGGCCGACCCCACCCTGGCCCTGGACGCCGACGAACTGTTCGCCCGCGCCGATCACGCCCTCGGACCGGGCGCCCAGGCCGACATGGTGCTCGCCGTCCGCCGTGCCGCGAGCGTGTGGGAGCCGTTGGGACGGCTGCTGCCCGTACCCACCGCCCTGGACCTGACCGACGAGGAACTGCGGGACCTGCTGGGCGGGGCCGCGGGACGGCTGGCCGGGCACGGCATCGACGTCACCTGGCCCGAGACGGCCACCGGGGCGCTCACGGCCCGCGCGGTGGCCGGCGCCGATCGGGTGCCGCCCGCCGACCTGCGTTCGTTCTTCGGCGGCGACGGCACCGTCGACCTGCGCTGGCGCATCGAACTGGACGGTGAACCCCTCACCGCCGAGGAGGTGGCGGCCGTCGCCGAAGGCGGGGCCGTGGTCCGGCTGCGCGGCCGCTGGATCCTCGTCGACGCCGGCGTCGCCCGCAAGGCCCGCGAACGCCGGCTGCCGCCACTCACCGCGATCGAGGCGCTCGCCGTCGCCCTGACCGGCCACACCGACATCGGCGGGGAGCGGGCACGGGTGGCGCCCAGCGCGTGGCTGGACGCCCTGCGCCGTGCCCTCGCCGATCCCGACGGCGGCGACGGACCGGTGGCGCAGCCCGCCCGCCTGACCGCCACCCTGCGCGACTACCAGCTGCGCGGCCTGCGCTGGATGGACCGCATGACCTCCCTCGGCCTCGGCGGCTGCCTCGCCGACGACATGGGCCTGGGCAAGACGATCCAGCTGATCTCGCTGCACCTGCTGCGCCAGGAACGCCCCGAGGACCGCGGCCCCACCCTGGTCGTCTGCCCCGCCTCCCTGCTGGGCAACTGGGAACGCGAGGTCGGCCGCTTCGCCCCGGGCACCCCGGTGCGCCGCTACCACGGCCCCGGCCGCACCCTCGACGGCGCCGACGAGGGCTTCGTCCTCACCACGTACGGCACCATGCGCCTGGACGCCGGCCGGCTCGGCGCGCACGCCTGGGGCCTGGTCGTCGCCGACGAGGCCCAGCACGTGAAGAACCCCCACTCCTCCACCGCCAAGGCGCTGCGGCTGATCGGCGCCCGCGCCCGCATCGCACTCACCGGCACCCCCGTGGAGAACAACCTCTCCGAACTGTGGGCGGTCCTCGACTGGACCACGCCCGGACTCCTGGGCACCCACGGCAGGTTCCGCAAGCGCTGGATCGCACCCATCGAGGCCGAACGCGTCCTCGCCGCGGACGGGGACGGGGACGGGGGGCAGCGCACCGCCCGCCTCCTGTCGGAACTGGTACGGCCGTTCCTGCTGCGCCGCCGCAAGACCGACCCGGGCATCGCGCCCGAACTGCCGCCGAAGACCGAGACGGACCGGCCGGTCGCGCTCACCGCCGAGCAGGAAACCCTCTACCGCGAGCAGGTCGAGACGGTGATGGGCGAGATCCGGGCCGGCGCGGGCGGCATCGCCCGCAGCGGCCTGGTGCTGAAGCTGCTCACCGGCCTCAAGCAGATCTGCAACCACCCCGCGCAATTCCTCAAGGAGGGGGCGGACGCGGCGCTCGCGGGCCGCTCCGGGAAGCTGGAACTGCTCGACGAACTCCTCGCCACCATCACCGCCGAGGGCGGCGCGGCCCTGGTCTTCACCCAGTACGTGACCATGGGCCGCCTGCTCGAGCGCCATCTGCGCGAGCGCGGCACCGCCGCCGCCCTGCTGCACGGCGGCACACCGGTCGCCAAGCGGGAGGAGCTGGTACGGCGGTTCCAGGACGGTGAGTTCCCCGTCTTCCTGCTGTCACTGAAGGCGGCCGGCACCGGCCTGAACCTCACCCGCGCCGACCACGTCGTGCACTACGACCGCTGGTGGAACCCGGCCGTCGAGGCCCAGGCCACCGACCGCGCCCACCGCATCGGCCAGACCAGGCCGGTGCAGGTGCACCGGCTGATCGCCGAGGGCACCGTCGAGGACCGCATCGCCGCCCTGCTGGAAGCGAAGCAGGAACTCGCCGACTCCGTCCTCGGCTCCGGCGAGCAGGCGCTGACCGAGCTGACCAACGACGAGCTGGCCAACCTGGTGGAACTGAGGAGCACGGCATGAGCGAGGCACAGGGCAGCGGCGCACGGGGCTTCCCCGCCTTCGCGGCACGCCGGGGCGGCCGCGCCCGCGGCCAGTCCTTCTGGGCCACGGCGTGGGTCGAGGCCATGGAGGACGTCTGGCCGGAGGAAGGCCCCCTGAAGAAGGGGCGTTCCCTGGCCCGGACCGGCCGCATCGGCCCGATCACGGTCAGTACCGGCCGGGTGGCGGCCGAGATCCACGGCGGTGAGGAGACGTACCGCACGCAGCTGACGCTGACCGTCCTGGACGACGACGAGTGGGACCTCCTCTGGGAGAAGACCGCCGGCCGGCCCGCCGAGACCGGGGCGCTGCTGGCCGGCGACCTCCCGGAGGACCTGCTGGAGGCCGTCGAGGACGCCCGGGTCCGCATGCTGCCCGGCTACGGCGACCTCGACGCCGACTGCGACTGCGACGCCCTCGACCACCCCTGCCCGCACGCCACCGCACTCGCCTACCAGCTGTCCTGGCTGCTGGACACCGACCCCTGGCTGCTGGTCCTGATCCGCGGCCGCGGCGAGCAGGAGGCGGTGGAGGAACTCAAGTCGGCGGTGCTGCTGAGGGCGTTGGCAGGTGACGACGAGGACGGCGAGCCGGGGGAGACAGAGGAGGGCGGGAGCCGGCCGGAGGCGACAGCCGGCACCCCGGACCCCGACGCGTACGCCGCGCAGCGCGCCGCCTACTCCCGCCCCACCACCGCACTGCCCGCCCTCCCCCCGCTGCCCGAACCACCCACCGCTCCCGAGGAACCGCTGACCGGCATCGAGGCCGACCCGCTGGACCGGCTCGCCGCGGACGCGGCCCTGCACGCCCGCGAACTCCTCGCCCACGTCCACGGGTTCGGCGCCGCACCACCGGAACCGCTCGACCTCTGGCAGGACACGGTGCGCCTGGCCGCCACCCACCCCGACCCACGCGCCGTGCAGCGGCTCCGCGAGGGCTGCGGCCGCCCCGGCGAGGACCTCGACCGCGCCGCGGCCGCGTGGCGCACCGGCGGCCGGGCCGCACTGGAGACCCTGGAACACTCCTGGACCCCGCCCGGACAGCAGGCCGCCCGCGCCCGCACGGCGCTCACCACGGCCTGGGAGGCGGAGGAACTCCCCCCGATCGACGTCGACGGCAACCACTGGACGCTCACCGGCCGCGACCTGCAGCTCCGTCTGGGCCGCGACGGCCGCTGGTACCCCTACCGCCGCCGCGACGACCGATGGTGGCCAGCCGGCCCACCGTCCGCCGGCCCCGCCGAGGCGCTCGCCGACCTGACCGGCCCGGCAGCCGGCGAAAACGCTGGTGACGGCCTGCCCTGACACGGTCTCGAACTGCCCGCCGGTGGCGGAGTCAGGCAGTCCGGTGAAGAGCAGGCCGTGGACGGCGCCGTCGAGCGGCCGGGACGTCCCGGCGGAGCGGGGAAGAGGGGTGTCCTCGCAGACGGGACGGCCCGGTCCGGCGATGCGGGGCGGGGGAGCGGTGGCCATGACCGGCTTCGTCCGTAGGCACGGCGGATCGGCTGCCGGTCGGCGGGGTCGAGCCGCGGGCGGAATCACTTCCGACAAGGCTGGTGAACCCGGTCAGCGGGCGGTCACGCCGGTCGGTCCCTTCCTCACGCGCGCTCCGGCCGGGAAGCGGTCCGTCTGCGACGCATGCCTGCACTTCAGGCCTCGTGCCCGATCATCGTCTTCGCCGCTGACCCGCACCGCCCGTGAAGTCAGCCCCGGGACGGGACCGGGCGGGAACCAGGTGCCCGCCGTACCGCCGAACCCGTCCGGTGAGCGTGCGATTCGGGGGTAGACGGGGGCGCATGGCACCGAAGAGTGAACGTACGCAGATCATGCGGGCCGTGCGGCAGCTCCGCCGCATCCGGTCCTTCTACGCCGCAGCGATGGTGTTGTGGGCCGGCTCGGCCGCGTTGACCGCCTGGCAGGCGTCCGGGGAGCGACAGTTGTGGGTCTGTGTCCTTCTCCTGGCCGTCTTCGCCGCGTTGTTCGTCACGGCGAGCGTTGCTCTACGGCGCCTCGCCGTCCCGCCCGCTGACCGACCGGTGCGCCGTGCCGCCCAGTCCCCGGTCTCGAACACCCGCCGTCACGCCCCTGCCTGAGCGCTGCGACTCCTGGTCGGGGGCCCGAACCCCGAGTCCTGGGACGTGACGTCCGGCGCGGCGGAGCCACCCGTGACGGCTCCGCCGCGCATCAGCTGCGGGTTCACCCCCATAGGCAGCGAGGTCGTGCTGCGTCCCGAACGGGGATGGCCAGGCGCGCCGACAGGGGCGGAATGACGAGCGTCCGCCCTGAAGGGCACCAGGCGCTCGCGGGTCACCGTGTGGGCCGGCCCGGCCGGAGGAGCAGCGACTGCTCCGCGGCCGGCTGGAAACCGCCGGCCAGCGTCTGGTCGGCCGCTCCGTGGATGCGGCGCGGCGAACTCGCACAACCCTTCCTGTGCTTCGCTGGTGCCGTGACCGCACAGGTTCACCGGGTTGCTGTCGGTGTGGAGTGCTCGATGAAGCGGATGTGCCGGTGTGACTCAGCGGTAGCCGGCCAGGCCGTCCGCGAGTTCTTCCTCGTCGCCGTCGCGGATTGCGCAGAGGGCTTGCTGCAGGGCGAATGTGCCGCGGATCGTCGCGATGCGAGTGAGGAGTCCGTGGTCCGACCAGGTGCCCAGGGTGAGCACCCGGTCCAGGACCTCGGGGCCGTGGCCGGCGCCGATGGCTGCGAGGTCCTCGGCCGGGTCGCCGAGTGTGACGTCGTCCCAGTCGAGTACCCCGGAGGGGTGCGGCAGGCCGTGCGTCCACTCCCACAGGACGTTTCCGGCACCGAGGTCGCCATGGGACCACTGCCTGGGTGAGATGGGGAAGGCTGTCGAGTGCTGTGAGCTCCCGCTCGGCCTGTACGCGTCCGTTGCCGGACATGAGCGGGAACAGCTCCGCGCGCACGTCCTCCGCGAACCGCCGCCAGTGGTCTTCCGCTGCCTGGGGGAGAACCGCCCGTACCGTCTCGTCGGTGCCGGCACGGGCCAGAGCGGACAGCAGTGTGGCGTACTGCGCCGCCACGGTGTCGGCCACTCGGGCATCGTTGAGGGCGTCGGTCTCCAGCGGTTCCCCGGGAATGCGGTCGAGTACCAGGAACGGCGCCTCGTCGGTGCCGTCGGTGCCGCCCTGGAGCAGCGGTTCAGGTGTGCGGAAGCCGAGGTCGAGGCCGGCGAGTGCGTGTAGTGCAGCCGCTCGCCGGGGCAGCCGGGCGGCTGCCGCCCGGGTGCGAGGCAGGCACACGACGCGGTCTGAGCCGATGACCACGGTGTGGAATTGCCCCTGACGTACGGCAAGGTCGTCCGGTTTGTCGTCAGGCAGCAGACGGCTCAGCAGAGCGCGGTGCGTCGTACGGATGCTCACGAGTGTCCTCTGGATCCTTCGCCGGGTCGGAGGCGATGCGCACGAAGTGCTGTCAGGCCGCGTCGGCGAGCGGGCGTCCTCACCGGCGAATGCCTTCTCGCTGCGGATGCGGGCGCGTTCCTTGCGCCGGGCGGCGAGTACGTCGGGGCGGCGGGCGTGGGCGCTGCGCCGGCGCAGGCAGGCGTGCAGGTCCGGGTCTGCGCGGGGTGGCCGCGGTGGTCGGAGTCGGCCAGGGTGAACTGCCGCAGCGGGCCGAAGTGAGCTTCGGTCGGGTCGGCCCAGGATGCGTGGGCCGGGGTGAGGCACAGCCACCTTGCCCTGCTCCGCCCAGCAGGAGCCCGCGATGGGCCGGATACCCAGCGGCCCGAACCCGCCGGAGGCGAAAACCCCGTCCGGGAAGCGGTCCAGCACCTCCTCGATGCGGTCCAGCTTGGCCTCGCGTCCGGGGCCGGGGACTCCTTCCAGGTTCTGGTGCGCTGGAAGGTGATGCCGCGGCGCCGGAGCGGGGCGGGGACGACCTCCCGCCCGTCGAGGGTCCAGGCAGGCCAGGCCGCTCTCGTCGAACCGGTGGATCACCTCCCGCGCCGTGTCCTCGTCGGCCAGGACCAGCTGGGCCGATCACAGGGACACGGTTCCCGCCGACGGACGCAGGCAGCATCGACGCCCGGCGACAGCGCACCGAACCGGTACTGTCCCGACGCACGACCTGCTGCAGCCCCTGCCCTTCCTGATCGGTCGGTCCGCGCACCCGCACGGGCTCGGCCACCACACCTCCAGCGATCGGAACGGACGTCACCACCCGTCCGACCGCTCCAACTGCCGACCCGGCGAACCTTTCCAGCCGGAGCACCCGTTGCTCAACACGGAGCCCTCCCTCCAAAGGCCGGCCCACGTCGTCGCCGACGGTCGTCCCGGCCCTCAGTGACTCACACCGGCGGTTTTCCGCGGGTCGTCCGCCATGATCTGCGCAGCCAGCCGCCGTACCTGCTCCTCCACCGGGTGGTCGCCGGTCACGATCAACTCGTACTGGTACCGGTCCATACGTTCGCCGGGCCCACCGGCTTGGTGGAAGTGGACATCCACCCCCTCGGGGCTGGTGAGTTCCTCGGGAAGACCGGGCTCCTCGCGTCGTGGCGAGACGCTCGTGAGGACGCAGCCCCAGCGCTCGAACCAACCGCTGTCCACGAGCCTCTCCTCGAGCAGCCGGGCGACGGTGTCGACCGGCTCCTCCCAACTGCGGTCCGAGGCCGCCCGCGCCAGCTCGGCTTCGTACTGGGCGCTGTCGAAGCGGTGTTCCGGCGGCACCGCTGCGGTGCCGCCGGTGTTCTCCCAGGACTCCCAGAGCACATGATCGCCCTCGCGGCGGATGGTGACGTACAGGGCACCGCAACAGCCGGCTGTGCAGGTCGGCTCGGAGATCATGACCCGCCGGGGTTCTTGTGCGACTGCCAGCGGCCAGCTCTCGGCCGGCCCCCTCCAGTACGCGCAGCTGGGGGCGAGACCTTCCGGGTGCACTGCCCTCAGGACGTCCACGCCGTCGACCAGAGGACGCACCTCGGCCCAGGGATCCGCCGCCCAGTCGTCCGGAATCCTGTGCTGCAGAGTCAACGTGCTGATCGTCGGATGCCGGGCCACACGCCCATGATCGGTCGCAGGAGCGCAACCGCGCACCCCGTTTTCTCGGCTGTGAGCCCCTGCCTGGTCCTCGCACCTTTCCGGTGAGCGAGGAAAGCGCCCCGACGGTCCCGGACCGTGCAACGGCCGCCGTGGGCACGGCAGTCGTGAGATCGTCCCAGGCATGGATGTCCCGCCGTTCAGTCCCGCTGTCGTGAAGGCCGCCTTCAGAGACGTGACGTGGATGCACGTGTCTCGCCCCGCGGTGCGAGCTGCGGCGTCGGTGACGAGCACATTGCTGACGGAGATCATCGACGGCGCGAGGGAAGCGGCGTCGGAGGAGGGCCGGAGGGTGCTCCTTCCCCGGCACCTTGTTTCGGCGATCGACCGGAACGTGGAGGTGGATGTGGCGGACGAATGGTACGCCCACAGCCCGACGTTCCGGCGCCTGAACGGTGCCGTGCACGACGCCGGGGGTGCCGTCGTGCCGTCTCGCAGGGACGGCAGGTCGGGCGAGCCCGAGCTGAGCGCGGTGGCCGGCGCGCACAGGTGCGAGGCGGGGGTCAGGAGGCTGCTGCGGCGTCAGCAGGTCAGGGCCGTACCGGCGATGGTCCGCGAACTGAACGGCATCGCGAGCGTGTTTCTGATGCGCCTCGCCCGGGACGCGGCCACGGTCGTCAGCGAGGGCGGAGTCCGACGTTTCGGGACGGTCACCCTGACGATGCCGGGCGAACCGGCCCCGCCTCCCTCCTCCGAGGATCCCCTGCGGGTCGCTTCCGCCCGCGAGGGGGACAGGCGGACCATCGGCGAGGACGACGTCCTGGCCGCCGTCACGATGCAGTTGTTCGGCGGCAGCGTCAGGCAGCGAGCCCTCACCGAAGCGCGCGAGGCGACGCACAGGCGCCCACCCGTCTGACGGGGGACCAGCGGGCCGCCCCGGTGACGAGCCGCGCCGGGCTCGTCGGGCCCGGCAGCCTCACCAGTCCTGGGCGGTCCGCAGCAGGCCGGGCTTCAGCACCCACCACCGGACTGCGGCCCACCGGGCGCAGCCGTAGCCGGCCCGTCGGAATCCCGAATGGCTCATGTCGGCGCCCCTGCCGGTTCTCCGGCGGATGTGCGGCCCAGTGTCGTCGTGGCTTCGTCGGCACGGCCGAAACCTCTCTGCGTGCTGCTGCTGTTGGCTCCAGTGCCCCGCGAACCAGGGGCGGTCCGGCAGGGGGAGCCGTGAGACGGCACGTCGCCAGGGGAGAGGCCGGGGAGTGCGGCCGACACCGGGCACGCGTCCCGACGCGGCGGTGTTCGCGCGTCGGTCAAACCCGGGGCGAGCCCCTTGTTTCCCCTGCCGAGGCGCCGGCCCCGTCCCGTCGTCCGCAGCCTCACGCCCCCGAGGCTTCATCGCGGTTCGGCTCCGGATCGAACGGCCGACGGCGTCGAAGTGGGTGATGACGTCGTCGCTCACGCCGTACCCTCCGGCGCCGCCGGGGCGATCTCGGCGATCAGGTCCTCCACGAGGGCCTTGATCTCATCGCGGATCGGGCGGACGGCGTCGACACCCTGCCCGGCCGGGTCGTCGAGCTTCCAGTCGAGGTAGCGTTTGCCGGGGAACACCGGGCAGGTGTCGCCGCACCCCATCGTGATGCAGACGTCCGACTCACGGACCGCGTCGGCGGTGAGCGCCTTCGGCGTCTGGGCGGAGATGTCGATGCCGACCTCGGCCATGGCCGCGACGGCGGCCGGGTTGACGCGGTCGCCGGGGTCGGAGCCGGCGGAGCGGACCTCGACGCGGTCACCGGCCAGGTGGGTCAGCCACGCTGCGGCCATCTGGGAGCGGCCCGCGTTGTGGACGCAGACGAACAGGACGGACGGCTTGTCGGCCATGGTGATCGTTCTCTCTCGTCGCAGGACGGATACCGCCCACCGCCGCCAATGACGTCAGCTTCCGCTGATATCAGCGAGCAGTGATGTGAGAGTATCAGCGCATGCTGACTTCAGTCGATCCTGAGGTGATCCGGGTGCTGGGCGATCCGCTCCGCCTGAAGATCGTCACCCTGCTGGCGCGCGAGACGCTCTGTACGACGCACCTGGTGGAGGAGACCGGAGCCAGGCAGACCAACCTGTCCAACCACATGAAGGTGTTGCGCGAGGCCGGGATCGTGGAGACCGAGCCGTGTGGCCGCTTCGTCTACTACAAGCTCAAGCCCGAGGTCCTGGCCGGTCTGTCCGAGCAGTTCGCCGGACTCGCCGCCTCGGCCCGCACCGCCGCCGAGAACAAGAGGGCCTGTCCGTGACCCCCGCCGAGCCCGCCACCGCACGCGCCCGAGGCGCCGACGCGGCCGGGGACGACTCGATCGTCAAGAAGCTCTCCACCCTCGACCGCTACCTCGCGGTGTGGATCCTGCTCGCCATGGCCGTCGGCCTGGGCCTGGGCCGCCTGGTCCCGGGGATGAACGACGCGCTCGCGAAGATCGAGATCGGCGGGATCTCCCTGCCGATCGCGCTCGGCCTGCTCGTGATGATGTACCCGGTCCTGGCCAAGGTCCGCTACGACCGGCTCGACCGCGTGACCGGCGACAAGAAGCTGATGGTCTCCTCGCTGGTCATCAACTGGATCGTCGGCCCCGCGGTGATGTTCGCCCTGGCGTGGACCTTCCTTCCGGACCTGCCCGAGTACCGCACCGGCCTGATCGTCGTCGGTCTGGCCCGCTGCATCGCCATGGTCATCATCTGGAACGACCTCGCCTGCGGCGACCGCGAGGCCGCGGCCGTCCTGGTCGCACTGAACTCGGTCTTCCAGGTCCTCGCGTTCGGGCTGCTGGGCTGGTTCTACCTCGACCTCCTGCCGCGCTGGATGAACCTCGGCGACGGCCAGGGCCTGGACGTGTCCGTGTGGCACATCGCGCTGAACGTCGTCGTCTTCCTCGGCATCCCGCTGCTGGCCGGCTTCCTGACCCGCCGCATCGGCGAGCAGAAGCTGGGCCGTACCGGCTACGAGGCGACGTTCCTGCCGAGGATCGGCCCGTGGGCGCTGTACGGGCTGCTGTTCACGATCGTCATCCTCTTCGCCCTGCAAGGGAGGACCATCACCTCCCAGCCGCTGGACGTGGCCCGGATCGCGCTGCCGCTGCTGGTGTACTTCGCGGTCATGTTCTTCGGCGCCTTCCTCCTCGGCAAGGGCCTGGGCCTGGCCTACGACCGCACCGTGACCCTCGCCTTCACCGCGGCGGGCAACAACTTCGAGCTGGCCATCGCGGTCGCCGTCGCCACCTTCGGCGTCACCTCCGGTCAGGCCCTGTCCGGCGTCGTCGGCCCGCTCATCGAAGTCCCGGTGCTGATCGGCCTGGTCCACGTCGCGCTCGCCTGGCGCGGGAAGTTCGCCGCCGACGCGGTGACGACAGCCCCGTGACCCAGCACACGGACGTGGTGGTGGTCGGCGGCGGCCAGGCAGGACTCGCCGCCGGCTACCACCTGCGCCGCCAGGGCCTCGACTTCGTGATCCTGGACGCCGGCGCCGCGCCCGGCGGGTCCTGGCGGCACATGTGGGACTCCCTGCACCTGTTCTCCCCGGCCGGGCACTCCTCGCTGCCCGGACGGCTCATGCCCGCCCAGCCCGGTGAGACGTACCCGGACGCCGGGCACGTGGTGGACTACCTCACCGACTACGAGAAGCGCTACGACCTGCCCGTCCGGCACGGCGCCCGCGTGCGGGCCGTACGCCGCGACGGCGGCGGGCTCCTGGCCGAGTCGGAGGCCGGGACATGGCGGGCCCGGGCGGTGATCAGCGCGACCGGCACGTGGTCGCGTCCCTTCCTCCCCGCCGTCCCCGGCCGGTCCGTCTTCGCCGGGCGGCAACTGCACACGGTGAATTACCGTTCCCCGGCCGGCTTCGGAGGAAAGCGGGTCCTCGTGGTCGGGGGCGGCAATTCCGGTGCCCAGATCGCAGCCGACCTCGCCTTGGACGGACGCGTCGAGACGACCTGGGTGACGCGGCGCCCGCCGCGGTTCCTGCCGGACGACATCGACGGCCGAGCCCTGTTCGACGTCGCCACCGCCCGCCGTCGCGCCCTGGACGCGGGCCGCGGCGACACCGGCGGGGTGGCCTCGCTCGGCGACATCGTGGCCGTACCGCCGGTCCGCGCCGCCCGCGACGCAGGACTCCTGTCCGCGAGGCCGATGTTCGCCCGGCTCACCGCCGACGGTGTCCGGTGGGCCGACGGCAGCCAGGCCGGCGCGGACGCGGTCATCTGGTGCACCGGCTTCCGTCCCGCTCTGTCCCACCTCGCGCCGCTGGACCTGCGCGGGCCGCGCGGCCGCGTCCCCACCGACGGCACCCGCACCCTGGGCGAGCCACGGCTGCACCTGCTCGGCTACGGCGACTGGACCGGCCCGGCGTCGGCCACGCTCATCGGCGTCGGCCGCACCGCCCGGGACGCCGCCCGCGACATCGCCGGCCTTCTCACGTAGGCGCCGCAGGGACCGGTCTCGCCGGGAATCAGAAGGGGACGTGCTGCCGGACCGCGGGCGGTTTCAGGTGCACCGCTCCCGGCCGCGCGCATGCATCTGCCGTCGAGGGCGAAGCCGTCCGCGGCGGCGTCGCCCCGGACGGCGATCCCGACGCGCTCCCGGCAGGGCCGGAGGCGGGCTCAGCCGCTTCTCGGCCGCCTCCGTCCCGCCCGGATGACAACCGCCGGCCTCGTCCGCCGCCGCTCCTGGCGGCTGCGCGCCGCCGACCCCGTCCCCGGACGCCCCGGCGGGCGCCGGCCTGCGGTCATGCGGCAGCCGACGGCCCCACCAGCAGTCGGCCCATGGCGGCCAGTACGGACGGCTCCACCCGGTAGTAGACCCAGGTGCCACGCCGCTCGGAGGTGAGCAGACCGGCCTCCTTGAGCTTCTTCAGATGGTGGGACACCGTGGGCTGGGAGACGCCGACGTCGGAGATGTCGCACACGCACGCCTCGCCGCCCTCGTGCGATGCCACGGCGGAGAACAGCCGCAGCCGGACCGGGTCGCCGAGCGCCTTGAACATCCGGGCGGCCGTCTCCGCCTCTTCGGCGGTCATCGGGCGCTCGGTGAGCGGCGGACAGCACGGCGACACCTGGCCATCGGCGGGATCGAGCAACGGCAGCACCTTGGCATTCGACATGCGTCTATGTTGACATACGTCGAACCAGTGCGGGAGGTCGCCGGGCCCGCCACCGGCGCGCGAGGCAGGCGGCCAGGCATCGGGCCGACCGCACGGTCCGCGTCCCGGCCCGCGCCGCAGCGGCGTGCCGGCGGTGGTGGGCCGGGCCGGCCGCCGCCGATCGCGGCACCGTCGACGCGTCCCGTGATCCACCCGTTGAATTCGATGGATGTCTATGTTGACGCCTATCGATGCAGGTGTCATGCTGGGCCGCGCAAGCCATCGACAGACGTCGAAACACGCGAGGAGTCGCCGTGAACGCGCCCGCCACCGCCGAACTGCCCGTCATCGTGATCGGAGCAGGCCCCACGGGTCTGGCCGCCGCCGCCCACCTGCTCGACCAGGGCATCGAGCCCCGGGTCCTCGAAGCAGGGTCCACGGCCGGCGCCTTGGTCCGCGAGTGGTCGCATGTACGGCTGTTCTCCACGTGGGGTGAAGTCGTCGACCCCGCCGCCGAGAAGCTCCTCGCCTCCGCCGGCTGGACGAGGCCGGACCCGGCCGCCTACCCCTCGGGCGGTGACTGGGCCGGCCTCTACTTGCAGCCACTCGCCGACGTCCTCGGCGACCGCGTCCGCTACGGCGCCCGGGTCACCGGCGTCTCCCGTGCCGGCCGGGACCGGATCGTGGACGCCGACCGCGAGAACCAGCCGTTCGCCGTGCACGTCACCCACGCCGACGGCCACGAGGAACGCGTGTACGCACGCGCCGTCATCGACGCCTCCGGCACCTGGGCCACGCCGTCCCCGGCCGGCGGCAGCGGCCTGCCCGCCCTGGGCGAGAAGGCGGCCGCGGACCGGATCACCTACCGCGTCCCGGACCTGAAGAACCCAGCCGTCCGCGCCCGTTACGCGGGCAGGCGCACCGCCGTCATCGGCTCCGGCGCCTCCGCCTTCACCGCCCTCGCCCACCTCGCCGACCTCGCCAGGTCCGACGACGGCGCGGGCACCAAGGGCGTGTGGATCCTGCGTCGAGGCATCTCCGGCTCCACCTTCGGCGGGGGAGAGGCCGACCAGCTTCCGGCACGCGGCGCCCTGGGCCTGGCGGCGAAGGCCGCCGTGGACGAAGGCCACGCGGACGCGGTCACCGGCTTCCGCACCGAGGTGATCGGACGGGCGGACGACGGCCGCCTGATCCTCGTCGGCGAGGACGGCCGCCACCTGGACCCGGTCGACGAAGTGATCGTCCTGACCGGCTTCCGCCCGGACCTGTCCTTCCTCGACGAGCTGCGCCTGAACCTGGACGAGCGCCTCCAGGCCCCCGTCGCCCTGGCCCCGCTGATCGACCCCAACCAGCATTCCTGCGGAACCGTCCACCCGCACGGCCACCGCGAACTCGCCCATCCCGAGAAGGGCGTCTACCTGGTCGGCATGAAGTCCTACGGCCGCGCCCCCACGTTCCTCGCGATGACCGGCCACGAACAGGTCCGCTCCGTCGCCGCCGCGATCGCCGGCGACCTCGAAGCCGCCGACCGCGTGGAACTCACCCTGCCCGAAACCGGAGTCTGCGGCGGCGCCGGCCTGTTCGACACCCCCGGCGCCGCGGAGGGCGACGGTGGCGGCTGCTGTACGCCCGCACCGCAGCTCGTCCGGCTCAGCACCCCCACCGCAGCAGCCGGGGCGGCTGGTGCCGAGGAGGCGCCGACGGGCGGCTGCTGCGGCTAGGGTGTGGAGCGAAGGTGCGTGCGGCGGTTGGTGTGGCGTAGTACTCCTGGAGAGCCTCGACACCGACCTGCTACCGCTTGGGAGTCATCGATGGCCGTTCGCCGTGTCGTACCCCATGTCCAGTCGGAGGCTGCGCAGGAGAGCCGGGAGTTCTACGGCCTGCTCGGATTCGAGGAGGTCATGAACCACGGCTGGATCATGACGCTCGCGTCTCCGTCCAGTCCGACGGCGCAGATCAGCTTCATGGCCAGTGACGAGAGCGCACCGGTCACCCCCGACGTGAGCGTCGAAGTGGATGACGTGGACGCGGCCTACGCGACCATGCGGGAGAGTGGCGCGGAGATCGTCCATCCCCTGCGGGACGAGGAGTGGGGGGTACGCCGGTTCTTCGTCCGTGACCCCAACGGCCGGGTGGTCAACGTGCTGGAACACCGTTGATGGTCCTCCCGGCTCCAGGGAAGTGTGGGTCACAGCCATTCGTTGACGGCCGCGACGAGCACAGTCGCCTCGTGACGGACGGTGAGTTTCCGTAGCGGGTGGCCACCGCCCGGTGTCTCTTGAGCCGGTTGATCCCGCCCTCCACCGCGTGCCGGGACAGTGGTCCGCCGGGATGCCGGCGTGCGGCGAGCGCCGCGTCCGTGCCGTACTCATCCGTGCGGGTGAGACGGAGACGCCCGCCGGTGGCGGGACACGGTGTCGGTTCCGCCTGGCCGGTACACAAGTTCGCTCACCGTCCTATGTCTTGCGGACTAGATGGCATTCCTCCTGGTGGACCAGGGTGCGGCGCATCCCGCGCGAAATGATCAGGACATGGACCGCAGGGAAGTCTTCGTCGCGTTGCTCGCCGTTCCGGCCGCTGCCCTGACCGCATGGTTGAAACCCCTCAAGACACTGGCCTTCTGGCAGCTCGTCCTGGTGTGCGCCCTCTCCTACCCCGTGGGCGCGGCGCTGTTCGAGGCACTGGAGCCGGCAGAGGGCGCCGCCGTGTGGGCCGAGTGGACCTTCCTGCTCAGCGTCGGCCTTCTGTGCTGCGTGCTCGTCACGTCCGCTCTCAAGGGGCTCGGGTCCTTGCGAGGCGCACCCGCCGACCGGACCGCCGACCGCCAGAACCTCGACGTCTGAGCGTCCGCACCCCCCTTCCTCACCCGTCAACGACCTGGAGACCGACACCAGCATGCCCGCACACCACCGCACGCCCCGGTTCGCCGTCGCCCTGGCATCACTCGCCGTGCTGGCGGCCACCGCGGTCACGGCCTGCGACCCCGGGGCCGATCCCGAGCCCGACACCACGGCTGCAACGCCCCCGGTGCCCGCCGCGCTCCTCGAGCAGGAACTGAAGTGGCGTGCGTGCTCCGCCCCTTCCGTCGCCCAGGGCGGCGGCGACAAGCCTGAGAAGCTCCCGGACGGAACGACGTGGCAGTGCGGCACCATGAAGGCACCGCTGGACTACGCACATCCCGACGGCGAGACCATCGACCTGGCCCTCATCCGCGCGAAGGCGGCCCCGGACTCCGGTGGCGGACGCCTCGGCTCCCTGCTCTTCAACTTCGGCGGCCCCGGTGATTCCGGGGTGACGACCCTCCCCCTCGTCGCCGGCGACGACTACATGGAGCTGCACGAGCGCTACGACCTGGTGGGGTTCGACCCCCGCGGGATCGGCGACAGCGCCGGTGTGCAGTGCCTGGACGCGAAGGACATGGACGCCTGGCTGGCCTCGGACTCCACCCCGGACGACGCCGCGGAGGAGAAGGCCCACGCCCGTGGGGTACGTGCGTTCGCCCAGGCATGCGAAAGCAGGTCCGGCGCGGTGCTGGACCACGTCGGCACGCAGGAGGCCGCACGCGACCTCGACCTGATGCGCCGTGTCCTCGGTGACGGGAAACTGAACTACTTCGGCGTCTCCTACGGAACGCAGCTCGGCGGCGTCTACGCGCACCTCTTCCCCGAGAACGTCGGGCGGCTGGTCCTCGACGCCGTCGTCGACCCCACCGAGGACGTCCTGGCCGGCGCGCTCGGCCAGAGCGAGGGCTTCCAGCGTGCCCTGCGCAACTTCCTCGAGGACTGCGCGCGACAGGACTCGTGCTTCTTCGAAGGAACGGACCCGAAACAGGGCGAGAAGGACATCATCGCGCTGCTCGAGCGCCTGGACGACGACCCCCTGCCCACGGAGTTCGGACGTACCCTCTCCCAGAGTCAGGCGCTCAACGGGATCGCCGCAGCCCTCTACGACCAGGAGGGCTGGATGCTGCTCCGGGGCGGGCTGGCAGCGGCCATGGACGGTGACGGCACCATGCTGCTCCTGCTGGCCGACAGCTACAGCCAGCGTGTCGACGACGACGGATACGCCAACATCAACTCCGCCAACACAGCGGTGAACTGCGCCGACTACAAGGACCGTTTCACCGTCAAGGACGTGCGCCGCCACCTGCCCGAGTTCCGTAAGACGTCACCGGTGTTCGGCGCATGGCTGGCCTGGGGGCTGCTCCAGTGCACCGACTGGCCTGTGGACGGCCACGCCTCCACCGTCGACGTGTCGGCCGACGGTGCGGATCCCGTCCTGGTCATCGGCAACACCGGCGACCCTGCCACTCCTTACGAGGGCGCCAAGAAGATGGCGGACCAACTGGGCGACGGAGTGGGCGTCCACGTCACCGTGAAGGGCGAGGGCCATGGCACCTACGGCGTCAACGACTGCCTGACCGGCCTGGTCGACGAGTACCTGCTGGACGGAACGGTTCCGAAGAACGGCACCGTCTGCTCGTGACAGGGTCCGGCGCGGCGGACCCGGCCGCCGGGTCCGCCGCGCCGGTGAACAGCTCGCCCTCACCGACGCCCCACCCGGTGAGCAAGGCGGGGACGGTGGAGTCGAAGCGCTCGGACTCCTCCGAGGACGGCAAGTGGCCTGAGCGTTCGAAGGCCCCGGGGCGGGCGGGCCCTCCGCCGGCCCTCCGCCCGGGGTTCGCGGTCACCCGGAGGCCCGCAATGCAGCGGCCGGAGGAGCAGGCCCGGACCGGCCACGGTGGCGGGCGCAGCAGACCGCTTCACGACCCAGTGTGGTGGGACACGAGCACGGGTGCGGGTCGGACCGGCCGGACAGCACTACCGCTGACTTGCCGGACGGGGCCCTCGCCGGGTTCTGCTGCCGGCTGGCGGAGGTCCAGGCGGAGCGGGGGAACGGTGGGTGAGGTCCACAGCAGCCGACCTGCCGCATCGACGATGACCTGCCACGCCGAGCCGGGCTCGTCGGACATGGCGTCGACGGCCGGCTGAGAGCTGCCGCGGAACTCCGCACCGGCCGGTGAGCGGCCGGTGCGGACCCGGTCTACCGGTTCGCGGCTTCGCGAGAGGCGATCCGGTTCGTGCGACCGACCGCGCGGCCCACCGCGTTGCGCACCGCGAGACCCGGCCGGGTGCGGGGCACCATGAGCCTGGAGAGCAGGCCGACGCGTCGCTGCCGCGGACCCACCTCACGGCGGAGCCGCGACTCGTAGGCGGCGAAGGCGCGGGTGTGATCACCGGGATGGGCGGCGAGCTCTTCTGCGAGGGCGTACGCGCCCGCCATCGCCATGCTGGACCCGTCACCCAGCAGGGCTGTCGCCGCCGCCGCGTCCCCGAGCAGCACGATCCGTCCGCGGGACCACGAGGGCACCCGGATGGTGGTCAGGGGGTCGAAGAACGGAGCTGGGTGGTCGAGGAACGCCGCCACGAGTTCCGGTGCCCGCCACCGCACGTCGGCATAGGCGTCGGCCACGGTCTGCTTGTGAAGGGCGATGTTCTTGCGGTCGTGGGGCGCTCGCTGCGCGGCCCGGAAGGTGAAGATCGCGAGCGGAGTGGTCCGCGAGGGGTGGACGACCAGCATCCGGTTCGGCACGGTCAGCATCGTCATCTCGCTCGGGTCTTCAACGGCGTCAGGTCCCAGCGGCACGGTCGCGCCGTACAGGCCCAGGTCGCTCGTGAACTGCCGCTCGGGTCCGAAGACCAGGCGCCGTACGGTGGAGTGGATCCCGTCGGCACCGACTACCAGGTCGAAGCGCCGTGGCGCGGACCGTCGGAAGGTGACGTCGACCCCGCCTCCGTCCTGGTCGAGAGAGGTGACCGTCTCGTCGAACAAGAACTCGGCCTCGGTCTGCGCCGACCGGTGGAGCACCTCGGACAGGTCGGCTCGTGTCACCTCGACCGTCGGCGCTTCGTCCGAGGTGAGCGGGAGCCGCAGGATTCGCCTGCCGTCGGGGTCGAGCAGGGTCAGTGACCGATTGCGGGTGGCGAGCCCGCGGAGCTGCGGGAGGATACCCATGCGGTCGGCGACCGGGACAGCGGGCCCCTTCACGACGATCGCGCTACCACCGGAGCGCAACTGCCGGGCATGTTCGACGACCGTCGGCCGGTAGCCGTTCCGGGAGAGCCAGTACGCGAGTGCGGGCCCTGCGATTCCGGCACCGACTATCAGTACCTCGGGCTTCTTCATGACGATGACCTCTCGGGGTGTCGATGACCACGTCCCCGGCGAGTGCCGGGGACGTGGTCTCAGGGCGCGGCGGCACGGAGCAGCGCCACCGGACTGAGGTACGAAAAATTTCGTACCTCAGTGGAGCACATCCTTCAGGTACGATTCAAGTCGTACCTGAAAGGGGTGCCGCGTGGCTGGGATGAACCTGGTCGGCCCGGAGGCCGACGCGCTCGATCTGGGTGCGGTGTTCCGCGCCCTCGCCGACGAGCACCGTCGTTCGGTGATGGCGCAGTTGGCCGCCGACCGCAGCGACAACGAGCGGGGCTGCAACTCGTTCGACCTTCCGATCTCGAAGCAGACCCAGACCCACCACTTCCGGGTCCTGCGCGAGGCAGGTCTCATCGAGGAGATCGACTACGGCAACCGCAAGGGCGTCCGACTGCGACGCGCGGACGTCGAGAAGAGGTTCCCCGGACTGCTCGCGCTCCTGGAAGCGGAGCCCCCGGGCGGTACCGCTCCTCGCTGAGCACGGCGGAGCACACCGGAGGGGAGCCCGAGCCGGCCCTGGGCCGCGAGCCCGGCCGGATCCAGCTCGCGCCCGGCTCGCAGGCAGCCGAGCACAACGCGGGCACAACGGGATCGGTGCCGAGCACTTCCGCGCGCTGACCTGGCGCGAACGACTCCCGGACACGCTCCACCGCCCCAGCAGGTCGAACGCGAACCCGCGGGTCCGTGAGTCTTGTCCACCCTCGTTCCGACCTGGTCAGGTCCCTGCTCGTCCTCACGAACCGCGAAGGTTCCCGGTGACCGACGGTCTTCGCCGAAGCCATCCGCCCACGACCGGCGCGAGCATCCCGGACCTCGCACACACCAGCCCCGTGACCAGCAACTTCACGATGCGCGGTGCTCACTGGACGGCGGGGTCAACGGCGTTGCCCGCCCCGCGGTCGCCGGGTGGTTCCGGTGGCGCGCGACGGGGGTGGTTCGCCTCCCGGCCGATCTGTGCGGTGACTTGCCTGATCTCTGTCTCACCGTGGGCGGCGCGCACCCCGGAGGGGCTGTGCCCGGCGTGGCGGGCGTGTTCCTCCAGTCCGTGGGTTCGGTTGCCGCGGAACTCGCGGACCAGGGTCGGCAGTTGCCGGATCCGGGCGTCGGCTGCCTCCTTCCGCACCGAAGCGTCAGGTCATATGAGCTGATCAACGGGATCGGTCGGAACACTCTGGTCGTCACAGGTGTGGTGTCAAACGTGTCACACCCGCTCATTCAGCAGTTCCCCCGGCACCAAAAGCGAAGATCGGGATCCTGCGGCTCCTCCCGGCGGTTCCATGGGTCACGGATGCAGGCCCGAAGTGGTCGGGTCGTGGAAGACAGGTGACGCACATGCGAGATGAAGCCGCCAAGCGGGTCGAGCTGGTCTTCTCCCTCTTCGACGCCAACGGCAACGGAGTCCTCGACTCCGACGACTTCGACCTGATGACAGGCCGTGTTCTGGAAGCGGCGGCCGCTTCGGACGCCGGTGCCAAGGACGCCATCAGAGCCGCGTTCCGCCGCTACTGGACGACGCTGGCCGCGGAACTGGACGCCAACGGCGACGGTGTCATCTCCGTGGAGGAGTTCCGTCCCTTCGTACTGGACCCCGAGCGCTTCGGACCCACGGTCGCCGAGTTCGCCGAGGCTCTCTCCGCGCTCGGCGACCCCGACGGGGACGGCCTGATCGAGCGCCCCCTGTTCGTGTCGCTGATGAAGGCGATCGGCTTCGAGGAGGCGAACATCCACGCCCTCTTCGACGCCTTCGGTCCGGACGCCGACGACCGCATCACCGTGGCCACGTGGGCCGCCGGCATCAAGGACTACTACGCGCCGGACAAGGCCGGGATCCCGGGCGACCGGCTGGTGCCGGCCCGCGCCGTCTGACCCTGCCCGCCAGGGGGCTGTGCCGCCGACGGCCGGTACAGCCCCTGGCCGGACGTCCGCGTCGTCAGTGCCCGGGCGTCAGGGCGCGAGCTTGTGCGCGAACACCCAGCGGTTCCCCTCCAGCGCGTCGTTGGGCTCGGGAAGGGGACCACGCCCGTGCCGCCTGGTGAACTCGAAGGGCGTGTGCATCGAGGTGGACCAGTCCCTGGCCGTCAGGGCGCCCGCGGAGTCGGGGCGTGGTCCCTTGTCGAAGAGGTGGAGCAGGTCGATGCCGATCAGCCGGCGCGTCGCCGTGTAGATCGGGCTGTCACGGTACGCCAGGAGGTCCTTCTCCAGCTTGGCCTCGAAGGCCAGAGCACTGCCTGCGGCGGTCAGCCGGTCCACCGTGTCGACGAGGTACGTCTCGGCGGGGCCCGGCAGGTAGAAGAGGAGCCCCTCGGCCAGCCAGACGCTGGGTGCGGCCGGGTCGAAGCCGACGGCGGTGAGCGCGCCGGCCCAGTCCTCCCGCAGGTCGACCGGCACGGGGACGCGCTTCACCTCGGGAGCGGCCGGCAGCCCCGTGAGCACCCGTTCCTTGAACGCCAGCACGCCCGCCCTGTCGATCTCGAAGACGACGCAGTCGGACGGCAGGTCCAGACGGAAGGCGCGGGTGTCCAACCCCGCTCCTAGCAGGACCACTTGGCGGGCGCCCGCACCGGCCGACCGGAGGACGAAGTCGTCGAGCACCCTCGTCCGCAGGCCGAAGTAGCGGGCGAACCTCCCCCACAGCGGGTTGTCGTCCCCGTCCGGAACCTCCTCGATGCGCAGCGGCCAGTGGGTGCAGGCAGGGGCCGCGCGCACGAAGTGCTCGGCGTAGGCGTCCTGGGCCAGACTGTCGTGGCGGTGGGTTTCGATGGCCCGGGACGCGGCGACCAGGAGGGCGGTCAGGCCCACTCCTCCGTCCACGCCTTCCGCGTCCGTGTGCCGGGGTGTCGTGCCTGCCATGCTGCCTCCGTCGGCGGGAGTGGGAACTGCCGGATGTCAAGGGACGGGGTGAGTGGGCGCCCGGCGCCGCGGGCCGCGGTCATCGGCTCGCCCTGTCCGGGAGCAGGACGGGTTTGACCGTACGGCCCGCGTCGCAGTCGCGTTCGGCCTCGTTGATGTCGGACAGGGGATAGGTGCGGATCAACTGGTCGAAAGGGAAGCGTCCGGCCCGCCACAGTCCGATCAGCCGGGGGATCAACACCGCGGGCACGGCGTCCCCTTCGCAGATGTGGCGCACGCTGCGGCCGCGGTCGAGGGTGCCCGGTTCGAGGGTGAGCGGGCTGTGGAGGCGCGCCACCAGGCCGAGGGTGCCGGTGGGACGCAGTGCGTGGAGCGCCTGGTTGATGAGCGGGGGCGAGGCGGTGGTGTCCAGCGCGTAGCGGGCGCCGCCGTCGGTCAGCCGCCGGATCCGCTCGGACAGGTCGGGTGAGGCGGCGGGCAGCGGCATCGCGCCGAACCGCTCGGCCGCGGCGAGCCTCTCGGGAAGCCGGTCGACGGCCACGGTCGGTGCGCCCGCGGCGGTCGCCGCCATCACCGCGGTCAGGCCGACGGCACCCGCGCCGAGGACGACGAGGGTGTCGCCGGGTCCCGCGCCGAAGGTGTTCAACACGGCTCCGGCGCCGGTGAGGGAGCCGCAGCCGAGGGGGCCGAGCAGTTCGAGCGGCAGTGCGGGGTCGACCCGTACGGCGTTGCGAGCGGAGACGAGGGCGTACCCGGCGAACGAGGACTGCCCGAACCACCGGGGTGCCAACGCGTTGCCGGACGCGTCGGTGAGCCGGGGCGGCTCCTCCTCGCGTCCCCCGAAGAGGTTGAGGGAGGCGAAGGAGTCGCAGTAGGCGGGGGCCGCACCGCGGCAGGTCGGGCAGTGTCCGCAGGAGTCGAAGCTGAGCACGACGTGGTCACCGACGCCGATCCCGGTGTCCGGGCCGCCGCCCGTGCGGACCACGACCCCGGCGCCCTCGTGGCCGAGGACGGCGGGCACCGGGCTCCGGCCGGCCGATCGCCGGACCGCGAGATCGGTCCGGCACATCCCGGTGCCCGCGATCTCGACCAGGACCTCGCCGGCGGCCGGCTCCGTCCGCAGAACCACCTCCTCCACCGTGAACGGGGCGTCGTACGAGCGGAGCACGGCTGCCTGGAACCTCATGGGTCACGCCTCCAGCGGGCGGTGGACGACGAACGGCTGGAGGTTGCCGTACAGCCCCCACGGCCCGCCCGCGACACCGACGCCGCTGTCCTTGACGCCTGCGAAAGGCTGGGCCAGGGACAGTTCCGCGTGGTGGTTGACCCAGGCGGTGCCGCAGTCGAGCCGCTCGGCCACCGCCTCGGCGCGGTCGGGGTCGGTGCCCCACACGGAGCCGCCCAGTCCGAAGCCGGTGCCGTTGGCCGCGTCGACGGCTTCGTCCAGGCTCCGGTACGGCAGCACCGGCAGCACCGGTCCGAACTGTTCCCCGGTCACCACCGGGCTGTCGGGCGGCACGTCGACGAGGACGGTGGGAGCGAAGAAGTAGCCCGGTCCGTCCTGCCGGCGGCCGCCCGCCGCGGCTCGCGCGCCGTCCGCCAGGGCCCGCCGTGTGAGCTGCTCGACGCGGGCCAGCTGCGGGGCGTTGTTGACCGGGCCCAGCTCGGTCGCGGGGTCCAGGCCGGGGCCGACGGCGACGGTCTTCGCCCGCTGGGCGAGGGCCTCGACGACGTCGGCGTGCAGCCGGGCGGGGACGTAGAGGCGTTTGACCGCCATGCAGACCTGTCCGCAGTTGCGGAACGCCGCCCAGAAGAGCCGGTCGGCGATCCGCTCCACGTCGACGTCGTCGAGCAGGACGGCCGCGTCGTTGCCGCCCAGCTCCAGCGTCACCCGGGCGAGCGAGGCCGCCGCCGCCCGGGCGACCGCCCGTCCGGTGGACACCGATCCGGTGAAGGTGACGTGGCGGATGCCCGGATGGGACACGAGGCGGGCACCGAGGGGTTCGCGGCCGGTGACGACGGTCAGGACGTCCTCGGGCAGGACGGCGGCGAGGACGGACCCCAGCATCCGGGTGGCCAGCGGGGTGAACGGAGAGGGTTTGAGGACGACGGTGTTGCCGGCCGCCAGAGCGGGCGCGAACTTCGCCGCCGCGAGCTGCAGAGGGAAGTTCCACGGCACGATCGCGGCGATGGGCCCGAGCGACCGCCACCGGATCTCGCTGCGCACCGGCCGGCCGTCGTCGATCGGCCGGGTCCGGGGGGCGAGGTCCGCGAAGTAGCGCAGGCGGGCCGCCGTGCGGGCGACCTCCGCGTACGACTCGGCCAGGGGCTTGCCCTGTTCCCGGGTGAGCGACCGGGCGAGGTCCTCGCCGGCCGCCTCCACCGCGTCGGCCGCCGCGCGCAACGCGGTGGTGCGCGCGGCGGGGTCGGCCCGCCAGACGCTCCAGGCCCGGTGCGCCCGGTCGATCACGGCGTCCAGCTCGTCCGGCTGCTGATCGGGGGCCTCGTCGAACGCTTCCCCGGTGGCCGGGTCGACGACCGCGAAGCGGGCCGCCCCGGTATCGGGCACGCGTTCGGGCTCGGTGGTCGGCATGGCGGCGTTCAGCGCGCTGCGGGAAGGCCGGCGGTGCGCTCCCGGTCGTACCGGTCCATCTCCGCCCGGAAGGCGGCCACCAGGTGCGGCTGGATCCTCCCGGCGTTGCGGTCACCGCCCTCGCAGACCGCGCCCCGCACGCCCACGATGTCCGTACCGATGCGGGTCAGCTCGCCGAGGTCGTCCTGACGGACACTGCCCGCGAGGGCCGCGAGCCGGCCGGACGCGTGGGCCAGCCGGACGAACTCGGCGCAGACGTCCGGCGGAACATGGTCGAACAACCGCGTCCCGTCCTTCACCGCGGTGTCCAGCATGGCCGCGTCGGCGCCGGAGCGGGCCGCGATGTCGGGCACCGCGAGCGGATTGACGCAGCCGATCCGGTGGGCGTCGGCATAGCCCGAGGCGACGACGAGTGCGTCCGGGTTGTGCTCCTTCACCGCCCGGACGACGGCGCGCATGACGTCGATGCCCTGGTCAGGGGTTGTGCATCCGTAGAGACCGACCTTGATGTACGTGGCTCCGGAGACGACCGCGCCGAGCGCGGCCTGGGCCACCGTGCCGGGCTTGTAGGGGACATCTCCCACGGTCGCGGACACCGGCTTGTCCGCCGGGACCGCTTCGCGTATCTCCCTGATGACCCAGGGGAAGTTCGCGCCGAGAGAGCCCTCGTCGGGCTTCTTGACGTCGACGATGTCGAGGTGCTCCGCCGCCTTGGCGCAGTCGAGTGCTTCCTCGACACCGTCCGGGGAGATGAGAAGCAACACCTGGCCTCCTTCGCCGCGGGCCCGCCCGGTGGATGCCCGGGGGCCGCGGATCGTCTGGTTCCTGTGTGGTGCGCTCATCATTTCCGTCGCCCTTCGCACCAGAAAGGGCGCACGGAGTATTTACTGAGTGAGCGGGGGCAGGCTCAGCGCGCCGTGCACACCGGAGCGAACGGGCGTGCGGCGTGGTCCGGTTCCGCGGGCGCCTCCACCTCGCCGGCCCGACCGTCGCTCACCGGGACCGTCCGTGGTGCCCCGCGGGGCGGGCGCATGAAATGTCGTCAGGTGCGTCCCTCACCCCGGAAGACGGCGATGCCGACGCCCTGCCGCCCTCGCCGCCCTCGCCGCCCACACGCTCGGCACCGCCGAACTGCTCCACCCGGAGCCACGTCATGACCGACGGCGAGCGCGACGGCGCACCCGGTCCCGCGCCGGACTTCGACCTGCCGTCCGCGCGCATCCGCGTGAGGCTGCTGGAACGCCTGGCCGTTCGGGGGCCGTGCTCCGGTGACCGCCGTCCACGGTCAGCCCGCCACCGTCGGCGACGTCACCGTCGTCCCGGCCGCAGACGTCGCCGAGGCCGGTTTCGGTGTCGTCGGTGGCGCAGGACACGAGGCCGGCGCCGCCAGGACCGCCGGCGACGGCGGAGGAGGAGACGGGCAACGGGCGCGGGACCCGTCGGTCACAGCGGGATCCGGGACGGCACCGCGACCCGCCGGCCCGTCCGCGGTCCCTGGCACGGCGTCGCTCCGCCGCTGCCGGTCCTCGTCCCCGCGAACGCCCTGCCCGAGGTGATCCACGACTGCGGCGCCGGCGACGGCCTGGGCGAAGGCGCGGAGGAGCCGGGCGCCACACCGCCGGTGACGCCGCCTGACGCGGGCCGCACCGATGAGTTTCCGCGGCGGGACCGGTCTGAAGGGGTATGAGAACTCACACGCTTGAGACAGCCGGCGCGGACCTCGTCTACGACGTGCGGGGGCCGTTGCCGACCAGTGACGGACGACCGCCCTTGATGATGATCGGGCAGCCCATGGACGCTTCCGGCTTCGCCGCGCTCGCCGCGCGCTTCCCCGAGCGGACCGTGGTCACCTATGACCCGCGCGGCCTCGGTCGCAGTGTCCGCAAGGACGGACGAACCGACCACACACCGCGGACCCAGGCCGACGACGTGCACGCCGTCATCGGGGCGCTCGGGGCCGGGCCCGTCGAGATGTTCGCCAGCAGCGGCGGAGCGGTCACCGCGCTCGCGGTGGTCGAGAAGTACCCCTCGGACATAACCACGCTGGTGGCGCACGAGCCGCCGCTCATCACCCTGACACCGGACGGTCCCGCAGCCGTGCGGGCGCGGGCCGGGGTCCGGGAGGCGTACGAGAAGCGGGGGTGGGGGGCCGGGATGGCCGCGTTCGTGGCCATGACCTCGTGGGTGGGCGAGTTCACCGACGCGTACTTCGCACAGCCCGCGGCCGATCCCGCCGCGTTCGGGATGCCCACGGAGGACGACGGCTCACGCGACGACCCGCTGCTGTCCGACCGGTCGTGGGCGGTCAGCGGCTACCGGCCGGACGCCGACGCGATCACCGCCGCGCCGACCCGCGTGGTGATCGCGGTGGGTGAGGAGTCCGAGAACCTGCTGACGGCACGCACCTCCGTCGCGGCCGCCGAACTCCTCGGGCAGAAGGCGGTCGTGTTCCCGAGCCATCACGGCGGCTTCTGCGGCGGGGAGTTCGGGCATCCGGGGATGCCGGACGAGTTCGCGCTGCGCCTGCGCCAAGTCCTCGACGGCGCCGCGTAGGACACCCGGAGCGGGGGAGGCCCCGCCCGGGTGAACTCGGCCCCGCGGCGAGAGGGAGCCGATGTCCGAACAGGCCCTGACCCGCCCTCTCGTTCTTCCTGACACACCGACGGGGAGCGGCCGAACACCACAGCGACGGGCACATCACCGGCTTCTGCTCGAGCCGCCGCGTCCGAACCGTGCGGGCTCCGGCGGAGCGAGCAGGGCCCTTTGCGGCACCGCACGGCAGGCCGGCGGCCAGGGCCGGGGGCGGCACGGTCCTCACGGCCGTGTTCGTCGGCGCGCTCGTCGTCGTGCCGCCGTTCCGCCGGGCGCCCTGGAGGCGCCGGCCGCCGATCGTCCCGCACCGCACGGCCCCTCGCCGGTCACCGGCGTTTCGGGTGACTCCACCTCCGGATCCACCGCGCTCGCCCCGTGCCGGCCATAAACGGAACCTCGGGTACCGCTTGGATCACGATGTAGGTAAGGTAAGCCTAAGTTAACCTCGGCGTGCGGCTCTTCCGTGCGGGAATGCCCACGTCGATCCTGCCCGTCGGTGCCGTGCACCGACGCCGCCCGTTGCAATGGAGCCGACAGAGCATGCTTACGCGCCGCCGCCACCTCCTCGCCGCCACCGCGGCATCGACCGCTCTGACCTTCGGTCTCGCCGGATGCGCGGGCGGTGAATCCGGCGGGAAGGGCTCGGCCGACGCCGTCGCGAAGAAGGACGCCGCGACGTCGGTCGAGATCGAGGACAACCACGGGACGCAGAAGGTCCGGCTGCCGGCGAAGAGCGTCGTGGCGACCGACAACCGCACGTTCCAGACCCTGTCCGAGTGGGGCGTGAAGCTGGCCGCCGCGCCGGTCGACCTGATCGCGAAGGACAACCCCTACAAGACCGACGAGTCGATCGTGAACCTCGGGACGCACAACGAACCCGACCTCGAGGCGATCGTCGCGGTCGAGCCCGACCTGGTCATCAACGGGCAGCGCTTCGCCTCGTACCGCGAGGACATCGAGAAGCTCGCCCCCGACGCGACGGTCGTCGAGCTGGACCCGCGGGAGGGGAAGCCCTTCGACGAGGAGCTGAAGCGGCAGGTGAAGGGCCTGGGGAAGATCTTCGGGCACGAGAAGGAGGCGCAGAAGCTGGTCGAGGAATTCGACGCCGCGATCGCGCGGGCCAAGAAGGCCTACGACCCGGAGGACGGCGTGATCGGCGTGGTCACGTCGGGCGGCGAGATCAACTACGCGGCGCCGGGCACCGGCCGTACGGTGGGCCCGGTCTTCGACATCCTCGGGCTGACGCCCGCGATCGAGGCCGAGGGCTCCACCGACCACCAGGGTGACGACATCTCCGTCGAGGCGATCGCCGCGGCGAAGCCCGACCTGATGATCGTGCTCGACCGCGACGCGGCCGTCAGCGCCGACACGTCCGGGACCTACGTCCCGTCGAACGAACTGCTGAAGGACTCCGAGGCGCTGCGGAACGTT
Source organism: Streptomyces sp. NPDC096105 (assembly GCF_044763335.1). Taxonomy (NCBI): domain Bacteria; kingdom Bacillati; phylum Actinomycetota; class Actinomycetes; order Kitasatosporales; family Streptomycetaceae; genus Streptomyces; species Streptomyces sp. NPDC096105. Next base: position 53,604 of record NZ_JBIWGC010000027.1, read on the forward strand.
CCCGCCGTCAAGAACGACAACATCGTGTACTTCCCGCAGCTCACCTACGTGAACGAGGGCATCCAGACCTACACCGCCTTCTTCGACGACCTCGCCGACAAGCTCGAGGCGAGCGCCTGACCGTTCGGGCACGACCTGTCGAGCCCGCGGGCCGGGCCGGGAGCACCGGCCCGGCCCGCGGGCCCGTCGCGGCGGGGTGACACCACCGGCGCCGCGCGGACCACCCGTCCTCGACCGAGAGCACACCGGCAATGTCCCACCCACCCACCGGCGCCCCGACAGTCGGGCGTCCGTCCCACGGCGCCGCCGGGCCCGCCCCCGCGCGCACCCCCCGGGCCCGCCTGTTCACCTGGCCGCTGCTGATCGGCCTCGCCGTCACCACGGGGCTCGTCGTCCTGTCCCTCTTCGTCGGTGTCTACGACATCTTCGGGGCGCGGGACGGAGCCGAGATGTTCACCCTCACCCGCATTCCCAGGACCATCGCGCTCGTGCTCGCGGGAGCCGCGATGGCGATGTCGGGCCTGGTGATGCAGCAGCTCACGCAGAACCGCTTCGTGGAGCCGACCACCACCGGCACGACGGAGTGGGCCGGACTCGGACTGCTCCTGGTCATGATCCTGGCGCCCGAGGCGCCCCTGCTGGTGAAGATGTGCGCCGCGGTGGCCGCCGCCTTCACCGGAACGATGATCTTCTTCCTGTTCCTGCGCCGGGTGACGCTGCGCTCCTCGGTCATCGTCCCCGTCGTGGGCATGATGCTCGGCGCCGTCGTCGGCGCCGTCTCCTCCTACATCGCGCTCTCCACGGACATGCTGCAGAGCATGGGCGTGTGGTTCCTCGGCTCGTTCACCTCGGTGCTGCGCGGCCAGTACGAACCGCTGTGGGCGGTCGCGATCGTCGTCGTGGCGGTCTTCGTCGCCGCCGACCGCTTCACCCTGGCGGGTCTCGGCCAGGACATCGCCACCAACGTCGGCCTGAACTACAACAGGATCGTGCTGCTGGGCACCGGACTCATCGCCGCCGCCACCGGCATCGTCACCGTCGTCGTCGGCAACCTGCCCTTCCTCGGACTCATCGTGCCTAACATCGTCTCCCTGTTCCGCGGCGACGACCTCCGGTCGAACCTGCCCTGGGTGTGCCTGACGGGCATCGCGACGGTCACCGTCTGCGACATCATCGGCCGCGTCGTCGTCATGCCCTTCGAGGTGCCGGTCGCCCTGATCCTGGCGGTCTTCGGCTCGGTCGTGTTCATCTCCCTCCTGCTGAGGCGGCACCGCCGTGCCTGAGATGACTTCCGCCCCAGCCGCCCCAGCCGCCCCGGCCTCCCCCCGCCCGGTCCGCCGCTCCGGCGCCCTGCCCACCGCGCGGGCACGCCGCCGCTACCTGGTCGTCCTGACCGCACTGGCCGTCCTCAGCGTGCTCGTCGTCCTCGGCAACCTCGCCTGGGACAACCCGATGCCCTTCGGCAGTGCCGGCTTCTGGCGCATCGCCGAGCTGAGGGCGACGAACGTCGTCGTCGTCATCCTCGTCGCGTTCTGCCAGGCGCTGGCCACGGTCGCGTTCCAGACCGTCACGAACAACCGCATCATCACCCCCTCGATCATGGGGTTCGAGTCCCTCTACCGGGTGATCCAGACCGGCGCGGTGTTCTTCCTCGGCGTCGCCGGCGTCACCCTCGTGCAGGGCGTGTGGCAGTTCGTCCTGCAGGTCGTCCTCATGGTCGGCTTCGCCGCCCTGCTCTACGGATGGCTGCTGTCGGGCAGGTACGGCAACCTCCAGCTCATGCTCCTGGTCGGGATCGTCCTCGGCGGCGGTCTCGGGGCGCTGTCGGCCTTCATGCAGCGGATGCTGACCCCCACCGAGTTCGACGTGCTCACCGCCCGTCTGATCGGCAGCGTCGCCAACGCCGACGCGAGTCACCTCGCCGTCTCGGTCCCGCTCGCCGCGGTCGCCGGCGGGACGCTGTGGGCCGGGAGCCGCCGCCTGAACGTCCTCGCACTGGGCCGCGAGGCCTCCCTCAACCTCGGCGTGAACCACCGGCGCGAGACGATCGCCGTGCTGCTGCTCATCTCGGTGCTGATGGCCGTCTCCACCTCGCTCACCGGCCCGATGACGTTCTTCGGGTTCCTCGTCGCGATGCTCGCCTACCAGCTCGCCGACACCCACGACCACCGCTGCGTGTTCCCCGTCGCCTGGCTCACCGGCATCGTCGTCCTGGGCGGCGCCTACTTCGTCCTGAAGAACGTCTTCTACGCGGCCGGCTCGGTCGGCGTCGTCATCGAGATCGTCGGCGGCACGTTCTTCCTCGTCCACCTCCTGAGAAAGGGACGGTTGTGATCACCCTCACGCAGGTCGTCAAGCGCTACACCGGCGACGTCGCGATCGGGCCCGTCGACCTCACCCTCCCCGCCGGCGGGCTCACCGCCCTCGTCGGCCCCAACGGCGCCGGCAAGTCGACACTGCTGACCATGATCGGCCGGCTCCTGGGCATCGACTCGGGGTCGATCGAGATCGCCGGCTACGACATCGCCGCCACGGACTCGAAGGACCTCGCCAGGATCGTCTCGATCCTGCGCCAGGAGAACCACTTCGTCACCCGTCTCACCGTGCGCCAGCTCGTCGGATTCGGACGCTTCCCCCACTCCCGGGGGCGGCTCACCCTCCAGGACGAGGAAGTCGTCAGCCGTTCCATCGACTTCCTGGGACTGCGGGAGCTCGAGGGCCGTTACCTCGACGAACTGTCCGGCGGCCAGCGGCAGCGCGCCTACGTCGCGATGGTGCTCGCGCAGGACACCGACTACCTGCTGCTGGACGAGCCCCTCAACAACCTCGACATGCGGCACTCCGTGCAGATGATGCGGCACCTGCGCCGCGCGGCCACCGAGCTCGGGCGCACGATCGTGATCGTGCTGCACGACATCAACTTCGCCGGCCACTACGCCGACCGCATCTGCGCGGTCAAGAACGGAACGGTGCGCCACGTCGGCAGCCCGGAGGAGATCATGCGCGACGACATCCTCACGGACGTCTTCGACACCCCCGTCGAGGTCACCGAAGGCCCCCGGGGCAGGATCGCGGTCTACTACTGAGCCTTCACCGGGTGTCTTCGTCGGGCGTCTTCCGGGCGACCGGCGAGGCCAGCCACCGGCACCCGGCGAGGGGCAGCGGCGGCGGCCGGCTCGCGGACGAGCGGGTACGTCATCCTGACGGCAGGTCCGCCTGCGACAGATACGCCGCAGTCCTCCGCACCACCTCGTTCTCCTGCTCCAGCAGCCGGACGCGCTCGCGGGCCTCGCGCAGCCCGGCCGACTCACCCGGCGCTGTCGCGGGCCCGGCGCCCTCGTCGGCACGGCGCAGCCACTTCGACAGCGTGACCGGGTGGATGCCGAAGCCGGCGGCGATCTGTTCCAGCGTGGCGCCGGACCCGCGATTGCGTGATCGTGTCGATCCGTGCCCGGCGGCGGCACGACGGGAAGCGGGGCGACCTGTCGGCGGAATCGCTGACGGCCCGCATGGTCGCCGCCGACACCCTCTACCCCGTGTACTTCATGGAGGAGGCGTCCGCCCGGCCCGGGCGGGCCCCGGAACCGTGTCGTCGGCCGGGCGACCGGGGTCGGTGCGGAGGCAGGCCGGCCGACGAGAACGGGTGAGCGGCTGCCCGGCCCTGGGCAGCCGCTCACCCGTGCGGCGGATCTCAAGGAGGGTCTGGAGGACCGTGACGGCGTCCAGGCCCTCCGGGGACACGTGCTTCGTGGAGCGACATCACGTGCCGCACCCGGCAGGGACAACGAAGCCTGAAGTGATCGGACACCCTGGCCCGCTCACCCGGCGCATACGCGGGACGCCGAGCGGCCACTGCCGCCGCCGCGCCCATGCCGGCGGCCGGTACCGGTGACCGAACTGGCTCGCACGGGCGTGATCAAGTGCCTGCACCGGTCAGCCGGCGGTCCGTGTCGGGTCGGACCTGCGGGTGAGCAGGGTGCCCAGCGCGATCATTCCCAGGCCGAGCACGAGGTGGAGCCAGTTGTCGGCGGTGTTGAGCGGGACGAAGTTCGCGGCGCTGTCGTGGTCGATGATCAGCCCGTACAGCCACAGGACCAGGTAGACGGCGCCGCCGGCCAGGAGGTACAGCCGCGCTTTGGCAGCGGTGCGTGCCAGCGCCAGTCCGGCGACGCCGAAGGCCAGGTGCACCAGGTTGTGCAGGATGGACACCTGGAAGATGCCCAGCAGCTTGGCCTCGGAGTGGTGCGCGGCGAACTTCATGGTGTCGTAGTTCGTGGTGATGCCCGGGATGAAGCCGAGGACTCCGACCAGGAGGAAGACCGCGCCCACGGCCAGGGCGGCCTGCTGTACCGGGGTTCGGGCAGTACGGGTGGCACGTGCATGTGTGGACATGGCAACTCCCTGTTCAGGCTCGAAGGCAGGCCCCGGTCGCCCGGTCCGCCATGGCTCACCTCGAGTGCCCTCGGCCGTGGCAGACATGTCACGACAGCCGCCAGGCGTCCATCAGGTGCAGGCGCCGTAGCTGCTGATCACTTCCCATCCGCCTCGCGAGGCGTCACGCCATCAGGTGGGTCGCGGAGCGGGCCCGCTCCCACATGCCGGGGATCTGCTCGGTCGGGCGCTGCTGTTCACCGTGCAGGGCGTTGAGCACCACCAGGCATCCGGTCAGGGCCGGCACCGCCCACTGCGCCATGTGCAGCTGCCGCCGCGCCTTTTCCAGGTCGATCGGGTGCTTGGCCGCCTTCTCGGCGTCATCGGGGTCGGTGGAGGAGGCCAGCTCGACCTTCTTGCCCAGGACGCGGGCGTAGGCGGTGGCGGCCAGCGCCGCGGCGGTGACGACGGTCTTGGCCGTGGTGGAGGCGGCCACACCCTGCTGGGTGGCGACCCGGTGCGCGTTCACGGCGAGCAGCCCGCCGCCGCCGAACAGGTGCGCGCCGATCGCGGCGGCGTTGACCGGCGTCCACTTCGCCCAGCCCGCTGAAGAGATCCGGTCCCGGGCCGTTTCCGTGCTGCCCTCGCTCTCGGCCGCACCGTTGAGGCCGACCGCCCCCATCAGTGAGCCACCGAACCAGGCGGCCAGACCGAGATCGTGCAGACTGCGGATGACGGTATTGCGTTCGGACATGGTGAGCTCCTTCGCGGGAGGTTGGTGGATCTGGTGGGGGTGGGCGACGATCCCGCCCCTACCCTCACCGGACTCGGTGTGCTTCGCCATCACGGCAGGCCATATGGGTGTACGTCGCAGGACGACCTTCAGGCAGCCGGGGCAGCCGGGGGCAGCCGGGCTTCGGGGCGCGGGCTGATCTCCCCCCGCGGCTTCGGGGCAGGGGCGGGCGCCGATGCGGTGCGCTCCGGAGGCCCGTGCCTCCCGCACGACGGTCACGCGTCACCCGTACAGGGCGTGGGCGGCGATTGCGGAGGGTGTTCTCACCGCGGTGGGCCGGTCCGCGGTTCCGCGGCGCGGGCGTAGCGGGCGGCGAGGTCTGCGAATGCCGCGGTGAGTTGCGGCGGGCCGATGACGTCGATGTCGGTGTCGAAGTGGCCGAGGGTGGTGGCGAGCGCGGTCCAGGACCAGGAACCGAGGGTGAGCCGGCAGCGCTGAGGACCGAGTTCCTCGACGACTGCGTCCTGGGCGAAGGGGGCGACGTCGGCGGCCGGGAGATGGAGGACGGCTTCGCCTCGGCAGGGCCAGTCGGTGGTGGTGCCGTCGTTGCCGCGGAAGCGGCTGGTGATGAACGTGGAGACGTCGCCGCCGGGAAGTTCGCGTGGGGTGAAGCGGGGACCGGCGGGTGTGCGGGGCCGGATGCGGTCGACGCGGAAGGTGCGCCAGTCCTCACGGCCGAGGTCGAAGGCCACGAGGTACCAGCGATGACGCCAGGTGACCAGGTGGTGGGGCTGTACACGGCGGGGGACGCCGGCTGAGGTGCTCGGGTCCGGGGTGTAGTCGAGGCGCAGTTCCTGGCGGGCGTGGATGACGCGGCTGAGCTCCATCAGGACCTGAGGGTCCACCTCGGGGCCGTCGCCGGCCGCGGGCGGTCGGACGGCGGTGACGCGCAGCAGGTCGATGCGGTGGCGCAGACGGGGTGGCATGACCTGGCGAAGGGTGGCCAGGGCCCGGGCGGCGTCTTCGGCGACGGCGGTGCCGGTGGCCGCGGTCTGCAGCGCGACGGCCAGGGCGACGGCCTGGTCGTCGTCGAACAGCAGGGGCGGCATGCGGGCGCCGGCCTCCAGCCGGTAGCCGCCGTCCGGTCCCTTGACGGTGGTGATCGGGTAGCCGAGGCCGCGCAGCCGGTCGATGTCGCGGCGCACGGTGCGCGAGGTGACCTCCAGACGCCCGGCGAGATCCTCGCCGGACCAGTCACGGTGGGTCTGGAGCAGCGAGAGCAGCGCGAGCAACCGGGATGACGTCTTCTGCATGAGATCCATGATCCCCGCAGTAGAGGACACACCCTGTCCGGTACTCCTGCCAAGGTGGCGTACAAGCCGTTCAGGAGGCATCGCCCCTGGTCGCGGCAGTCGCCACCCGGACTGGACGGGGCGGCGACGTGTTTCTCACCTCGAGGCAAGGAGCAGGCCATGTCCGTCACGACCACCACTCACCTGAACTTCCGGGGCGCCGCACGCGAGGCGCTGGACTTCTACCGGTCCGTCTTCGGCGGACGCACCGTCGCGGTCACCTACAAGGACGCGGGCGCCGTGCGGGACGACAGCGAGGCGGACTGGGTGATGTGGGGCGAGGTGTCCGGCGACAACGGCTTCCACGTCATGGCCTACGACGTGCCCTCGCAACTGCCCTGGGACCAGGGCGAGAACCCGTTCTTCGTCTCCGTACGCGGTGACGACCCCGAGGAGATCAGCGCCCTGTGGGGCAAGCTCGCCGAGGGCTCGACCGTCGTGCGTCCGCTGGAGCCCGCGCAGTGGGCGCCGCTGTACGGCATGCTCACCGACCGCTTCGGCGTCACCTGGGTCCTGGACGTCGCCGCTCCGTACAACGGCTGAACCGGCCGGACACGATCCGCGCCGTCCGGGCCGCCTCGGCAACACGCGCGGCGGCCCGGACGGCGCGGACCCCGGACACGTGCAGCGACGAAAAGGAAACGTGCCACCGTGCGGATGCGGAAACCGGGACCGACCGGCGACGCCCGCCCCACGACCGAGCCACAGTCTGAGCACACCATGACCCTCCTCGACAACCGCGCCCTCAACCGCGCCACCCTCGCCCGCCAGCACCTGCTCACGCGCACCCACGCCTCCGTGCCCGAGGCGGTGGCCCACCTGTGCGGCCTGCAGGCGCAAGAGCCCCAGGAACCCTTCATCGGCCTGTGGTCCCGCCTGGCCGGCTTCGAGCCCGGACGACTGGACGACGCACTGACCGGCCGCACGGTGGTGCGCACCCACCTGATGCGCCGCACCGTCCACCTCGTCACCGCGGGCGACGCGCTCGCCTGGCGGGCCCGCCACGACACCATGCTCCGGCAACGCGTACTGGGCACCTACCGGGACGAACTGGCCGGCGTCGACATGGACGAGGTCGCCACCGCCGGCCGCGCGGTGATGGCCGACCAGCAGCCCCGCACCATGCGCGAACTCGTACAAGCCGTCGAAGACCGCTGGCCCGGCCCGTCACGCCGCGCCCTGGGCGAGCTGCTCGTCGCAGCCCTCATCCCCATGGTCCAACTCCCGCCCCGCGGCCTGTGGCAGCGGAAGGCAGGCGTGCGCAACCTGCCGCTGGCCACCTGGCTGGGACGGGACATCGACCCCCTGCCCACCGGGGACGGCGATCCCACCGGGCAGCAACTGCTGCGCCGCTACCTCGCCGCCTACGGGCCCGCCGCCGGTGCGGACCTGCGCGCCTGGTGCGGCCTCGCCGGCCTCCCCGCCGCTGTCAAGGCATGCCAGGAGGAACTCGTCGTCTTCCGCGACGAACGCGGCCGCGAACTGCTCGATCTGCCCGACGCACCCCGCCCCCACCCCGACACCCCGGCCCCCGTCCGGTTCCTCCCGGCCTTCGACAACGCCATCCTCGGCTACCACGACCGCAGCCGCATCATCGACGCTCCCCACCTCGGCCTGTCCGTGGCAGGCCACCGCACCGTCCTCGTCGACGGACGCGTCACCGCCACCTGGACGGTGCGCGACCACCGCCTCCGCGTCAGTCCCCTCCGGTCCCTGACCGCCCCGGAGCAGGAAGCCGTCCTCGCGGAGGCGCGGGACCTGGCCGCCTTCCTGGACGAGGACATCGAGCACGTCCGACTCGACACCGGTCCCTGACGGAGATGCCGGGGGTGTCCGGCCCGAAGGGCGCTGTCCGCGATCAGCAGTCCGTGGATCGCGAGAAGGTGAACCAGCCGTTCCACTGCCGGCGGCAGCGTTCCTCAGCCCGACTCGCGGTCCGGCTCGGCGTGCGCCCCGTCACCCCGCCCGCCACCCGTTTCCCGAACCTCTGAGAGCCACCCCGATGTCTGTACCGCCCACCAGCGGCCGCCTGCGACGGACCGACGTCCCCACGCCCCTGCGCGCCCGGCTTGAGGACGCCCTCGGCGAACCCGTCACCGGCACGGTCGCCCGGTGACGGCTTCGGCCACCGGCTCCGCCGCCGCGCTCACCCTGACCGGCGGCCCACGGGCCTTCCAGGCAGCAGCCCGGACGCCGACGACCGCATCATCCCCGCCGGCCGGTCTCCCACTGCGTCTGGCACGGCCTGCTCATCGCAGTCGAGCACTTTCCTTCTTCCACACCGCCCTCGCCGCCGGCCGGACGATGTGCCCGGCGGCCCACCAGCCGCATGCCCCGGGGCCCACCGTCCCGGACGCCGCCGGTGAGTTCAGCGCCCCAGGTGCCGGCGCGGATCTCGCCGTCCGCCGTCCACACCGGACCGTGAACGAACGGCACGGACCGGGGCGAGCCGGACCGCACGCGGCAGTCCGGCCTGCCCGTGTCGCCGCCCTGCGTACTTGTCCCCCTGGACCGGGCCGGCCGGCCGCGCACTGTCGTACCGTCGGGGCATGCCCGATCTGGAACTCCGCCACCTCCGGTACCTCGTCGCCGTGGGAGAGGCCGGAAGCACCACGCGCGCGGCCGAGCGACTCATGATCACGCAGCCCGCGCTGTCGAGGGCGCTGCGGGCGCTGGACCGGCCCACCAGCTCCTGGATCAGCTGGTCGTCCACAGACTTTGCCGGCGCCGCTCCAGACGACTCGGCGGACCCGGCCTCGGCCATGTGGGTGCCGGTCACCGATGCGCCTTCCATGACCGGGAGTTGTACCGGAGGTCTCACCGTCCCGGCCGGACAGGGAAGCACCGCGTTCCGGCGGGTCACTTCTGGGTGACGTCGGTGCAGTAGACGTCCTTGTCCGGCAGGCGGCCGGTGGTCAGGAAGCGGACGGTGGCCTCGTCGGCGCAGGCGGAGCCTTCGCCGTAGACGTGGTGCCCGCCGTTGTCGACGCCGACGAAGGCGGAGCCGTCGCCGAGGGACGTGTGCAGCCCGACGCCGCTCTCCCACGGGGTGGCATTGTCCCGGCGGTTCTGCAGGATCAGGGTGTTGCGCGGGCCGCCCTTCACGACCTCGGCAGTCGCCTCAGCCGGCTTGTCCCAGTAGGCGCATGCCCAGATGTTGGCGGGCATGCCCGCGGTGAGCGGCCACTTCTCGCGGTCGGCGGCGGTGCGGGCGGCATAGCCGTCGACGTCGTGCGGCCATTCGGCGTCACCGCAGGTGAGAGCCATGAACATGGTGGCCTGGTTGTCCGCGGGGATGCCCGGGGACGTCGGCGTGCCGGCGAACACCTCCTTGAGAACCGCGGTGTCGGCGGCCTTGGTGTTGCCGTGGGCCAGGTTGTCGGCGGCCTTCCAGAACTTGGCGAGCAGGGGAAGGGTGTTGTTCTGCAGAAGCAGGGCGTAGGTCGTGTTCCGCAGCAGCGCCCCGTCCAGTGACACCGATGCGCCGGGAATCGCTGCGGGCGTGCGGTCGAGCCGGTCGGCGAGAGTGAGGTAGGTGCGGGTCACCTGCGCGACGTTCGTGCCCAGTTCGAGGGTGCCGGCCTGCGCAGCGGCGACGCGGGCGGCATCGGGGAACCGGTCGGCCATGCCCTTGCCCCAGGTGCCCGCCACCTGGTCGGCCCATACCTTGGTGGGGTCGACGTTGCCTTCCAGGATCATCCGGTCGGTGCGGTCCTGGAAGAGGGAGCGGTGGACGGTGCCGAGGTAGGTGCCGTAGGACTGGCCCCAGTAGGAGATCTTCTTCTCACCGAGCGCCTGACGGATGCGGTCCATGTCGCGGGCGGTGTTGGCGGTGTTGTAGTGCCGCAGGTTCTTGCCCACCGTGTCGGCGCACTGCTTGGCGTCGGCTTCGGCGAGGGCCACGTTCTCGGTGATCGAGCCGTCCGCGGCAGGATAGGGGAAGAGCCCGGACACGCTGGGGTCCTGCAGACCGCAACTCTGTGGGGTGCTGTGGGCGACGCCGCGCGGGTCGAAACCGATCAGGTCGTAGCGGTCCAGCACGGACTTCGGCAGTGTGGACGCCATGGTTTCGGGCATGTCGAGACCGCCCAGGGCCGGTCCGCCGGGGTTCAGCAGCAGAACGCCGTGTCGCTTCCCGGGCTGTGCGGTGGACAGCCGGGAAACCGCCACGTCGATCTTCATGCCGCTCGGGTTCCGGTAGTCGAGTGGCACCTCCAACGTTCCACAGGCCAGGCGGGGGTCACGGGTTCGTCCCTCGGCCGGGGCCGGGCACCCGCTCCAGGTGATCTTGGCGTCGCCCGTGGTCTCGCCGACGCTCTTGCCCGAGGCCTTGGCCGGTTGCGAGCCCTTGGCGTCGGCATCACACGCGGTCAGTGCGGTTCCTGCCAGCGTGGAAACCAGCAGAGCTGCGGCGATGCGGCGGCTTCCGGGGAAACCGTGCTGCGCGGAACTGCGTGTCGTGGTCATGGTGTTGTCCTTGGCTACCGGGCTGGGCGGCCTTGTCCGGCCGCCGTGCTGACGATCCGAGTCAACAAGAGGCCACCGGTGGCGTGCGTCACCCCAGGGAGGACGGAACAGGTAGCTCGCTCGGGGGATCCTGGGCCGGCCCTGAGACGTGATCCGGCTTCCCGCCGCCGCACCCCTCCTGCTGCGCCCGAGCAGCCGTCTCGCCCTCGTCGGCGTGATCGCCGCACTGATCGGCGTGGTCATCGGCGGAGACGGCGGCGGCCGCTCCGCACCCCCTGAGGACACCTCTTCCAGCCACAACGAGCACGGCTGAGGACCGGAGGAAAGGAAACCCACGCACGAGGGGACGCCGTCCCCGGTGAGCCACGACGCCACGCAGAGACCCACTGCGCCGGTTCACGGTCACGGGATGAACGGCCGCCCGGCCCCGGGCCGCCGTCAGGACGCGCCCGGGGCCGGTTCGCCCCCCTCCCCCCCCGTCGGGCAGGTCAGTCGTGGATCACACGCGCTGCCACAGCGCCGGGACGTTCGGGGGCTCCCAGCCCGTCTGGGCCTGGTGGCCCTGGAGGCAGCGGTAGGTGGCGCCGCCGTAGGTGACCGTGTCGCCCGCCTGGTAGACGCTGCCGATCGTCCAGGTGCCGCCCGGTTCCTCCCCGGGCGGTTCCTCGTTGCCGCCGGCCGTCTTCAAGGTGAGGCCGTAGTTCTGGAGGAGCGGGTTGATCGGCTGGAAGTACGTCGTGCCACCACTGCTGCAGTTGCCCGAGCCGCCCGAGGTGACGCCCTGCGCCTGGCTGCCGGAGATGTACGAGCCGCCGGAGTCGCCGGGCTCGGCACAGACCGAGGTGCGGGTGACGCCGCTGATGGTGCCCTCGGGATAGGTCACGCTGGTGTTCAGCTGCTGGATGACTCCGCAGTGCCAGCCCGTGGTGGAGCCGGAGCGGCAGACGGAGGAGCCGACCGGGGCCTGGGTGGAGCCGGTGACCTGGACGTTCTGGCCGCCCGCGCCCTTCACGTACGGTGTGGCCGTCCAGTTGGAGTTGGTGGCGACCCAGGCCATGTCGCGGCCCGGGAAGATCGAGCCCTGGAAGGTGCCCTGGGCGACCCGGTTGTGGCCGCTGGTGCTGTTTCCGGCCCGGCCGCAGTGTCCGGCGGTGGCGTAGCCGGTCTGGGCGCCCTTGGTGACGGGGAAGCCGATCGAGCAGCGGCCGCTGTTGTTGATGTAGTACGCCTCGCCGCCGCGCAGGTCGTGGAACGGGCGGGGCTGCTCGGCCGACTTCTCGACGCGGGCGAGGGACGTGCCGATCCCGGCCGCCGACAGCAGGGCGCGGGCCGCGGACGGACGTACGGCCTGCACGACGACCTGGTTGGTGCGGATGTCGACGTACCAGACGGGCGCGTCGGTGGTGTCGCGGCCGGCAGCCGCCCGGTCCAGACGGGCCTTGGCGGCGTCCAGCTCGGTGAGGGAGTGGCGTACGACGGTGGCCTCGGCACCCTGCGCCTCGATGACCGGTACGTCTCGTGCGTCCGTCGTCGCCACCCTCAGGGTGCCGGACTCGGCGCCGGCCACCCAGGCGCCCGCGAAGTCGGAGCCGAGCGCGGCGCGCAGACGGCCCGCGGTGGCTCCGGCCTCGGCCTCGTTCGCCAGCCGACGCTCCGCCTGCTTCCGGCCGAGGCCGAGGTCGCGTTCCATGGACTTCAGCAGGGCGGGCGGGGCGGCGTCGGTGCGGAGGGCGTCGGCGGCCGGCGGGGCGCCGCCGGATGCGTCGCCGGGGGTCGTGCCCGCGCTCGCGGAGCCGCTGAGCCCGGCCACGAGCAGCGCGGCCGTCGCCGCCAGCGCGGCGCCCACGGCACCGGCTCGGGTTCTGGCCCGGGCCCGGATGTGTCGTTGGAGCATGGAGGACATGGGGCGTCTCCTCGGTCCGGATGGGAAGGTGCCGAAACCGTAGGAAGGGCCGGCAGGTCCCCGTAAGACGTCGGTCGACCCTCTGCCCGGTGTTATGGAAGGGCCGGGGGCGCCGGGGCGCGGTGGGCCGACAACCAGGTGGTGTAGCTGTCGTTGCCCACCGCCACCCCGGCGTGCGCCATCCGGGCTCGGGCCAGCACGGTCGCGACGGTACTGTCCCGCTGAGCCACCGCGTGCCAGCCCAGCAGGTGTCGCCAGGTCAGGGGAGTCCCCACGAGCGGCCGGGTGACCACTCCCGGTGTGTCGGGGAAGGTGGCCCGGCACATCCCGACCGCCCGGCCCACCCGGACGAGGTGCACCAGGGCTGCGGTGTCCGTCTCGTACATCCGCCGGGGCGTGAACCCGGAGCGGGCGCAGGCAGCGGTGAAGCAGTCGCCGAAGCAGCCGTCTCCGGGTACGCAGGCCCACTCCTCACCGGCCAGCTCCGCCAGGTCCAGCTCCGCGCGGCGGGCGAGCGGGTGACCGGCCGCGAGCATTACGAACACCGGGTCGACCGCGACCTCCCGCCACACCAGGTCCTCGGCGCCGGGCGGAGAAGCGGAACCACAGGTCCCGGCGAGCGCGAAATCCAGCCGCCCCTCGGCCAGCCACCCGGCCAGTTCGCGCTCGGACCAGGAGGTGCAGGTGGTGACCCGGGCATCGGGTACCGCATCGGCCAGCCGGTCCACCAACGCGCCCAGCAGCGGACCGTGGGTACCGCCCAGCCGGAAGCAGGCGGTCGCACGCGGGGTGCGGGCGAACCGTGCCGCCTCCTGCTGCAGTTCGGTCACCGCGGGCAGCACGACACGGGCGCGTTCCAGGACGAGTTCACCGAGCGCCGTGGCCCGTACCCCATGCCGCCCGCGCTCGAACAGCGTTCCGCCCAGGGCCCGTTCGATCCGCTTGAGCTGTGCGCTCAATGCGGGCTGTGCCACGCCCAGATCGGTCGCGGCCCTGGTGAGACTGCCCGCGTCCGCGATCGCCCTGATCGTCTTCAGATGCCGCAACTCCAGCTCCATGAGGGGAGCTTGCGGCGTGACGAGGGCGAGGGCAAGAGGTTGGTACAGACCAGAATCGGTGGCCGTCGGCACGGCTTCGGCCGAGGGCGGCGACCCGACGTCCCCCGGTAGCCCTCCGGGCCGCCCGATTCCCAGGAGACGATGAGGGGGAGCACCTGGTTGCGGTACCCGGTGCACGCGACCGGTCACCGGGCCCAGGCGAACCGCGTCCGGGGGAGCGCCCTGGACAGATGCGGCCGGACTCCACGGCCGTGACGAAGGAGCAGGACCGGCCGGGGACGGTGCCGGGGCGGTCAGGCGGACGGCCGGCCCGTGATGGCAGGCAGCGTCGTCGACCTCGTGCGGCGATAGGTCACAAAGCCGTTCACGGTCACCCCTGTCCAGATGACGGTACTCACCAGGGGCCACCACAGATCCCATCCCTGTTCACCTCGGACGAGGCTGCCGACCCAGCTGGCCGCCCAGCCGATCGCGAGGAGGAGTGCCGCCCATCTGGCCCACTGCCAGATCCGCATGGTCCCCCGGGCGCGGGTTTCCTGTGAGTTCTGCTCGTCCTGCCGGAATCGTGTGCCATCCATGTCTACCCGTCTGCCCCCTCTCCGCCCCTCGCCGCCTGCCTCCCCGGGAGAGGGCCGAAAATGGCTGGTTCATCACTCCACGGCCGCGGACCGTGTTCTTCGTGCCTGTTGTACGGCTTGTCGCGGGACCTCCGGCTTCGGGTGGGCACCTACCGGAGGACGACGTCGCGGCCCGGGCCGCCTTCGACGGTGTCCCTCCCGGGGCCGCCGCTGACCAGGTCGTCGCCGCCCTCCCCGTACAGTGTGTCGTCGCCGGGGCCGCCGAGGACGACGTCGCGGCCGTCTCCGCCCATGGCGCGGTCGTCGCCCGGGCCGGCATACAGGATGTCCGCACCGCCGTACGCCTCGATCATGTCGTCGCCCCCGCCGCCCCACAGCCGCTGGCCGCTGTCGTCGCCCATCAGGTGGTCCATGCCGTCGCCGCCGTCCAGGACCGCGCGCCCCATGACCATGTCGTCCCCCGCGTCTCCCCGCACCGTGTGCGCGGTGTGGGCGTGCAATGTGTCGTCGCCGGGGCCGCCGCGGACGGTGGCGACCCCGGGGTCACTGGTGACGATCGTGTCGTCGCGGTCGCCGAGGAAGACGTCGATCCTGTCCGGCCGGGACCTGCCGGTGGGGAGTTCGCAGACGACGAAGGTCGCGTAGCCGGGTCCGAGGTGTGCGCAGTGGTCGCCGGGTTCGAGCGGGACCGCGTCGCGGAAGCCGATCCGGCGGACCCCGGCACCGAGATCCATGGGGATCACGTGGAGGTCGTTGGCCTGTCCCGCGGCGGCGGTGAAGACGATCGACTGGGTCGCCCAGTCGGCGCCGACGCGGGCCTTCGCCCCGGTGGCGGCGGGGGCGGCGGCTGCCGGGACGGCGGCGAGGCCGAGGGCGAGCAGGGTCACGGCGAGCGCGCGGGCGGTGGTTCCGTGTCGGTTCATGGGACCTCGTCTCGACGGGGCGACCGGGGGGTCGGCCTGATGGCGGGGGTGGTTTCCGGGGGCCTGGCGGGTGGTCGTGACGGCAGCGTCCTCGGGGCCGTGTCCCCGAACGGGAGCCGGCTCGCGGGGTGGTCGGGACGAGCCGGCACGCCGCGTCCGGCGCGCTCCGGTGTCCCGGGCGTCCTCATGGCGGCGTCGCCCCGCCCCATTCGTCGGCCGCCACCACGAGACAGGCCGCGACCAGGACGACGTTCTTGATGATGTACTGGCCTTCCAGGGTGGGAACCGGCGCGTCCCCCTGCCACATCTCCCCGGAAAGCAGCAGGAGCGCGGAGAAGACGCCGGCCATGTGGGCGAAGAACCCCACCAGGGCCACGCGGAGCAGCACTCCCGTGACAAGACCGAGGCCGATGGCCGTCTCGGCCACCGCCAGCACCCACAGCACCGCGTCCGGCGGCATCAGGCCGAGGGTGAGCTTCGTCGCGGCCCGGACGGCGACCCCCTCGGCGGGGCTCGCCGCAGGGAAGAACTTGAGGACGCCGAACCAGAGAAACACCGCGCCCACACAGATCCTGAGGAGTCCCGGGCCGCTCCGCTGGACCCGCCCGGCCAGGGACCGGGCTGCCCGGGTGGCGCGTCCGCCGTCCCCGGTTCCCTCCGGGAGGAGTCCCCGAGGGGGGCTCGGGCTTCGCTCGCCACCTCTGTCCACCGCCGTAGCCACCCTTCCGTACCTGCTCGCACGCGGTCACCTGAAGGCTTCCGGCCGCCGGGCGGCCGGGGGAGGAGGAGACGCCGGCGCCCGGAGCGCCGCCCGGCCCCGGCAGGGCCGGGTGGCGCGGCACCGCGTCAGCTCACGTTCACGTCCACGCAGGCGTAGAAGGCGTTGGGGGTGTCGGCGATGTTCCACACGGCCAGCACCTTCTGCTTGCCGGTCAGGCTGCCGAAGTTCACCTGGTGGGTGACGGTCTCGCCCGGCCGGGCGCCACCGTCGTTGAATTCCGCGATCTTCCGGCCGCCCGCGTAGTACTGCCAGGTGCTGGTGGCGTGCCGGGCCGTCAGCCGCCAGTTGAAGCTGGTCGTCCGGCTGACCGGGGTGGCCTTCCAGCCCTTGCTGTCGTTGTCGAGCTCGGCGAAGGCGGCGTTCCCTCCGCTGCAGCTCATCAGGCCCTTGGGGCCCTCGACGCTCTGCGGCTCGTACTTGACGGGGCCGCAGGGGACCAGACCGGCGGCGCACTGGGCCTGTCGGCTGGGGGGCGAGGAAATGTAGCCGTGCGCGCTCGCGCTGCCGGCCGGCAGGCTGACCACCAGGAGCGGGGCGATCCCCGCGCCGATGGCGGCAGCCAGCATCTTCTTGCTCTTCATGACAACTCCTGTGGGGGGCGTGCCCGCTCACCCGAAGGCAGGATGGGCATGATCATGACAAGTAGCGGCTCCATGGCCACGAGGGCGGCCATGGGTGGCGACGGAAGCGTACCCCACTTGGTCTAGACCAAAACAGTGCGCGAACATCGTGTGTGACGGCAACCCATGTCACCGGTGCTGAGCCGCAGGTGATGCCGCCACGCCCGAACCGCCCGCCGTCGGACGGGACCCGTCAGCCGGGACGTCGACGTGCCGCTGGTGGTCGCGGACGCCGGCTACGGTGATGCCGCCGCCTTCCGCCACGGGCTGGAGGAACGTGGCCCGCCTTGCACGGCGGGCACTTCCTCCCGCCACACCGCCCATCCGGCCGAAGCCCGGCCCGTTCAGCCCGCCCTGCGCGGGCACCGGCCGACCGCCGGAAGTGCGGTGCACCGAGCCCGCGCAGACCGTGAGAGGCCTGGTCACGGCAGCCGGGAAGGCGTCCGCGCAGCCGGTGTCCTGACGAGAGGGATCCCGGCCGGGCGGACCGCGCGGTTCATGCGGTGTGGATCTCCAAGGCGGTACGCACGGCGGACTCCACGGCCCCCTCGATCCACGCCGGTTTGACGGACGTGTGGTCCCCGGCGAAGTGCAACGGCCCTTCACGCACGGGGATGGCGGGCAGCAGCTCCGTGTGCTGCCCGGGCAGGAGCACGGACGCCTCCCCGTAGGCGTAGGGATCGCGCAGCCAGCTCTGTGTGCGGCCCGCACCGGTGTAGAAGACCTCGATGCGCTGGCCGTAGACCTGCTGGAGACCGCACAGAGCGTGCGGGTACCGTGCGTCGTCGTCCAGGGAGTCCCAGCGCAGAGCGTCGTCCGCCCAGCTGTAGGACGCCAGGACCACACCCCCCGCGCTGTCCGGAACCGGATGGGACGGGTGGAACATGAAGCGGTTGGCGTTGTCCGACACCGAGCCGCCGCCTACGACGTCGACCGCCTCCGGCTGGTCGCGCGCGATCGAGCGGTTGGCGGCGTAGTGAGTGCGCTGACCCGCCGTGATGTGCCCGGCGGGCACGGAGGGGTGGGCGCCGAGCAGGCTGCCGTCCGTGGCGGCGCGACCGGTGCGGTAGGCGTCGTACAGACCCGGGTCGACGGTGCGAAGCTCCCGTTTCCAATCCGCCTCGTCGAACTCCCACCAGCGGCGGCTGAACTCGAGCAGCACCTTGGTCGCGCTGTCGTAGTGCAGTTCGCAGACCGCCCGGCGCTTGCCGTACGACAGGGGCGGGGCGATCTGTACGTGGCGCAGTCCGGAGAACGGCACCGTGACCACGGCGACGTCCGCGGTGAACTGCTCGCGTACGACGGGACCGCCGCGGCCCTCCGACACGGTGTCGACCCACACGTGCGGACCCTCGCTCCGGACGTGCTCGACGTCCGGCGAGGGGCGGTCGGGGTGGTGGTACTGGATGCGCGTGGCCCGGCGGTCGAACCGCACGTCCTCGCGCACGCGTTCCAGCAGGGCGTCCGGCAGTACGGCCGTGCCGCCCTCCAGCTCGTAGAAGGGTGTGTCGGGACTGATGAGGGAGGAGCCGATGAAGCTGTGGATGAAGGACAGCGGGAGGCGGGAGGTGAGGTTCTCCAGCGTGCCGATCAGGTCGATGGTCCGTTCGTCGAGTCCGGCGTGCTCGGTGAGAAAGCGGAACACCGACCAGTCACCGAAACGCTGCACCACCCGGGCCCAGCCCCGCAGCCGCTCCGGGAGCGGCTTGTCGACCCGCTTGCCGTCGCTGCCGACGCGACTGAACTCGTCGCGCACCGGGTCCAGTGCGGAGCGCAGGATGACGGCGGCGGGGGTGTCCCAGTGGGCCCGGGGGACGCCGAACGACCGGTTCACGCGCCGGGGTGCGCGGGCGTAGTCGGCGCGCCGCACGCGGATACCGTTGACATGGATCCAGGTACGGTTGGCAGGACGCCCCTCGCCGTCGACGTCGACGTAGTGGAAACGCCGCTTCTTCAGGTCGAACTGGTCGATCAGCTCCATCACCAGGGGATGGCTGCCCGGGAGGCGCATCGCGCCCGCTTCGGCGTACTGGCGGGGATCGGCGAAGGGCTGCTCGGCGCGTTCGTGGCCACCGCTCCGGAAGGTCTTGATGCGTCCGCCCGCCCGGTTGCCGTTGGCCTCCAGCACCGTCACCCGGTGGCCTGCCCTCTTCAACAGCCAGGCGGCCACCAGCCCGGCCGGGCCGGCACCGATGACCAGGACGTTCTTGGGCCGTGCTCGTCGCTGAACCGGTAGCCCCTTCCGGAGGACGCTCTGGTAACGCGGGACGAGGGGGCGGTCGTCGGAGTCCAGGACGAGCAGTGCGCGAGCGACGGCCAGACACCGGTCGAAGTCGGTGTCGCGGTTGTCGCCCGGGGCGGCCGGGGCGGCCGGGGCGGCCGGGGCGGGCAGAGCCGCGGCGACACCGCCGGTCAGGGCTGTGGCCACCGTGGCAGTACCGGCCGCCGCCGCGAAGCTTCTCCGGGAGAAACCGCCGTTCGGGCGCACCACCGCGTGATCTTCAGTCATGGCGGTTTTTGTACCGGTGGCCGCGACCGGGCGCCCGTTCTTCGCTCCGGTGGTGACCCGAAGGAGCTAAATGGTGGCGAACCTTGACGTCACCACGGGTCTGCCGCCGGGGACGGCCCGGCAAACCCGATGGGATGAACGCTGCGCGAAGCCCGTTCGCCGCGGTGATCGGTCCCCCACACTGCGACGTGCGGATCCACATCCGTGCTCTCCGGCGGGCCCGCGCGGCGCATCGCGTACGCGGCACCGACGTGGCCTTGCGAGAGTGTGAGGAGGGGGAGGGGGAAGGGTGGGGCAGCGGCGCACTCCGTTCGGTGGCAGGGCCCGTTACTGGTTCGACAGCACGCTGACCCGCGGCGCCGCCGCTCTCGTCGGCTGGATGGCCCTGCTGTGCCTGGCCGTCGTCATTCCGGCCAGTGCGGTGCTGGTGTGGACCGACCCTGACGCGCCGGCGTCCCTGACGGACCGGCTGGCGGAGGTATGGCGCCTCACCGGAGAGGCGCTAC
Source organism: Streptomyces sp. NPDC096105 (assembly GCF_044763335.1). Lineage (NCBI taxonomy): Bacteria > Bacillati > Actinomycetota > Actinomycetes > Kitasatosporales > Streptomycetaceae > Streptomyces > Streptomyces sp. NPDC096105. Next base: position 73,405 of record NZ_JBIWGC010000027.1, read on the forward strand.
GGCTGGGCGGCGCGACGGGCACGCCGCTGCGGGTGGTGATGTCGGTGCTGCTCGCCCTGGTCACTCTGCTGTACGTCTCGACGCTCGTCGGTCTGATCACGACGGCGCTCACGGAGCGGCTCACCGCGTTGCGGCGGGGCCGCTCCACCGTGCTCGAACAGGGGCACGCCGTGGTCCTGGGGTGGTCGGAGCAGGTCTTCACGGTGGTGAGCGAGCTGGTGGCCGCCAACGCCAACCAGCGGCGTGCCGCGGTGGCGGTGCTGGCCGACCGGGACAAGACCCTCATGGAGGAGGCTCTGAGCACGAAGGTGGGCTCTGCCGGACGCACGCGGCTGATCTGCCGCAGCGGTCCCACCACCGATCCGGCCGTGCTCCCCCTGGTGAGCCCGGCCACGGCCGGTGTCGTGCTGATCCTGCCGCACGACGAGCCCGACGCCGATGCCGAGGTGGTCAAGACACTGCTGGCGCTCAGGGCGGCCCTGGCCGGGCAGAGGAACCGCCCGCCCGTCGTCGCCGCCGTCCGGGACGACCGGTACCGCCTGGCCGCCTGTCTCGCCGCAGGACCGGACGGCGTCGTCCTGGAGAGTGACACCGTCACCGCCCGGCTGATCGTCCAGGCCGCCCGCCGCCCCGGACTCTCCCTGGTGCACCAGGAACTCCTCGACTTCGCCGGCGACGAGTTCTACCTGATCACCGAGCCGGCCCTGGCCGGCCGCCCGTTCGGCGACGCCCTGCTGTCCTACCCGACGTCGAGCGTCGTCGGGATGGTACGAGGAGGCGTCCCCCTGCTCAATCCGCCGCCGAAGACGCCCATCGCTCCGGACGACCTGCTCGTCGTCATCTCCCGTGACGACGACACGGCCTGGCTGGATGACTGTGCGGAACTGGTCGAGGAGACGGTGATGGCTTCCGGTCCTCCGGCGCCCACGCGAGCGGAGCGGGTGCTTCTGCTGGGATGGAATCGCCGAGCACCGCTCATAATCGACCAGCTGCGACGCCGCGCGCGGTCCGGATCGGTCGTCGACGTGGTGGCGGACCAGGGTGAAGCGACAGCCCGGCAGGTGAACGAGGCCGACGTGAACAGCGGTACCGGTCTGAGCCTGACACTGCACCACGGGGACGTCACCCGTCCTGAGACCCTGCGACGCCTGGACGTCCACTCCTACGACAGCGTGATCGTGCTCGGCCGGGACCCCGTCCCCGGACAGTCGCCGGACGACCCCGACAACCGCACGCTCGTCACCCTCCTGCTGCTGCGTCAACTGGAGGAAGCCACTGGGCGCGAACTGCCGGTCGTCACCGAACTGATCGACGACCGGAACCGGACGCTGGCCCCCGTCGGTCCCGGAGCCGACGTGATCATCAGTGGCAAGCTCATCGGTCTGCTCATGGCCCAGATCTCCCAGAACCGGCATCTGGCAGCGGTGTTCGAGGAACTGTTCTCCGCGGACGGCACCGGGGTCCGCCTGCGGCCGGCCACCGACTACGTACTGCCCGGGCGTGAGATGTCGTTCGCCACGGTGGTGGCCGCGGCGCGTCATCGCGGCGACTGCGCCATCGGCTACCGGAGCCACGACGAATCGTCGACGGGTCCCGGTTACGGCGTGCGCATCAATCCCCCCAAACACGAGCGGCGCCGCTGGACGGTCGAGGACGAAGTGGTCGTCATCGGCAGGGACTGACGGACGGCTTCGGTGAACGGACGCTGTCGGGCGTCCGAGCACCTTCGCGGGTGCTGCCCGCGCTTTGTCGGGCCACGCGCGAGGTCTCCGGCTGAACCGCCTCGACGAACCTGTGACGAAGCGCGACGACGGCGGAAGGCGGGCTCCTCACGAGGTGGTCCGTGACAGCGGCTGAGGAGTTGGCGATGCCGCGGCAGGCCGGCGCGTCGGGCCCTCGTCCGCGACCGCGCCATCCCCGAGAGGCTGCCCCCACTCCACTCCACACCACGCACAGCTGGCGCACGGCCACCCGAGCCCGCCTCCTGCCCAGGGCGGCCTGCTCAACGGGACCGCCGAAGACCTGTGTGCCCGGCCGCGCCGCCGGGCACCGCACCGCCGTCGGAGCCGGTGCGGGTCCGCGAGCGGAAGGTGCGGCGGTAGGCGTCCGGCGGCACCCCGACCGTCCGGTTGAAGTGCCGACGCAGCGTCGTGGCGGTGCCCATGCCGGTGGCCGCCGCGATGGTGTCGACGGTGTCGTCGGTGGTCTCCAGCAACTCCTGGGCGCGACGGATCCGTTGGGTGAGCAGCCACTGCAGCGGAGTGGTGCCGGTCACCGCTCTGAAGTGGCGGCCCAGGTTGCGCGAGCTCATCCGCGCCTGGCGGGCCAGGTTCTCCACGGTGAGCGGGCGGTCCAGCCGCTGGACCGCCCAGGGGAGGAGCTCGGCGAGCGGGTGGTTGCCCGGGGCGGGGACCGGGGTGGTGACGAACTGGGCCTGGCCGCCGTCCCGGTGCGGCGGCACGACCAGACGGCGGGCGAGCGTGTTGGCGACCGACGAGCCGTGGTCGAGACGGACCAGGTGCAGGCACAGGTCCATGGCGGCGGCCTTGCCGGCGGAGGTGAGCACGCTGCCGTCGTCCACGTAGAGCACGTCCGGGTCCACCGTCACCCGGGGGTGGCGCTCGGCCAGCTCACGGGTGTGCGCCCAGTGCGTGGTCGCACGCCTGCCGTCCAGCAGACCGGCGGCGGCCAGCACGAAGGCGCCCGTGCAGAGGGAGGCCACGCGTGCGCCCGCCTCGTGGGCCGCGCGCACCGCGTCGATCAGCTCGTCCGGCGGGTCCTGGTCGATGTCGGCCCAGCCCGGGACGATCACGGTGCCGGCGCCCGGGAGGCGGTCGAGTCCGTGGTCGGGGTCCAGCCGGAAGCGGCCGGCCCGCACGGCGCCCGGGCCGCAGACCGAGAGGCGGTACCAGGGATTCGGCACGCCGGCCGGTTCCGCTCCGAAGACCTCGCACGCCAGAGCCAGTTCGAAGTGCAGCATGCCGTCGGTGACGGCCAGCGCGACAGTAGCCATGTCCGGAATTGTATGAGGCATGTCGTTCCGGACAGTCGTACTCGGGTGACGACCCTCGTCAGGATGTACGTGACAGATCGCAGAGGATCATTCGAGTGCGGGGGAGGACCCATGGGATCAGACCGGACGGTGGCGGTGTTCGGCGCGTACGGGCACACCGGGCGGTTCGTGGTGGCCGAGCTGAGGGAGCGCGGGCTCCTCCCGGTGCTCTCCGGCCGCGACGCCGACAAGCTGAAGGCGCTCGCGTACGAGACCGGGCTGGACGCCCGCCCGGCGTCGGTCGACGACCCGGTCTCGCTCGACCACGCGCTGGCCGGCGCGGCGGCTGTGATCAACTGTGCCGGGCCCTTCGCCGTGACGGCCGCCCCCGTGATCGAGGCCGCCCTGCGCGCCGGAATCCCGTACCTGGACGTGGCGGCCGAGATCGAGGCCAACGTCGACACCTTCGCGCACTTCGCCGACCGGGCGCGGGAGGCGGGAGCGGTGATCGTCCCGGCGATGGCCTTCTTCGGCGGCTTCGGCGACCTGCTGGTCACCGCGGCGATGGGCGACTGGACGGCGGCCGACGAGGCGCACGTCGCGTACGGGCTGAACAGCTGGCACCCCACCGCCGGGACGCGTGCCGCGGGCGCGGTCTCCCGGCAGCGGCGGGACGGCCGGCGCGTCCGCTACACCGGCGGACGGCTGGAGTACCGTCACGACGCCCCGCCGACCCTGGAGTGGTCCTTCCCCGACCCGATGGGCCCCCGGTCCGTCATCGGGGAATTCACGATGGCCGACGTCGTGACCGTCCCCAGCCACCTTCCGGTCCCCGAGGTGCGCACCTACATGACGGTCGAGGCGGCCCGGGACATCGCGGACCCGGACACCCCCATGCCGGCCGCGGTCGACGAACGCGGCCGCTCCGACCAGACCTTCCTCGTCGACGTCGTCGTGCGCTCGGGCGGCGCCGAACGGCGCGCCGTGGCCCGCGGCCGGGACATCTACGCCGTCACCGCACCCCTCGTGGCGGAAGCGGTCGACCGCGTCCTCACCGGACGGACCGAGGCGTTCGGCGTCGTCTCCGCGGGGGAGGTCTTCGACGCGCCCGACTTCCTCCGAGCCCTGTCCCCGCACATCACCCTGGAACTGCGTCCCTGACCGGCCCCCGCCGCCGCTCCCCGTGAGCGGCCGGGCCCCGGCACCGCGCCGGCGTCGTCCGCCGCCGGAGTACCTCCGGCCGGCGCGGTCCCCCGGAAGGCAGGCGAGGACGACGGGCCGGCCGTCGTCCACCCGCGCTCGTCCGCCTCGGCCGTCACCCGGTTCACGGTCTGTCCGGCCATGCACCGGGTACCGGACGACACCAGGACCACGTTCCGCTTCGAGGACACTGCGACACGAGCCCGGACCGACGGCACCGGGCAGTCCCGGGAGGACGCGTCCGCAGGGGCTCCCGCACAGCGGGGCTGAGCCGGCGGCTGTACGGGACGTTCGCGTCAGCGGGTGATCGGTACGGGTGGCCGGGGCGGCGGCCTGAAGGGCGACGGCACCGTCGCCCGCATGCCGTGACGCCCGGCGTCGTGGTGCCGGACGCCGCGATATCGCCGCAGGAGCCGCGCAACCGTCCCACCGGCCCCGGCTGGTGAGGTGCGCTGCCGGTACGTTGCGGAGTGGGTGGCCACCGAGTTCCGGTGGAGTCTTGCGGCCGACGGAACCGAGGCAGTGGCCCTGTGTGCGAGGGGACGGCCGGCTGCCCGGGGCGGACCGTGACCGACGATCGACCGGGCCCTGTCGGCGGCGTGAGCACCGGTCGAAAGAGACGTCGCGACGCCGGAACTCGGCGCGTCTTCCGCGGAGCTCCTCGCTGCGGCCCCGACCGCACGACCGTCATCGCCGCTGCCGTCCTCACCCTGGGGCGTCAACGTTGAAAACCCTCGGTACTTCTCGGACGTCCAGGAACAGGGAAAGACCTCGTGATTGCGGTCCTCTTCCTGCTCCTTCCACGCCCGCTGTTCGACTTCGGCGGCCACGCGGTCCTCGGTGAGGACGCGAAGCGCCAGTTGCCCGTCGTCCTTCTCCATGGCGTGAGCGAAGTACGAGCCTGGTCCATGGCCAGCGTCGGCATGCACGTTCGGCCCGGAGATCGGCCCATTCGTGTTGTGGCGGTGAAGGCGAGCGTGGAACACTTTCGGAAGTCGTGCCGTCCACGGGGCGGCAGGCTTTGTGCAACGGGGGAGGTGTCCGACGAAGCCATGCGTATCGAAAGGCGCCGGATCACGGATCGGCATAGGGGACATGTTTTCGAAAGCGCGGTCATTGCCGTGAGTTGCTGCCTTGCTCTCGTGGCGTGCAGCCCGAGCCATTCGTTCAAGACCGACGAACCGACAGGCGCCGCCACCGCTCGGGCCTCGTCGGCCGGTGAATCCACAGCGCCGACCACCGAGTCACCCGAAAAGCCGGTTCCCTCATCACCCTCCCGGAGTCAGCGACCGCTGAACACCGCCAAGTTGGTGGGGACCTGGGAAATCTCGCCGGGATCCGCCAGCGAGAACTACTACTCGCTGGAGATCGAGAAGGACGGGGCGGCCAGCACAGTCGGTGAACCGCTTGCCGTCAGGGACTCGATGGAAGCGTTCCGCATCTGCGGCGGGACGGCCCATCTCAAGTCCACACCAGTGAAGATGACCCTGACCTGCGCGAACGCAGAGACGGACGAGGACGGTCGGTACGTCCACATGAGGCGGCACGCCGGCATGCTCCACCTGGGACGGCCGCCGTCGATCACTGAGGATTACGGGGACGAGGTGCTGATCATCGACTGGGTCAACGGGAAGACGGACTACCTCTTCCCCGGGAACATCTAGGGGACGGCATGGTCAGCCGTTTGGGACGAGTTCTCGCCGTCGCCGTCGGGACGGCCCTGTGGGCGGGATGTTCGGCGGACCATGGCACGCCGGACCCGGCCCCGAAGGAGTCGGACAGGACCAGGACCGCGTCCGTGTCGCCGTCCCCGACGCCCACCAGGAAATACTCGGCAGTCGGTTCCTGGACCCCGTTCTTCCTCTCCGACACCGATGTGTTCATCTTCGACGTAAAGAAGGACGGCAGCGTCAGCACGTTCGGTGAACCTGTGGCGAGAGGTGTGACGCGGGACAGCATGGTGCTCTGCAGCGGGGAGCTCGCCTCCATGTCCTTGCCGACCACGGTGAAGCTCAGCTGCCTCGACACCGGAGAGCTGACGGAGACCGCCCCGCCCGGAGCCGGAGACCTGAAAATGCCCGAGTACAAAGGGCTCGTAGATGTGGTGGGCGAAATCCCCAAGTCTCTCGAGAACTACGGTTCCCCCAAGAAATACGGCAAGGAACTGCTCGTGATCAAGTGGACCGGGGGACAAGTGGATCTCCTGTACAAGGGCAGCTATGGAGGCGGCTCGCTGTGAGGATCCGTGAAGTTGTCCGAGACGGCGTGGAGTTCGCGGTGGGCGAGGAGTACGTCACCGCGGACGAGCTGCTCATTCTCAAGGCCCTGGCCGAGGAACCCGACGACCGCCGGGTCCTGCGCGGACTCAGACGCCGTCGTACCCGCGGCGAACCGCTCGGCTTCGGCACCGGAGAGATCGTCGGCGTCCTGACGGCCGTGCTGTGGCTGGCGGTCGACGAAGGAGTGCGCAGCGTGACAGGCCAGGCGGTCCAGACGCTGTCCGACCGGCTCCGGGGCCGGCTGCGCCGGTTGTTCCGGCGTCCTGATCCGCAGCCAGAGCTTCCCGCGCTGACCCAGGAGCAGCTCAACGCCGTGGCACAGGTGGTGAGCGAGCAGGTCACCGAGGCCGGTCTCTCCCCCGAGCAGGCTCGGCGGCTGGCCGAGCGGGTCGCGGGACGGCTCGCGCTCGGGACGCCGGCCGAGGTGGAGTCCGGTACTCGAGAGGAGAACGGGGACCCGGATGACCTCGTCGGTGACGGTCAGTCGTGAGCCGACGGCCGAGGCGGCCCGGGGCCGTCTGCCGGTCAGCACCACGCTCCGCTTCGCGCTGCTGGTCACGCTGATCGTCATCACCGGCCTCTTCTGGCTCGACAACCTCGCCACCCACTGGTCACAGGCCGCCGTCAAGAAGGACGCCTACTGCAAGGTCGCCTCCGGCCTGCTGCTGCCGGACGCGGACGACGGCTCGGCGACGGCGGCCTACCGGCGCTGCATGGGGCCGGTCGAGCCGCCGAACCGGACGTGGACGCTTCTCGGAGTGCTCGCAGTCCTCGCCCTGGCACTGGCCATCTACGCCTTTCTGCCGACCTGGAAGCGGATCCGCCGCCGCCTCGTCACTCTCGACGTCCCCGACGACCCTCCCCTCCGTTCCCCCGGGACGGCGACGCTGGAGGAGGAACTGGGCGAACTGCGCCGGACGGCGGGTCTGGCCGCGCACCGGGTGCGGTTCGTGCTCGACCCCTACAACGTGCGCAGCAGTGCCGTCGTCTTCGGACGGTTCGGACGTTGCACCGTCAGCCTCAACTCCGGTCTGGTGAGCCGCAGGCAGGCGCAGCCGGAGGTGTTCCGGGGAGTGGTGCTGCACGAGCTGAACCACGTGGTCAACCGGGACGTGGGCCTGACGTACGCCACGATCGCGCTGTGGCGCGCCTTTCTCGCCGCCATCCTGCTCCCCGTGACCGTCGTCGGCTTCCATCCGTATCTGGGCATCGGGTCGTTCTCCGACAGCCTGGCCCACTGGCGTGCCAACCTGTCCTACACGATTCCCTCGGTGGCCCTGAGCGGGGTGATCGCGGCGATCGTGTACCTCGTACGTGCCGACATCCTGCGCACCCGCGAGTTCCACGCGGACGCCCTTCCGGAGCGCTGGGGAGCGAACGTCGCACCGTCCCTCACACCCGAGCACCGGCGTGGCTGGATCTGGCGGAGCCATCCCAGTGACGATGACCGGCTGCGGGCGCTGGCGGAGCCGTCCCTCCTGTTCCGCACCAACGCCGTTCCCTTCTTCACCACCGGTGTCCTGGCCGTGGCGGCTCCCAGCCGCATGCCGATGTTCTTCTACACCGGTCCCCGGCAGACCGTTGTGGCATGGACGGTCACCACGCTCGCCGTCGGCCTTGTCGTCATCATGATCTGGCGGTCCGTAAGGCACGCCGTGGGTCACGGTCAGCCGCCGCCGAAGGGCTTCAAGGAAGGGCTGTGGCTCGGCTCCGGGCTCATCGCGGGGGAGTTGGTCATCGGCCGCGACATCGGGAACTCGGTGCTGCCGCAGCGGCCGTGGCTGCTGCTGTTGCTCCTGGCCGGCGCTCTTCCGCTGTGCGTGTGGACCGCGCAGACCGCGTTGGTCCTGCCGCGGCGCCGGGCCGCCTTCGTGCTCGCACTGGTCACCGTGGTGACGGCGTTCGGGACGTGGCTCGTCCACTGGGGGACATGGGGCCACATGGTCCTGGCGTCCAGCCGGATGGCCGTGATCCCGCTCCTGTGGGAAGTCCCCGCTGCGGACGGCAGTTGGGTGCGGCTGCCTCCGGAACTGGTCTTCTGGCTGCCGCTGGCCGACCGGGTCCGGGACGACCCGGTCGCCGTCGTGGGCGCCACGCTGCTGTGGCTCGTGCCGGCGGCGGCGATGCTGTGGCGGTCCGTCCGCGGCCGGCCGCGCGGTTCCGTCCCCCGGCGGCCGCTCCTGCTCGCGGCTGTGGGCGGCGCGGCCGGCACCCTCTGGGCGGCGTGGGTCCACATCGTGGTGCACAGAGCGCAGCCGCCGCCGGCCTCCTGGGACGAGCTCGGACTGGCCACCTTCTACGGCTGGCTGACCGCCGCCCTCGTCGTGCCTGCGGCCCTCGTGGCGGCGGCAGCGGCCGCCGTCCGGCCCTTCCCCGGTCTGATCGACGGCCTCGTCGCCGGCGGCGGGGCGCTCCTCGGGGGCCTCGCGGGAGTGTGGGCGCTGGCGGCACTCGACGGATGCGTGACCCCCTTGGCTGTCTGGGGCGACACCTGCACACCGATTTGGGGCGGCTCGTGGCTCGTGCTGGGTTCGGCGAGCCGGCCCGTCCTCTCCTTCGGCGTGTTCGTCGTGGCGGCGGTCGCCGCCTGGGCGGCGTGTGGGCGGGAGCTGCTGAGCGTACTCATCGCGCCTCGGCGCCGGGTGCGCGGCCGTATCGTCCCTGCGCCCCGTGCGGCAGGCATTCCTCCCGGTAAGGCCCCCCCGATCGTCCTCGCCGCGATGGCACTCACGGCGTGCGTCCTGAGCGGGTACGTCCTGGCGGACGCCGTCGACGACAGCGAGCAGATCAGCTCGATCGACTCCTCCAACGGCACAGAACTGCGCACCCAGGCATGGCTGGAAGCGGGCGGGAACGAGCTGCTGCTGGGATTCGAGGAGAGGGCCCAGGCATACGCCAAGCATCTTACGCCGCTGGTCGGACAGGCGATGGCGAACGGGGCCCCGGAGGACGCCGGCCTGGGCGACATCATCAACGCTTACCCGGAAGAGGTGCCCACAGTGAAGAGGAACTGCTCGGCACTGGAGCGGCAGGCGCGGACGGCCAAGCGGTTCATCCCGATTCCGGACGAGCGCGCCCAGTCACTGTGGCAGGACATCGTGTCCCGCACGGAGAAGGGCGCGGCCCTGTGCGTGCGGGGATCCGGGGGGTCGTCCCACGTGCTCACGGAGGGGACCGACCTCCTGCTGTCGACAGGAGAGATGCACTCGCACCTGGACGCGCGGCTCCTGGAGATCCAGGGCAGGCGAGAGGGGTGACGTCTCCCGGCCTCACGTCTCCGTCCTGGACATCGGATCCACCTCGTAGGTCACGAACCCGGCTGTCCGGTCGCCCGGGAACCCTGAGCCCGACTCCGTCGGGGATCCCGGCGGTCTGCTCAGTCTCCGGCGGACCGCCAAGATTTCGGCCGGGTGATTCCGTGATGGTCCAGGTGGCTCTGGAAGGCGGTCGGCGGCCGGGACGGAGGTGCTCCTCCGGTCGGCGGCCGTCGGCCGAGGCGCTCGATGTTCGCAGCGATGGCTGTGAACACGTGCTGCAAGAGGTCGTTTTCTCCCGCTGTTCCATTCCGGTATCTGCGGTTGGTGTGCCTCTGCGGGGGCACGCCGGGAGATGGTGTTCTCGCCGGTGGGGCGGCGGGCCATCAGGTCGGTCATGGCGAGGTGGAGCATGGCTTCGGAGCGGGCGGGGAGGGTTTCGTAGTCGCGGGCCAGGCGGCGGTGGAGCATCAGCCAGCCGTAGGTCCGCTCGACCGTCCAGCGTTTCGGAATCGGGGTGAAGCCTTTGGTCCCGGGGATGCGGGCGGTGATTTCCAGGTCGATGCCCAGGGTGGCGGCGTGCTCGACGAAGTGCTTGCGGCAGCCGCCGTCGCCCCGGACCTTGCGGACGGCCGGGTGGTCGGTCCCGGCCGCCGGCGTCCGGGCCGGACGCGGACGGGGTCCGCGGAGGACATCGCACGAATCACGCATCGGACAGGAGCCGAGCCGCGGCGCACCGTGACTCCTGCCGGAGGTGTTCACCCTCCGGGGCGACCCCTCGCCACCGACCCCCGGCAGACGCCGCCGGCGCGTTCCCAGGGGCCACTGGTGCTCCCGGACGCGGAACAGGAGCCCGCAGGCTCCCGCGCCCGCCCCGGGCCAACCGTCAACGCACCCGCTCTCCGCGTCACCCTTTCGAGTCGCCCCCGTGGAGCGCCCCGGCGGACCGAAGGGCCTGTGCCGCCCGGCCGATCGCGGCTCCCGCCGCGGGCGGGACGGTCCGAGCGCCCGGAACGTCCCCGTTCGCCTGTGGTAGTCAAAGGCCCCCGACAACTACGCGGAAGGGAGGCGCGGGTGCGCCGAATCGGACCCCTGGTGGTGCGGTACCGATACGCCGTGATGACCGTATGGCTGATGCTGGTCGTCGCCAGTCTGGCCGTACTCCCCTCCCTGCCCCGGATGCTGCAGCCACCGGACATCACGGTCGACCGGTCCGCCTCGGCCGCCGCGTCCAGGCTGATCGCCGAGCGGTTCCCGGACATCGGCACACGGCAGGTGATACTGGCGTTCACCTCCCGCACCCTGCCGGCCGACGACCCGGCGTACCGCCGCACCATTCGGGCCGTCACCTCCGCGATGTCGGAGCACCCGCGGGTGGGGGCCGCCCTGCCGGTCCCCCGCACCGAGGACCAGCACGCCCGCCACGCGTACGTGATGCTCGGCGTGACCGGTGCGACGGACACCGCCCGCCGGGCGCTGCCGGAGCTGGACGCACGGGCCGAGGAGACCGCCCGGGACCGCTCGGACGGCGCGGTGTCCGTCGCCCTGGTCGGCCTGGACCCGGTCCTGTCCGAGCTGGCCCGCGCCACCACCGAGGACCTGCGGTCCGCCGAGCTGTACGCCGTGCCCGCGGCGGCCCTGCTGCTGACCCTGGGGCTCGGCTCCCTGGGGGCCGCCGCGCTGGTCCTGCTGCTCGCCGGCACCGCGATCGTGCTCAGTCTCGGCGTCCTGACGCTGACCGGGCTGTCCCACGGCGTGGACGCGACCGCGGTGGCCGTGGTCGCCACCGTCGGGCTCGGGGTCGGCCTGGACTACGCGCTGCTGCTGACGCTGCGTCACCGTCGGCGTCGGGCCGCAGGCATGCTCCCGGACCGGGCCGCCGAGCAGGCCACCGTCACCGCCGGTGCCACGGTCGCCCTGGCGGGCACGGCCGTCGTCGCGACCGCCCTCGGCCTGCTGCTGACGGACATCGCCTACATGCGCGCCCTGGCGCTGGCCGCGGTGCTGGCCGCGTCGACCGCGACCCTCGCCGCGCTCACCCTGATGCCGGCGCTGCTCGCCTCCTGCGACCGGCTCCTGAACTGGTGCCCGATGCCCTGGACACGGCCGGGACGGCGCCGCCCGAAGTCCGGTCCCACCGCTTGGGAGCGCTGGACCGGTCACCTGCTGCGGTACCCGGGACGCTACGCCACGGCCGCGGTGCTGCTCCTGCTGCTGGCCACGGCCCCGGTGCTCGGGCTGCGCACGGCGCTGCACTTCGACCGGGCGGTCCTGTCCGGCACCACGCTCGGCGACGGACTGGCCCGGATGGAGGACGACCGGATCGCGAGCCTCACGCTGGTCGCCCTGCCCCACCCGCCGGGCGCCGGCCCGGTCGACACCCAGCCCCTGACCACCGAACTCCGCGAGGACCCGCGGGTGTTCATCACCACCGCGCTCGACAACGGACGCGACCTGACCCTGCTGCTGATCGGCGAGAGCCAGGCCCCGGACACCGCCGCGGCGGCGGACCTCCAACAGCACTTGCGCGAGGACCTGGTGCCACGCCTGCTGCCCGCCGGGCAGCCCGTGCGGATCGCCGGCCCGGCCGCGACCGTCCACGACCTGACGGCCGAGGTCAACGACCAGGTGGGGCTGGTGCTGACGGTGATCTGCTGCGGCACCTTCGTGCTGACCTTCCTGGTCTTCCGGTCGATCGTCGTGCCGCTCAAGGCGATCGCCATGAACCTGCTCTGCGTCGCCGCCGCCTTCGGGATGCTCGCCCTGGCCGCTCCCGTACTCGGCCACCCCGCGGTCAACCCGCTGCTCCCGCTGATCGCGCTCACCCTGGTGTTCGGCCTGTCCATGGACTACGAGGTCTTCCTCGTCCACCGCATCGCCGAGCACTACCGGGCCCACGGTGACAACGCCGCGGCCGTCCTGCACGGCCTGCGCCGCACCGCGTTGCCCATCAGCCTGGCCGCGGGCGTGCTCGTGGTGAGCCTCACCGGTCTCCTCGGCACCCACCGCCAGGATCTGCGTCAGATCGGCTTCGTGGTGATGGTCGCCGTCGTGCTCGACGCCACCGTCGTCCGCATGGTGCTGGCGCCCGCCCTGATGCGGCTCATGGGGCGCGCCAACTGGTGGCTGCCGGGCCGGCTCGGACGCCTGCTGCCCGTCCGGGACGCCGAGGTGCGGCTTCCCGCTCAGGCGGACGCCGCCCCCGCGGCCGACCGCCCCCGGGTGTGACCCCTACCGGTCCGGGGCGGCCCGGAGCCGCACCGAAGCAGCACGCGCGAGGGCCGTGCGGTCGTAGCGCCGGACAAGCCGGCCGTACCGGTCGCCGCTGCGGGCCGGACGGGCAAGGTGACTCTCCAAGGGCCGAGGGGCACCGGCTCCGGTACGAGGTCCGGAGGCACCACGGCAGCACCGAGGCCACCGCGGGCAGCCACGGGTCGTCGGGGGTGCCGACGAGGTGCACGACGTGGCAGGTCCGCACACCCGGCGGAACGGGCCTGGCCGCCGGCTCCGGCTTCGACCGGGCCCGCGGGCGTCCGCCGCGATCGACGCCCTGCGTGAGGAACCGGACGCGGGCCGCGGGGACTGAGCCGTCCGGCGCTCCTCACCGCCTTGCCGGCTCTGAAGCCCGGCCTCGGCGGATCCTGACAGCCGGGGCACCGGCCCGCACCCCCCGCACCATGAATGCCCCGCGGTCCCCTGCGGAGCGTTCACGGTGCCGAGGAGCGGCCGACCGGACGGCGCCGATTGACGGATTGAGGCCTGCCGGACACGGGCAGACAGCCCAGCGGAGTATGTGACATGAGCACGCCACTCGTCTCGCAGGAGGTCGACCATGCACTCACGCCCGCTCGCCCATGTCCTCAGCGCCGCCCTCACGGTGGCCTGCACCCTGGCCGGCGGTCAGGCCTACGCGGCATCGACAGGCCCCGCCGACCAGGCCCAGGCGGCTCGCGTCCTGACCTACGACGCCAGTGCCTCGGCGGAGTTCAGGGCCGCCGTCGACCAGGGCGCGGCGATCTGGAACGCCAGCGTGGAGGGAGTCGAACTGCGTCCGGCCGCCGCCGGGCAACGCGCCAACATCCGGATCCTGGCCGACAACGGCTGGCCCCGGGCCCTGACCACCTCGCTCGGCAACGGAACCGTGTACATCGGACGGCAGGCGGTCGACCAGGGGTACGACACGGTCCGCATCTCGTCGCACGAACTCGGCCACATCCTGGGCCTGCCGGACCGTAAACCCGGTCCCTGCACGAGCCTGATGTCGGGAAGCAGCGCCGGCGTTTCGTGCAAGAACCCGTACCCGAATGCGGCCGAGAAGGCAGCGGTCGAGAGCAAGTTCGGCACCCTGTCCGCCGGCCTGGCGGAGGTTCCGCGCAATGTGGTGACCGTGGACTGACAGTGAGGATGTGTGGTGGCTTCTCCGGGTGGGTCCGGCTCATGGACCGACCGACGCCGACTGGCTGTCCTCAAGGGGATTCGTCGGCCCGTCCGGGGAGGTTCACCGCACACAACCGGACGGGCGTCCGTGACCTCATAGCGCCTCCGTTGTCGACACACGTCAGTGAAGTTCACGACACGCCTGGTCGGAGCCGGGATCCAGGCGTCCACGGGCTCGGTCGGCGACTCGTACGACAACGCCCTGGCTTTGTCACTCCCTGCCTCTCAGATGTTCGACGGCCGCGCGTGCCGTGGCGCCGATGACCGCATCAGCGCGGGGCAGCCGGCGGTCGGCCCGGGCGGCCTGGGTGAAGACGACGGCCGTATACGTGCGGCCGTCGGCCAGTTCGACGACCCCGGCCTCGTGCCGCATGACGCCGAACGTCCCGGTCTTCCCGGATACCGACACATCGTCGTAGGGGAAGCCCGCCGAAAGCCTGTGCTGCCAGGGCTGGAGTCCCATCGTCCGGCGGATGAAGGCACAGTTGGCGGGGGAGGCGGCCTCGTTCGTCCAGATGGCGTGCAGCAGGCGAGCTATCTCCGTGGGGGTGGTGGAGGTCGCCCATGCGGGGTCGTAAACGCTGGGCGGCACCGCCCGGTCGTTGTCGGCGATCCGCGCCATCGCCGTGTCCAAGGATTCAGCGCCTGTCGCCGCCAGTAGCCGGGCCAGGGTGCCCGCGGCACCGTCGCTGAGCTGGGTGCGGAAGAGACCGAGGGCCTGGCAGGCATCGTCGAATGCCGCCGCGCCCACGTGGTGGAGCACCGCGTCGGCTGCCGCGTTGTCGGAGATGCTCATCATCATGACGACCAGGTCGCGCAGGGACATCGAGACCTCGTCGCTGAGTTGTGAGATGCCGGTGGGTCCAGGCAGCCGGTCCTGGGGCGACAGGACGACCCGTTGCCGGGGGTCGAGCACGCCGGCGTCCACCTGGCGGCAGTAGGCCACTGCGAGCGGCATCTTGTAGACCGAGCCCATCAGCACGGCCTCGTCCGCGTCGATCGTCACCGCGGCCGTGGGCCGGTGCAGTTCGGCCACATGGAGCCAGCCGCGCACCCCTGCGTCGTCGAACATCTCACGCAGGGTCCGCTCGATGCCCCTGTCGGGAACCGCCGCGCTCACCGGGCCTTCTCCCTGCCCGGCTGGTGCGCCGATGCCAGCACGCCGACCAATGCTTCGGCCGCTTCGTCCGCGTGCGCGGCGGCGAGCCGCCGGGCGTCCCACACCACCCGCAGGCGCAGCGGAAGCGCCGGGTCGGTGGTCGGCCGCCGGGCGACGCCGTCGGCTGTGAGCGTCTCGTCGGCCGTGACGAGCACGGCCTGGCCAGCGGCAACGAGAGCCAGCCCGGCGCGTTCATCCGAGACCACCACCGTCTCCACCCGCCGCCCCCGACCCGCGAGCGTGTCCAGGAACAGGTCGTGCGCCGCGGGCGCTTCCGCGCGCGGCCGGACTGCGTGCGGCAAGAGCCGCCCCGCCCGCGCGCCACCCGCACGCCGGTCCGGCTCGCTCGTGGCATCGTGCGGATCAGGCGGTGAGGCCCCGCCGGCAGCGGCTCCGCCCCGTGAGGACCGCCCGGTCGGGGCGTCACCCGTGTCGTCCGGCGTCAGCAGCCACGTCGGCAGCAGCGCCACCGGGCCCGCGGCCAGACCATGGAGTACAGCGGGGTGGCGGATGACGGCCAGGTCGAGTCGTCCAGCGGAGACGTCCGTCAGTAGCGTGGCCGTCGGTGCCGTCACCACCGAGACCCGGCCCCGGACCCCGGCGCGCACGGGTGCGGCGGCGACGGACGCGCCGAGCCGGGGCGGCAGTTCGGGCGGCAGGCCGAGCCGGAGACGCTGACCGTCCGCCTCCTCCCGTGCACCTGTCTCCCGCAGTTCGGCCATTGCGATGAGGGCCCGGCGAGCGTGGGGGAGCAGCAGTGCGCCCTCCTCGGTGAGGGAGACCCCGCGCTCCCGGTCGAACAACCGCACCCCGAGCAGCGCCTCCAGCCGTCGCAGCCCCTGCGAGAGGGGCGGCTGGGTGATGCCCACGCGCTGTGCGGCGTCGCCGAAATGCCCCTCCTCCGCGATGGCGACGAAGATTTCCAGGTGCCGCTCCGTCAGCATGCGCCCCCCGTGGTCTGCGGCGATACGCCGAACGAATCGGCACGCGGCCGAGAGTGTATTCGACACAGGGTGGTTGCCGAGGTTTGACTCCACTTCCCCGGGCCCGGGTCACGAGCAGCAGTTGAAGTCCCACGAGCGAAGGAGTACCGCCATGTCCTCTCCGCAGCCCGCAGCCGCCCCACGCCGTCCGAGCCGTCGCAGTGTGCTGCGGACGAGCGTGGCCGCCGGAGCCGTAGGCGCCACTGGAGGGTTCACGACCACCGCAGCCGCAGCGCCCCGCGGCCGTTCCGCGCGAGACGATGCCGACCGGGGGCGCAGCGGTGTCCGGCTGCGCTGGCTCGGTGTCGCGGGCTGGGAGCTGAGCTTCGACGGGCACCGGTTGCTGATCGACCCGTATCTCACCCGGCAGCCTTACACGGGCGCGGACGGCAAAGGGGACATGACGCGGGAGCTCGAGGTGAACCACCGGATCATCGACTGGGTGCTGGGCGACCACCTCATCGGGACACCCGAGTTCATCCTGCTGACCCACGGTCACTGGGACCACCTGGCCGACGTGCCGTACCTCCTGGACCATCCGGCCTGGCGGGACAAGGAGATCAACGTCCTGGGCACCGAGACGCATCTGCACCTGCTCACCGCGATGGGCGTTCCTGGCAAGGGACGCAAGCACCGTCCGGTGGTCGTCTCAGGGGGCGAGGTGTTGCGCCACCCCCTCCAGCCGTCCGGCAAGCGGTCCCGCCCGGACTACACCATCGAGGTGGTGCGCAGTCTGCACAGCCAGCTCGGAGGCTATGGCTTCGACCCGTACGGCACCCTGACCGCGCCCCCTTCCCGGCCCCGGACGCTGAGCGATCTGGTGGAGGGCGGCACGCTGGGCTACCAGGTGACGGTGGGCGACCGGCTGAGTGTGATGTTCCTGAGCGGTACTGCTAACTTCGCTGCCCGTGAAGTCTCCGGCGCCACGCCGGACGTCTTGGTGCTGGGTGCCAGTGGACACGCCGCCGTGCACGACTACTTCGAGCGCGCGGTCAGCACCCTGGGCCGCCCCCGCGTCGTCGTACCGAGCCACCACGACGACCTGGTCACGCCGCTCGACGACCCCGCCTTGCACGACACGGTGAACCGCGGCGTGGTCGACCAGCTGCAGCAGGTGGTCGGGGCCGGCGGTCGCGTCGTGGATCCCCGCCACCTGGAACCGTTCGACCTCTGAGGTTCCAGCCACACGGGTGTCCGTCAGGCAGGGCGCCCAAGAGGCCAGGACCTCAAGGACCTCGTCCACGTACCGCCAGGCGATTGCGATGGAGGTCCCGCATCCCGCCGCGGGCTCGGGCAGCGTCTCGTTCTTGCGCAGGCGCACCAGCGCGGGCAGGGCCTGGCGGAAGCAGCCTGGCTTGCGCCATCGGGTGCCGCGTTCACACCTTCGTGAGGTACCGGTCCGCCCCCGCGGGCAAGGGCCGGGCCCGCTGGACCATGCGCTGGAAGACCGCCCTGAACGCCTTCGACATCACCTTCGGCGGCCGCCCGCCGGCGGCCCGTCGGTAACCCCGGCTGTCCCAGTTGCGCCGCTCGTCCGACAGACCCTTTCCCTGCCGCCGCACCTCCGGCGACGGCCGTCCCTCAGCCCGACCGCACCGACGGCCCGCAGGCGGTCGAACCGGGTGCTGACGACCCGCGTGCGGAGCCGTCGGCGGCCCGTCGTCGCGTCACCCGTGCACAGCGCGCCAGGAGCGGCAGGCGTCAGTGGTGCCGCCCCTGGCGGCGCGGGCGCGTCAGCGGGAACGTACGAAGGCGGCGAAGCGGTCGAGCGCCTCCTCGATGTCCTCGGGACCGAGCGCGCTGCACGACAGGCGCAGACAGCGCAGCGGTCCGACACCGGTTCCGGTGTCCGCTGCCGCGGCGTCGTAGAAGTGGTGCAGTGGCGTCCACAGCACCCGGTGGTCGCGCGCCGAGCGCTCCAGTACCGCGTCGGTGACGTCGAACGGCACCTGGACGACGACGAAGAAGCCGCCCTCGGGACTGTTCCAGCTCACCCCGGACACCGACGGGTCGGGGAAACGGCGGGCGAGTCCGTCGACGATCCGGTCGAGGCCCTCCCGGTACACCTCGCTCTCCCGCTCGTTGGCGCGGACCAGGCTGCACCCGTGCTCCAGCAGCCTGCCCCCGGCCACGGCCTGGGCGAGGGGTGAGGTGTTGACGGTGACCATGCTCTTGGCCCTGGCGAGCAGGTCGGCCAGGTAGGGCCCGTCCCCGACGGGCTGGTCGGCCACCGCGTAACCGATCCGCACGCCCGGGAACACCGTCTTCGCCAGCGAACCGAGATGGACGACCCGGCGCCCGGTGTCCAGGGCCTTGAGGGTCGGCAGTCGCACCCCCCGGCGCGGGAAGAGGCCGTACGGGTTGTCCTCCAGGAGGAGGATGTCCTCCCGCTCCGCGAGGTCGAGGAGGTCACGGCGGACCGGTTCCGGCATCCGGATGCCGGAGGGGTTCGCGTGGTCGGGGACGACGTACAGGGCGCGCGGGCGCAGCCCGGCGGCGCGGGCCCCGTGGAGCCGCCGTCGCAGGTCGTCCAGGTCGACGCCGTCCGGGCCCTCGGCGACCGGGCGCACCGGCAGGTCCAGGAGCCGTGCCGCCCCGGTGACGCCGACGTAGGCGGGGGTGACGGCCAGCAGCACGTCGCGGTCGTCGCGGCGCAGCAGCCGAAGGGTGAGGAAGAGCGCCTCCTGGCAGCCCGTGGTGACGACGACGGCCTCCGGATCGACGTGGATGCCCTCGTCCTCGGCCAGCTGGCGGGCGATCAGCTCGTGGATGATGCCCTTGGTGCGTCCGTACTGAAGCAGGGTGCGCCGGACCCGCTGCTCGCCGAAGCCCCGTTCCGTGCGCAGGTGGTCGGTGAAGACCCGCAGCGCGCGGTGGATGTCCTCGACGTCGTAGAAGCCCTCGTACGGGGTGCCCGCGGCGAGGGAGAGCGCGTCCGGGTAGCGGCCCGCGACCTCGTTGAGGAAGTTCATCGAGGACAGCAGCGGGTCGCCCACCGAGGGGTGGAGGGCGGCCGGGTCGAGGCTTTCCGTGGTGGTGGTCATCCCGCCCCACCTGCCGGACCCACGACGGTGCGCAGCCGGGCCGCGGCGGCGAGGTCCGGGCAGCCGGCCAGCGCGAGGGCCAGTTCCAGCTCCTCGCGGACGAGTTGGAGCACCCTGTGTACGCCCTGTCGTCCTCCGGCCGCGAGGCCCCACAGCACGGGGCGGCCCAGCAGTACGCCGTCCGCGCCGAGAGCGAGAGCCTTCAGGACGTCCGTGCCGCTGCGGATGCCGCTGTCGAGGAGCACCTCGCACCGTCCCGCGACGGCCCGGGCCACGGCGGGCAGGGCGTCCAGGGCGGGAAGCGCGCCGTCGAGCTGGCGGCCGCCGTGGTTGGACACCACCAGCGCGTCCACGCCGCAGGCGGCGGCGCGTTCGGCGTCGGCCGGGTCCAGCACGCCCTTGAGGACCAGGGGCAGGTGCGTGTGCGCGCGCAGCCAGTCGAGGTCGGTCCAGGTGAGGGACGGGTCGACGACGTCGGCGGTCTGTGCGGCGACCGCGCTGACGCCGCTGCTCGCGGTGCGCGGCACGCCGTCGGGACGGGGGCCGAAGTGCACGGGTGACACCCCGTCGGGCAGGGTGAAGGCGCCGCGCATGTCGGCTGTGCGGCGTCCCATCCGGGGCGTGTCGACGGTCAGCATCACCGCACGGCAGCCGGCCGCCTCGGCGCGCTTCAGCAGCTCCTCGGTGTGGCCGCGGTCGCGCAGCCAGTACAGCTGGAACCAGGTGGCGGCGCCGGTGGCGGCGATGTCCTCCACGCTGGTGCTGCTGAACGTGCAGGCGGTGAAGGGGACGCCGGCGTCGTGGGCGGCGCGGGCGGCGGCCAGTTCGCCGTCCGGGTGCACGGCCCGCTGGTACGCCATCGGGGCCACGGCCACCGGGAGGGCGCAGTCCGTGCCGAGCAGGGCGCGGGCGGTGCTCACGGACGAGACGTCCGAGAGCACCCGGGGGACCAGATGGAGCCGGTCGAACGCGGCGCGGTTGGCGCGGAGGGTGAGCTCCGCGCCCGCCGCCCCGCCGACGAAGCGCTCCACGCCGGCGGGCAGGACCGCCGCCGCGAGCGCCTCCGCGTCGGCGGGGGTGAGCAGGCCGGCGACCGCCGGGTCGGTCACGCGGCCTCCCCGTCGGCGTTCGCGGCGGCCTCGTGCTCGGCCTTCTCCGCCTGGACGGCGTCGTACAGCGCGCGGACGTTGCCGCCGCCGAAGCTGTCCGCGCCGGCCCGCTCGATGATCTCGTAGAAGACCGTGCGCCTGGGGTGGACGGTGCGCGTGAAGATCTGGAAGAGCTGACCGCCGTGGTCCTCGTCGGCGAGGATGCGGGCTTTGCGCAGCTCGGCCATCGAGTGGCGGTTCAGCTTCAGGCGCTGCTCCAGCCGGTCGTAGTACGTGTCGGGGGTGCCGAGGAAGACGATGCCGCGTTCGAGCATGCGGTCGACGGCGGTGACGATGTCGGTGGTGGCGAAGGCCAGGTGGTGCACGCCGCCGCTGCCGTGCCGCTCCAGGAAGTCGCCGAGGTGACCCGCGTCGTGCTCCGGGCTCGGCGCGAGGATGGTGAAGGTGAGGTCGCCGGCGGGGCTGCGGACGGCCTTGGAGTCCATGGCCTCGGTGCCCTGCACCATCAGTTCCTCGTAGACGGACGCGTAGCCGAAGACCCGCTCGTAGTAGCCGGTGCTCTCGGCGAGCTGCCCCATGGGGACGCTGACGGCGACGTGGTCGAGGACGGTGAGCCCCACCGGCTCCCCGGACACCTCGGCGGGCTCGGCCACCGGCTCGAAGCCGGGCAGCGGGACGGCCGTGTCCGTGTGGCCGGCGGGCCGCTGGACCAGGGTGTGGCGTACGTCGTCGAAGCCGGCGGCGACGGCGGCGGTGACCCAGCCGTCCCGCTCCGCGGGCTCGGCGAGGGGCACGGCGGAGCGGGAGACGGCGTCGGCGAAGGCCTCGCGGGCGTCAGCGGCGCTCAGCGCGATGTCGGCTATGCCGTCACCGTGCCGCGCCACGAAGGCGGCGGCCGGGTGGGTGTCGTCGAGCGCCTGGGTGACGACCAGGACGATGCCGGCCTGGCGGAGCGCGAGGGAGCGGGAGGCGCCCTCGGGGCCGCCACCGCGTTCGGCGGTGGCGCAGACCCGGAAGCCGTAGCCGTCGACGAACGCCGACGCGGCGGCCTCGGCGTCGGTGACGTACAGCTCGACGTGGCTGACGCGCAGGGCGGTGGCGGGGGTGTGGTCCGTCATGTCGTTCTCCTCACGGAGTGGGAAAGGGCGGCGGGCGGGGTGAGGGGCGGTCACTGCCCGGCCATGGCGTCGGCCAGGCTCTTCGGCCGCATGTCCGTCCAGTTCTTCTCGACGTGGTCCAGGCACTCCTGACGGCTCGCGGCCGGGAGGGCCACGGTCCAGCCGGCGGGGACGTCGGCGAAGACCGGCCACAGGGAGTGCTGGAGTTCGTCGTTGACGAGGACCAGGTACTGGGCGTCGTCGTTCTCGAAGGGGTTGGTCGTCATGGTCGTGCTCCGTGCTCCGTGCTCGGGATCAGGGGATCGGTGGCGGGGCGGATCGATTCGACCCGGGTCGGGCCGGGGTGTGTCCGGGTCAGGGGGTGCGGGGGCGGCCGGTGCGTTCCAGGCGCCCGGCGACGGCTCGGCCGATCTCGGTGAGGGGGCCGGGGAGCGTCATGTCGTGGTGGCCGCAGGCGACGGGACGTACGTCCAGGTGACCGCCGACGTACGGCGTCCACGAAGCCGGGTCCGGCGCGTCCGCCCCAGGATCCGGTTCGGCGGTGAACAGCAGGACATCACCGTCGAAATGCCGGGGAACGAACTCCCTCTGCAGACGGGCGTGACGGGCGGCGATGCCGGGCCACGCCCGCAGCGTGTGCGGCGGGATGCCGCTGAGGGGCGCGCCCTCGCGCCGCAGCACCTCGCGGGCCGTCTCCGCGTCCACCGGGCCGCCGTCCGCGAGGCCGGGCGCCTCGTGGCCGAGGAAGCGCAGCAGCCCGGCGAGGACGTCGCCGTCCGTCCACTCCTGTGAGGAGGGCCCGTCGGCTTCGGCGGACCCTGCGGCGAGGGTCGCCTCCGGCGGGTAGGAGTCCAGCAGGGCGAGCAGCGCGACCTCCTCACCCGCCTCGCGCAGCCGCACCGCCATCTCGTGGGCCACCAGGCCGCCGAAGGACCAGCCCAGCAGGTGGTACGGGCCTTCGGGCTGGACCGCGCGGATCCGCGCCAGGTAGTCCTCGGCCGTCTCGCCCATGGACGCGGGCGGTTCCTCCGCGCGGGCCAGTCCCCTGGCCTGGAGCCCGTACAGGGGCCGGTCGTCGCCGAGGGTGCGGAGCAGACCGGCGTACGGCCAGCTCAGTCCGGCCCACGGGTGGACGCAGAACAGCGGCGGCCGGGTGCCCGTGGTGCGCAGGGGCAGCAGCACCTCCAGGGCGCGCGCGGACTCCTCGGCCCCGTTCCCGGTACCCCGCCCGTCGCCGGTACGCAGCAGACGGGCCAGCGCCTCGGGGGTGGGTGCGTCGAACAACGAGCGGATGCCCAGGGCGGGTGAGGCACCGGCGGTGGTGGCCGAGCGGATACGGCCCAGCAGCCGGACCGCGAGCAGCGAATGCCCGCCCAGCTCGAAGAAGCTGTCCCCGGGGCCGACCCGCTCCACGCCGAGCACCTCGGCGAACAGCTCGCACAGCAGCCGTTCCTCGGCGTCGCGCGGCAGGCGCCCGCCGCCGGACGCGGTGAACGAGGGCTCGGGCAGCGCCTTGCGGTCCAGCTTGCCGTTCACGGTGAGGGGCAGGTCCGGCAGGGTGACGACGGCCGCGGGCACCATGTACTCCGGGAGGCGGTCCGCGATGTGAGCCCGCAGCAGGGCCGGCTCGACGGAGGCGGAGGCGGGAGCCGGACCGGCGGCGGGCACGGCGTAGGCGATCAGCCGTGCCCCGCCCCGCCCGTCGGACCGTACGACGACGGCGGCGCGGGCGACGCCGGGGTGGGCGCGCAGGACCGCCTCGACCTCGCCCGGCTCGATCCGCACCCCGCGCACCTTGACCTGCTGGTCGGCGCGGCCCAGGTACTCCAGGACACCTCCTCCGGCCTCCGGCCCGGGGTACCCCCGGGCGCGCCAGCGGACCAGGTCACCGGTGCGGTACATGCGTCCACCACCGGCGCCGTCCGGGTCGAACGGGTCGGCGACGAAGCGTTCGGCGGTCAGCGCGGGCCTGCCGTGGTAGCCGCGCGCCAGCTGCACCCCGGCGAGGTACAGCTCGCCGGTGGCCCCGGGCGGCACCGGACGCAGCGCGGCGTCCAGGACGTACACCCGGGTGTTCCAGACCGGCCGGCCGATCGGCACGGGGCCCGGGGCGTCCGGCTCGCAGTCCCAGTGGGTGACGTCCACGGCCGCCTCCGTGGGGCCGTACAGGTTGTGCAGCCGCACCTCGGGCAGCACGGTGTGGAAGCGGGCCGCGAGGTCGGCGGGGAGTTCCTCGCCGCTGCACACCACCCGGCGCAGTCCGGTGCACCCGGCTGCGGCGGGCTCGTCGAGGAACGCGCCGAGCATCGACGGCACGAAGTGCGCCGTCGTCACCCCTTCCGCGCGTATCAGCTCCGCGAGGTGGGCCGGGTCCCGGTGCCCGTCGGGCCGGGCGACGACCAGGGCCGCGCCGGTGATCAGCGGCCAGAACAGCTCCCACACCGACACGTCGAAGCCGGCCGGCGTCTTGTGCAGCACCCGGTCCTCGGCGGTGAGCCGGTACGCGTCCTGCATCCACAGCAGCCGGTTGACGACGGCCTCGTGCGAGACGGTGACGCCCTTGGGCCGGCCGGTGGAACCGGAGGTGTGGATGACGTAGGCGGGGTTGCGCGGGTCGGGAGCGGATGCGGGGGCGGGTGCACACGCCTCGTCGTCGGCGGCGTCCACGACGAGGACGGGCGCGTCGCCCGCGGGCAGCGCGGACCGTGCCGCCACCGCCTCGGTGACCAGGATTCCGGCCGGCTCGGTGTCCTCCAGCAGCAGGGCGACGCGTTCCGCCGGGAGACCCGGGTCGACGGGCACGTACGCGGCGCCCGTTTCCAGGACCGCCAGGAGGGCGACGACCAGGTCGGCGGAGCGGGGCACGGCGACCGCGACACGGGTCTCCGGTCCGGCTCCGGCCCGGCGCAGACGGCCGGCCAGCGCGGAGGCGCGGGCGGCCAGCTCGGCGTAGGTCAGCCGCCGCGTGCCGTGGACGACGGCCGGCGCGTCCGGTGTGCGGGCGGCCTGGGCGGCGAACAGCCCGGGGAGGGTGGCCGGCGCGACGGGCACCGCCGTGTCGTTCCACCGGGTGAGAACCCGTTCGCGTTCCTCGTCGCGGAGGACGTCGAGGGCCGCCAGTCTCCGGCCGGGACCGGCGGAGAACTCCCGCAGCAGCAGGCCCAGCCGGTCCGCCAACGCGGTCACGGCCGCGTGGTCGAAGTGGGCCCGCTGGTAGCCGAGGCGGAGGGTGAGGGCACCGTCGTGAGCTCCCTGGGCGACGATGAGGCTCAGCGGGTAGTGGGTGGCGTCCCGGCCCTTCACCCCGGTGAGCCGCGGCCCGGAAGCGCCTGCGCGCGGGGCGAACGACTCCCGGTCGACGGGGTAGTTCTCGAAGACCACGAGGGTGTCGAAGAGGACGGGGTGGCCGGACAGGCGCGTGACCTCGCTCAGACCGAGGTGCTGGTGGGCCGTCAGGGACGACTGCCTGCTCTGGAGTCCGGTGAGCGTCTCCAGGACGGTCGCCCGCGGGTCCAGGGCGACCCGGACCGGCAGGGTGTTGATGAAGAGGCCGACCATGGACTCGACCCCGGCGACCTCCGGCGGGCGGCCCGCGACCGTGGCGCCGAAGACGACGTCGTCACGGCCCGTCATCCGGGACAGCAGCACCGCCCAGGCCCCCTGCACCAGGGTGTTGACCGTCAGGCCCGCCTCCCGCGCCAGCCGGTGCAGGGCCGCGACCGTGCCGGAGGGCAGGTCCAGCGCCACGTGGCCGGGTTCGGCCGCGGGCGCGCCCGACGCCCCGGGGGCGAGCAGCGTCGGCTCGTCCAGTCCGGCCAGCTCGGCGGTCCAGACGGCACGCGCCCCGTCCCGGTCCTGGACGGCGAGCCAGGCGAGGTAGTCGCCGTACGGGGTGACCGCGGGCAGTCCGGCCGCCGAGCCCCGCGACGCGTACAGCGCGAACATCTCGCGCAGCAGCACGGGCATGGACCAGCCGTCGAGCAGGATGTGGTGCGGCGTCAGGACGAGGCTGTGGCGCTCCTCGCCCAGCTCGACCAGCGCCACGCGCAGCAGCGGAGGCCGCGACAGGTCGAACCGTGCCGACCGCTCCTCCTCGGCGACGCGGTCGCGCCGGACGGCCTGCTCCGCTGCGGGTGTACCGGTCAGGTCCACGGTGCGCCACGGCAGTTCGGGGTCGCGCACGACGACCTGGACGGGGGCGCCGGTGGCGTCGTCGTGCACGAACCCGGCGCGCAGGTTGGCGTGCCGGCGCAGCAGCGCCGTCCACGCCTCGCGCAGGACCGGCGCGTCCAGGGGGCCTTCCAGGTCCAGTACGAGCTGGGCGGTGTAGACGTCGGTGCCCTGGGCGTCGTACAGCGCGTGGAACAGGAACCCGTCCTGGAGCGGGGAGAGCGGGAGGACGTCCTCCAGGCCGGGGTGGGCGGCCTCCAGGTTCTCCACCTGGTGCTGGGTCAGGGGCACGAGGGGGAAGTCGGACGGCGTGTGGCCGCCGTTCCCCGCGCCCGTGTCCGCGAGGGTCCTGAGGGCCCGCAGCCACCGCTCGGCCAGGTCCCGCACCTCCGCCTCGTCGAGCAGCTTCCCCGCCCACGTGAACGTCGCCGACAGCACCGGGCCGTCCGGACCGTCGACCGTGACGGCGTTGACGTCCAGGGCGTGCGCGAGCGGCGTGGCCGGACCGGTGTCGGGTCCCCCCGGCTGTGCGACCGGCGACCAGTCGGACGCGGCGGACGGGGAGGCGGACGTCGTCGGGGTGCGCCCGAGGTAGTTGAAGCCGATCTGGGGCCGGGGGAGACCGGCGAACGCGGGCGCGGTGCCGGCGTTGAGGTGGCGGAGGAGGCCGTACCCCGTGCCGTCGCCGGGCACCGCCCGCAGCTGCTCCTTGACCCGCTTCACCGCGTCCGCCGGGTCGTCCCCGGAGCCGGTGACGTCGAGCCGTACGGGGTGGACGCGGGTGAACCAGCCCACCGTGCGCGACAGATCGACGTCCGCCCGGCCGGTGTCACGGCCGTGGCCCTCCAGGTCGATCAGCACACCGCCGTCGACGTCGGCCCTGCGAGCCGCACACCACTGCCGCACGGCGAGAGCCAGGGCGCCGAGCAGGACGTCGTCGACGCCGCCGTGGAAGGCGGCGGGGACGGACGACAGCAGCGGGCCCGTGTGCGCACCGGGCAGCGTCACCGTCAGCCGCCGTGCCGTGCCGGCGGTGTCGCACGCGGGGTCCAGGCCGCGGTTGCCGAGCGTCGGCCCGCCGCTCGCCAATACGTCCTGCCAGTACGGGAGTTCAGCGCTGACCTGCGGGTCATGTGCTTGCTCGCGGAGCAGTCCCGCCCAGCGCCGGAACGACGTGCCCACCGGGTCGAGCCGCACCGGCTCACCGGCGGCCACCGCTTCCCACGCCTGCCGCAGGTCCGGCACCAGGATGCGCCACGACACGCCGTCCACGGCGAAGTGGTGCACGGCCAACAGCAGCCGGCCGGAGTCCTCGGGCCCCGCGTCGAACCACACCGCCTGCACCATCACGCCCGACTCCGGCGCCAGCCGCGCCACCGCCGCCCGCGCCTCCCCGGCGATATCGGCGTCGGCCGCGGGAACACGGCGCACGCACCGGGCCGCATCGACCGAACCCCGCTCACCCACCTCGGACGCCCAGTCGACGGACACCCGCAGCCGCAGCGCGTCGTGGTGGTCGAGCAGTGCCTGCACGGCCGCCGTCAGCCGCTCCTCGCCCAGCCCCGGCGGGACCCGGAGCAGCACCGACTGCTGGAAGCCGGCCGCCGTGCCCCGCCAGTCCCGCAGCCAGCGCATCACCGGAGTCGGCTCCACCGGACCCGTGCCGTCGTCCTCGGCGGCGTCCGCCGGTCCCTCGCCGGCGGTGCGGCAGACCTTCGCGAGTGCGGCCGGTGTCCGGTGCTCGAAGACGTCGCGCGAGGTGAGCACCAGACCGGCCCGCCGTGCCCGGCTGACCAGCTGGATCGACATGATGCTGTCCCCGCCCAGGGCGAAGAAGCCGTCGTCCACGCCCACGCTGCCGAGGCCCAGTACCTCCGCGAACAGCGTGCACAGGGTCCGTTCCGCGGGAGTGCGGGGTGCTCGTCCCGCGCCCGCCGTGCCGGTGAAGTCGGGCACGGGCAGAGCCGCGCGGTCGAGCTTGGCGTTCGAGGTGATCGGCAGCGCGTCGAGCAGGAGGATGTCGGAGGGGACCATGTACTCCGGGAGTCGTTCGGCGAGGGCCGTCCGGAGTGTGCCGGTGTCGGGGACGCGGCCTGGTTCGGGCACGACGTAGCCGGTGAGGTGTTTGGCGCCGGAGGGTGCCTGGTGCACCAGGACGA
>NZ_JBIWGC010000028.1:0-100109 GCF_044763335.1 Streptomyces sp. NPDC096105
CTTGCTGAGCGAGACGTTGCCGCCCTTGGACAGGGAAACTCCCACTGCGTACTCCTTCTCGGCGGGTGAGGTCGAGGCCCGCGGCGCGGGCCCGGAGCTACGAATCTACATCACTGTAGAGATCACAGGGCAGGGCGTGCGACCGTACGTCGCGTGCGCCGCTCGGCACGCGACCGCACTCGGCGTGGGGCCGGGTGAGGTGCGGACGTCTATACGATGGCCGCGCGGGAAACACACGGCGGCAGAGGGGAGACAGGACGTGGGCGAGCAGGGGCAGCGTCCCCGGCGGGGGCAGGGTGAGCTGGAGGCTCTGGTCCTGTCGGCGCTCAAGGAGGCGGACGGACCGGCCACCGCCGGCTGGGTGCAGGAGCGGCTGGGCGGCGGCCTCGCGTACACGACCGTGATCACCATCCTGACCCGGCTGCTGGCCAAGGGCGCCGTCACGCGGGAGCGGGCGGGCCGGTCGTTCGCCTGGACGTGTGCGCTGGACCAGGCGGGACTGGCCGCCCGGCGGATGCGGAAGGTGCTGGACTCCGAGAGCGACCGTGAGGCTGTCCTGGCCAGCTTCGTGACCGGCCTGGGGCCCGACGACGAGCGGCTGCTGCGGGAGCTGCTGCGTCCGGCGGGGCGCGACGGGGAAGACTGAAGCCTCATGGGGGTCTTCGTCTTTCTGCCGCTGGTGCTGCCGCTGACGGCGTGGCCGATCGCGCGCCTGGCCGAGCAGCATCTGCATCCGCGGACCGCGACGCGGCTGCTGACCGGGGTGGCCGCGGTGATGGCGGCGTGCAGCACACTCTGTCTCGCCCTGGTGATGGTGGTCGGCACCGCCCAGCTGCCCGGCAATCCACTGCCCGACGGCTGGTCGGACCCCGAGGTGCGGGCGGCGGTGCCGTACGACGAGGTGGTGGGCAAGGCGGCGATCCCCGCGCTGTTCGCCGTGCTGGTCGCGTGCGGCCGGACCTGGTGGCGGCACGCTCGGGTGCGTCGCCGCATCCATCGGGCGCTGGCGGGACTGCGGGACACGGAGGTGGCCGTCCTGCCGGACAGCGCGCCGTACGCGTACGCGCTTCCGGGCGGCGGCCGACGGGGCCGTGTGGTGGTCACGACGGCTCTGCTGGACTGTCTGGAACCGGCCGAGCGCCGGGCGCTGTTCGCCCACGAGCGAGCCCATCTGGCGGCCCGTCACCACCGTTTCCTCCTCACGGTGCGACTGGCCGCCCAGGCCAACCCGTTCCTGCGGCCGCTGCGCACGGCGGTGGCGTACACGACGGAGCGGTGGGCGGACGAGGACGCGGCGCAGACGGTCGGCAGCCGCCGCACCGTGGCCCGCGCCATCGGCAGGGCGGCGCTGGTGTCCCGGGGCACCCCGGTGGCCACGCTGGCGGGCTTCGCCGCGGCCGGACCGGTGCCGCGCAGGGTGGCGGCCCTGCTCGGGCCCGCGCCGGCGGTGCGCACCTGGCCCTCCCTGTTCACGGCGGTGGGCGTCGCGGCGTGGGGCGCGGCCACGGGAGCCGTCGTGTCGGCGATGTCGTCCGCGAACTCTGCGGTGACGATGGTGCTCATCCTGTACGCGGCCACGCCGCTGTGA
Source organism: Streptomyces sp. NPDC096105 (assembly GCF_044763335.1). Taxonomy (NCBI): domain Bacteria; kingdom Bacillati; phylum Actinomycetota; class Actinomycetes; order Kitasatosporales; family Streptomycetaceae; genus Streptomyces; species Streptomyces sp. NPDC096105. The sequence continues at coordinate 1,589 of NZ_JBIWGC010000028.1, forward strand.
CCGCGACCGCGTGGGCTGCGCGAAGGGCCGGAACCGTGACGGTTCCGGCCCTTCGCGTGTCAAGGTCGCAGTCAGAGGTCTGACGCGACCGGTCAGAGGTCGAACTCGTGCGGCGGCAGGTCCAGCGCGAAGCACGCCTCGCGGACCACGGCCTGCTCGTCCTTGTCGAAGTCGCCGTCGGCGCCGCCGATGACGATGCCGATCTGGATCACGGCCCGTGCCTCGGCGGGCTTCTTCTTCGCCTTGGCGATCTCCTGGATGACGCTCACCTTGCCGAACGCGAAGTCGGCGGTGAGCTTGTCGAGGTTGGCCTCGAAGCGGCGGCGCAGATCGTCGGCGGGGAAGTTCTGCAGCACCTCGTTGGTGGCGATGAGCTGGGCGACGCGCTGCCGCTCGGCGGGGTCGACGGTGCCGTCGGCGGCGGCGACCAGCGCGCACATCGCCATGCTGGCGTCACGGAAGGCGCCGCTCTTCAGATCGTTCTTCTTCGCCATGAGCTGGGTCTGCATCGATGATGCGGACTCCTTGAGGCGGTCCCACAGGGCCATGAGAGCTCCGTACGTGTCGGGTGGGAGCCCGGACGGAAGGGGGGCGTCCGGGCTCCCATTCTTTCTACAACAATGTAGAAGGTACCAGCAGGGGCGGGGTGCGATCAGCGATCAGCCGTCTCGCTGCCGGCGGCCCCGAGGCGGGCCGCCGGCAGCCCTCGAAGAAGTCGCCGATCTCGTCGACAGCTTCGGCCGCGACCATGCCGCCGACGACACCGACGGCGAGACCCGCGGCGCCCGCCGCGACGGCGGTTGCCATGCCAGGGCCGTGCTCAACACCCTGACCGGGCGGTTCGCAGCCATCCGTGTCCTCCTGAGCGTGCGTCAGGCCCACCGCTGGACGACCCTTTCTACAGACGCGTAGAAGCATAAGGCGCGGTCGGCCCGTGAGCCGCACGGCGGGAAGCGCTCACCGGAAACGGCCGAAAACGGGTCGCCCGCAGGCGGGAGGCAGCGGCGGGTCGGCCACGTCGCGGCGCGGGGGCGAGCGCGAGATGCTGCGCGCCCGCGAGGGCGTCGACGAGGTCGTGGACGCCTGAAGGGCGCGTCCGGTCCCGCAGCGACGGTCAGTCGCGCTGCGGCGCGTCCTCGTCCGCGTCCCTCCCCGCGGCCTTCTCCGGGTCCTCCCCCGCACCCTCCTCGGCGTGGTCGTCCACGCGCCTGGAGCGCCCGGCGGCGCTGATCGCGGCCAGCACCATGCCGACCGCCACGATCGCCAGGCCGCGCAGCCACACCGCGGCCTCGATCTGCGTGGCGAGCACGACGCACGACGCGATGCCCAGCACCGGCAGGACGACCGGCGTACGGAAGTGGTCGGCCGTCCCCGGGTCGCGGCGCAGCACCAGGACCGCGGTGTTGACCATGAGGAAGACGACGAGAAGCAGCAGGACCAGGGTGGACGCGAGGGTGGCGACGCTGCCGGTGAGGGCGAGGAGCATCGCCAGGCCGGTGGTGACCGCGATGGCGGCCCACGGGGTGCGGCGGCCCGGCAGCACCTTGGTCAGCGCGCCCGGCAGCAGCCCGTCCTTCGCCATGCCGTAGGCCAGGCGGGAGGACATGATGCCGGTGAGCAGGGCGCCGTTGGCCACGGCGACGAGGGCGATGGCGCTGAACAGCTTGGGCGGTACACCGCCCGCCTCCTTCACGACTTCGAGCAGCGGCCCGCTGGAGGCGGCCAGCTCGGCGGTCGGCACGGCGGCGGACGCGGCGAGACCGACCAGCACGTACACGGCGCCGGCGGTGGCCAGCGCGCCGAACAGGGCACGGGGGTAGGAGCGGCGCGGGTCGCGGGTCTCCTCGGCCACGTTCACCGAGGTCTCGAACCCGACGAACGAGTAGTACGCCAGCACGGAGCCGCTCAGCACGGCGGCCGCCGCGCCCTTCTCCGGCGTGCCGAGCTCGGTGAGCCGGCCGGGGTCGCCGTCGCCGCGCAGCAGCAGCCACGCGCCGAGGACGACGATGACGGCCAGGCCGCCCACCTCGACGACGGTGGCGACGACGTTGGCGCGGGTGGACTCCTTGATGCCGCGTGCGTTGACGAGCGCGAGCAGGCCCAGGAAGACCACGGCGACGAGTCCCACGGGCAGGGTCACGAAGGCCGACAGGTAGTCGCCGCCGAAGCCGCGGGCGAGGGCCCCCACGGACACGATGCCGGCGGCGAGCATGCAGAAGCCCGCGACGAAGCCGGCGAACGGCCCGAAGGCGCGGGTCGCGTAGTGGGAGGCGCCGCCGGCCCGGGGATACTTCGTCGCCAGCTCGGCGTACGAGGCGGCGGTGAGCATCGCCAGCAGCAGTGCGACGACGAGCGGTACCCACACCGCTCCCCCGGAGTCGGCGGCGACCTGTCCGACCAGGACGTACACACCGGCGCCGAGCACGTCGCCCAGGATGAAGAAGTACAGCAGCGGGGTCGTCAGCGCGCGCTTGAGGGCCGTCGGCCCCTGTGCCGCGCCCTGCGTCCGCGTCGCTGCCTCGTGACCGACTCGTCTTGCCATACCGCACCGTCTCCCCCGTGCCGGCGAAAACACGCTCGTGCATGTGGCGGTGCGGAGATGGGTCGCGTCACACCGGCCTCGGGAGGCGGGGGACGGCGGCTGTCGCGGTGGGCCGGTTCCCGCCCCCCTCGTCAGTACGTGACCGGGTGCGGGGCCGCCGCGTGACAGGTCCCGCCGGGTCCCACGGCCGAGTAGGGTCCTTCCAGGCCGAGCGAGGAGGACGCCGTGCAGTTGCGGAATGTCGTGCCGGACGACGTGGACGCGTACATCCGTATGCGGTGCGACCCGGTGATGATGGCCCACCTGGGCGGCCCGCTGCCTCGGGAGGGCATACCCGACAAGGTGCGCCGGGACGCGCGCGACGCGGCCGCCGACGTCTCGTGGATCAAGATGATCGTGCCCGATCCGGCCGCGCCCGACGTGGTGGCCGGAACGGTGACCCTGTGGTCGCACGACACGGACGACGGGCCGGTCCCGGAGATCGGATGGATGATCCTGCCGGAGTTCCAGGGCCGCGGCCTGGGCAAGCGCGCCGCCCGCACCCTGCTCGAACGGGCCCGCGACGAGAACCGCTGGGGCGTCGTGCACGCCTTCCCCGCCGCGGACAACCCCGCCTCGAACGGCATCTGCCGCTCCCTCGGCTTCCGCTTCGTCGCGGAGCGGGAGGTCGCGTTCGCGGACCGGGTCCTGCGGAGCAATCACTGGGCGATCGACCCACGCACCGATCTCGCACCGTCCTGACCCTCCGCCGGCCCGGCTGTCAGGCGGCCGGGAAGCAGGTGGCCGCGGCGGACTCCTTCTGGGTGCCGACGTCGGCGAGTCGTCCGGCCGGGGCGTCGCGGACGGAGGCGTACGCGTCGCTGCCCGGCACCAGCCGCGGCGGCGCGGGCTGCTGTGCGGCCGACGCGATGATCGCGGCGGCCGTCTTCGCCGGGCCGCCGGGCGACGTTCCGTGGCCGACGGCGGGCTTCCGCGAGGTCACCGGTCCGTACACCGGTGACCGGCCGGTGCGCCCCGGAGGGTTCCCCCGGGAATCGGGAGTACTCAGACCGGCGGGACGGGGCATTCGGTAGTCGCCGAGTCCGCTCACATGTAAGGAGTGCAGTCATGCCCGAGACATCGGACGTCGTCGAGCTCATCCTCCAGGACCACCGGCGCATGGAGGACCTGTTCCGCCGGATGCGCAGCGTCGAGGACGACCGGGGGGCCGCACTGCGCGAGTTCTCGGACCTGCTGATCGCCCACGCACTGGCCGAGGAGTCCGAGGTGTACCCCGCGCTGAAGCGCTACAAGAAGATCGACGACGACGAGGTCGAGCACGGCGAGGAGGAGCACGACGAGGGCAACCAGGCCCTGCTGGCCCTGCTCGAGGTCGAGGAGATCGGCAGCGACGAGTGGGACGAGAAGCTGGAGGAGCTCGTCGAGGCCGTCACGCACCACGCCGACGAGGAGGAGCGCACGATCCTCAACGGCGCCCGGGAGAACGTGGCGATGGAGCGGCGTGAGGAGCTGGGCAAGGCGTTCCGGGAGGAGCGGGAGCGCCAGCTGAAGTCCGGCTGCGGCTCCGTGGACAACGTGCGCAAGATCGTCGAGTCCTGACACGCACGGCCGGTGGTACGGCCTGCGGAAGGCCGGCCCTCCCTCGTCCGGGAAGGGCCGGCCTCCGCGTGTCTCCGGTGGCCGGGTGTCAGTGCCCGGCGGCCGGGTCCTCAGGGCGGATGCGGCCGTGCCAGCCGCCGTCGCTGCCGCCCTTCTCGACGTACTCCTTGAAGCGGTGCAGGTCGCCCTTGACCCGGCGGTCGATGATGCCCAGGGCGTCCGCGCCCTTCTCGGCCATGCCGGTGGGCTCGACCTCCATGGTGAGTTCCACGCGGGTGTGCGTGTCGTCCAGCGGCTCGAACCGCACCGACCCGCGCTGCTTCGTGTCGCCGTCGATGGTCCGCCAGGTGACCCGGTCGTCGACGAGCTGGTCCACGATCTCCGTGTCGAACTCACGCTTCACCCCACCGATCTTGGTGGTCCAGTGGTTGTGGCGGTCGTCGAGCTGCGTCACCTCCTCGACGCCCTCCATGAAGCGCGGGAAGTCCTCGAACTGCGTCCACTGGTCGTAGGCCCGGCGGACGGGGACGTTCACGTCGACCGCTTCCTTGACCGTGCTCATGGATCCTCCTGGTTTTCTCTGCGCGAAGGGCCGGCGTGCCGGGCACGTCGGCCCTTCGCCCTGTACGGGTCGTCCGGTGCGGCGGGTACCCGGCAGGCGGCGCCTGAAAATCCGTGATGCCGTCCGCGCTCAGCCGGGGAGCGCGTCCAGTACGTCGGCGGCCAGCCGGTCGGCGTCGTCGATCGCGGCCGTGAGGCGCTCCGGGGACGCGTCGAGCGTGCCGAAGAGGGCGTGGGCGCGGAAGGTGAAGCCGACGGGGGCGGACGGGAGCGCGCCCGCCGAGCGGACCGCGTCCTTCTCGTTGAGCACCCAGGCGCCGGCGTCGGCGTGCAGGGCGTGGACGAGGAGGCCGACCGCGCGGTGGAGACAGCCGGCCACGTGGAAGGCGTCGCCGCGCGGGACGCCCTTGCGGGCGGCGGCCAGGATGAACGGCGCCTCCCAGCGCGCCTGTCCCACCAGCGCGTTCCGCAGGGGCCGGGGATATCCGGAGCGGATCTCCGTCTGCAGCGCGGTGAGCTCGCCGGTGGGGTCGGTGAGGACGCGGGCCAGGGCCACCTCCCCGGTGTACGTGTGGGAGGAGAAGCCGTAGGGATGGCCGGCCTGGATGCCGGTCTCGACGTGTCCGTCGCGGCACCGCTGCCAGACCCGGTGGACGCGGTCCAGGTCGCGGTAGATCCAGTCGACGGGGGTACCGTCGACGGTCAGCCAGGCGCCGCCGTCGACCCACGGGCCCCAGCCGCCGGGCTCGGAGACCTCCGCCGTGTCTCCGGACAGTCCGGCGGCCAGCCGGCGCAACGCCGCCGTGTCGAGCGGAGCCCGGTAGTACAGCCCCAGGTCGACGTCCGAGTCGGGGCGGTGCGTGCCGCGGGCGCGGCTGCCGCCGAGGGCGACCGCGACGACACCGTCGACCTCTTGCAGCCGGTCCGCGACGCGGGAGATCTCGTCCATCGGGTCGAGTGTGCCGAACGGGGCCCGGCGCTGCGACCGCGTTTTTCGTTCCGTCGCGGGGGTCAGCGCCCCCAGACGCCGGCCACCTCGGCGGCGACCCCACGGGCCTGCGCGTGCCCGGCCCGCGCCGCCGCCGGACCGCGTGCGGTGTCGGCCAGGTCACGGCCCATCGCGCGGCGGACGTCCTCGTCCGGGCACAGCAGTACGACGTGCGCGCCCTCCTCGGTGAGCCGCGCGGCCTGCTCGGAAGCGCTCGGGTGCGGCCCGACCGCCCGCGGGACCGGCACGACCGCCAGCACCCGCCGACAGCCGTGCGCGAGCTGGAGGTTGGCGGTGGAGCGGCTGCCGCCGTCCATCCAGCGCCGTCCGGCGACGGTGACCGGCGGCCAGACGACGGGGACAGCGCAGCTCGCCGCGACCGCTTCGAGCAGTGTCACCCCGGAGCGCGCGTCGAACGCCTCGACCTTCCCGGCCCGTGCGTCGACGGCCGCGATGCGCAGCTCGCGCCCCGGCCAGTCACGCGCCTCGCCGAGCAGCCGGCCGACCGTGCCGAGAACGTCCGACTCGGGTCCGGTGCGGGCGCGCAGCGCCGTGCGGCCCAGGCGTGCGACCGAGCGCTCGGGGTCGCGGGACCCGAGGGCGGCCCACAGGAACCGTGCCGTCTGGCGTGCGGTCACCGGCAGGCGCACGGCGTCGGCGCCGGACAGCTGGCGTTCGTACAGCTCCGCGGCCGGGGTGCCGCAGCGGAGGCGGGAGCCGAAGACGGCGCCGGCGGAGGTGCCGATCACGACGTCGGCGGCGTCGAGGCCGACGCCCGCCTCGGTGAGTCCGGCGAGCATCCCCGTCAGCCAGGCCCCGCCCACCGGTCCGCCGCCGCCCAGCACGAGCGCCTTGTCCGGCACGGCTCCTCCCCTTCCCCTGCCTGCGGCAGACGCCTCGACACACTAAGCGGGGACACCTCCCCGTTTGATGTCGAGAAGCCTACCAGCGAAGCGGGGAGCACTCCCCGCCAAGGCGCGCCCCGGCAGGGACGTCGCGCGCGGAACGCCGTGCCGACGGCGTCCGTCACCGCCGGCGCCGGCTTCTCCTCGTCGCCGCCGGACCTCGGCACCGGCACTCCTTCTCCATGGACCGGCACCGGAAACGATGCCGGTGCCGGCACCGGGCAGTCAGCGACGCCTGCCCCCGATCTGTGGTGCCCCCAGCGCTACCGCCGCCGACCCGGCGAGCACCACGCACCGTCCCCGGGCGGGCGGTGGCGGGTCCTGCCGACGGCCGTTCCCCGTGAGTCCGCTCTCGTCGGGCAGGGCCTCGCCGTGCCGCACCGAGCAGAGGTGGCGCGCGGGCTGCCCGGTCGTCTTCACGTCCTCCGGCGGTGTACGGCGATCATGCACCGCTGGGGAGGTCGCCGGGGTTGGGCGCGGTTCCGTCCGCGTCCGGCACGCCCGTCTCCAGGCGGTAGCGGACCGTGACGTCGCGGTAGTCCACGCCCGGTTCGACCTGGTCCGGGAGGTGGGTGCGGTCGCTGTGGCTGACCGACGCACGGTCGCCCGTGCCCGGGAAGCGGACGGCGGTGCGGGGGGCGTCGGCGAAGCGGAGGCGGTCGGCGTGGACCGTCGCGTGGAAGGCGATGTCCCTCGGGTCGTCGCCCTGGGTCGCGGGCGTTCAGGGCGGCTCTCCCGGCTCCCCCACGGTGCGGCGGCGGGTGCGCCTCGGGGGCGGTTTGCCGTCCTCGCCGCGCACCCGGCGCTTGGCGGTGCCGCCCTCGGCCGCCGTGCGCTTCTTCGCGGCCGAGCGGGTCGCCTTGCGAGCGGGGGCCGGGGCGCCGCCCGCCGCGTCCGCGGCCTCCGGCCCGGCCGGGGCCGCCCCGGCGACGGTCTCCCCCGCTCCCTCGGCGGCCTGCCCCGCCCCCGAGCCGACGTCCTGGACGGTGCGCCCCGCTCCCCCGCCCACCTCTTCCACCGCCGCTCCCGCGCCGCGTCCCACGTCCTCCGCGACCTCGCCGACCCCGCCCCCGACGTCCTGGACGGCCTCCCCGGCCCCCGCGCCGACCTCCCGCACCGCGCCCCCGGCGCCCCGGCCGACCTCTTCGACGGCTCCGCCGGCGCCGCGGCCCACGTCCCGGACCGCTCCTCCCGCGCCGCGTCCGACGTCCTGGACGGCCTGTCCCGCGCCCGTGCCCACCGCGCCGACCGCTTCCCGGGCTCCGCCGCCGACGTCCTGCACGGCGGCGCTCACGCCCCGGGCCAGTTCGGTGAGGATCTCCGGGTTGCGGTCCACGGTGGTGAGCACCCGGTCGACGATCACGGCCACGTTGTCGAGGCGCACCTTGAGCCGGGCCTGGGCCTCCACGCCCGAGATGCCCAGGTGCACCCGGCCGAGGGAGACGTCCGCGCCGACGCTCAGTTTCAGCAGGTCGAGCACCTCGGCCTGGAGCGAGACATGGGCGCGCAGATCCTCGACGTCCAGGTCGATCTCGTCGACCTTGAGCAGCGGGACGTCGAGGAAGACGTCCGTGTCCGCGGGGGCGGCCGGAGGCCGGGCGACGGCTTCCTCGTCCCCGCCCTCGCCGGCGTCGTAGGCGTCCGTCTCCTCGATCTCCGCCGCGTCGTTCCCGGTGTCGTCGGCGTTGTCACCCATCACCGCACCTCTCGGTCGTCGGCCCCCTCATCCCATCTTGCGGCGGGCGGCGGATCGGTGCCCGGTCAGCCGGTCAGCGGCGGACGCGGCGGACCAGGCGCACGGCCCGGCGCCCGGGATCACGACGCGCGGGTCCTCCAGCAGGTGCTTGCCGCGCCCGTCCACCGGCCCGAAGTGCCGCTCGCCGCGTCCGAGGACCACCGGCCGCCGTTTGCGGCGGCCTCGCCGGCGCCCCGCTCCCCCGCGAGGTCCCGCACCGTGTCGATCGCCTCGCGCGCCCCGCCGGCGAAGAGAAGCGCGCCTCGGAATGCGGCCCTTCAAAGCGCGGCCGGCGGGAGACCACGACGACGTGGTCGACCCGCACCGGGCACCACACGGTGGCCGCGCGCACGTGTCGAAGGGATGGACGGACGTCCCGGCCGCCGTCCCGCTCAGCCGGGGACCGGCGCCGCAGCCGGCCGGGGCGCGGGCTCCAGCCGGACGACGACACTCTTGGAGGCGGGCTGGTTGCTGCCGTCGGCGACGCTGTCCAGGGGCACCAGGACGTTGGTCTCCGGGTAGTAGGCGGCCGCTGTCCCGGCCTTCGTGGGGTACGCGACGACCGTGAAGCCGTCGGCGCGCCGCTCCGTGCCGTCCGTCCACACGCCGACCAGGTCGACGCGGTCCCCGTCGGCGAGGCCCAGTTCGGTGAGGTCGCGCGGGTTGACGAGGACGACGCGCCGGCTGCCGTGGATGCCCCGGTAGCGGTCGTTGTCCGTGTAGGGGACGGTGTTCCACTGGTCGTGGGAGCGCAGCGTCTGCAGCAGCAGGTGGCCGTCGGGGACGCTGGGCGCCTCGGGGTCGTTGCGGGTGAACCGGGCCTTGCCGGCCTCGGTGTGGAACACGCCCTCGTTGACCGCGTTGGGCAGCCGGATGCCGCCGGGGCGCACCACGCGCCGGTCGAAGTCGTGCAGTCCCGGCACGATGCGGGAGATGCGGTCCCGGATCTCGCCGTAGTCGGACTCGAACGCCGCCCAGGGGATGTCGGGGCCGCGTCCCGCGAGGGTGCGGCGGGCGAGGCGACAGAGGATGGCGACCTCGCTGAGCAGCAGCGGCGAGGCCGGCTGGAGGCGTCCGCGTGAGGTGTGCACCTCGCTCATCGAGTTCTCCACGGTGACGAACTGCTCGCCGCCGGACTGCACGTCCCGTTCGGTGCGGCCGAGGGTCGGCAGGATCAGCGCGGTACGGCCGCAGACGGTGTGCGTCCGGTTGAGCTTGGTGGAGATGTGGGCGGTCAGCCGGCAGGCGCGCATGGCCTCCTCGGTGACCATGCTGTCGGGTGCGGCGCGGACGAAGTTGCCGGCGAGGGAGAGGAAGAACTTGACGCGGCCCTCGAGCATCGCGCGGATCGCGTTCACCGAGTCGAGTCCGTGGTGGCGCGGCGGGTCGAAGCCGAACTCCTGCTGCAGGGAGTCCAGGAAGGAGTCCGGCATCTTCTCCCAGATGCCCATCGTCCGGTCGCCCTGTACGTTGCTGTGGCCGCGCACGGGGCAGGCTCCGGCGCCCGCACGGCCCAGATTGCCGCGCAGCATGAGGAAGTTGACGAACTCGCGGATGGTGGGCACCGCGTGCTTGTGCTGGGTGATGCCCATCGCCCAGCAGACGATGACCCGTTCGGAGCGCAGCACGTCGTCGCGGACCTGCTCGATCTCCTCGCGGGTGAGGCCGGTCGCGGTGAGGATGTCGTCCCAGTCGACGGCGCGGACGTGCCGGGCGAACTCCTCGAACCCCTCGGTGTTGGTGCGGATGAAGTCGTGGTCGAGCACCGTGCCGGGGCGGGCGTCCTCGGCCTCCAGGAGGAGCCGGTTGAGGCCGTGGAACAGCGCGAGGTCACCGCCGACGCGGATCTGCAGGAACCGGTCGGCGATCGGGGTGCCGTGGCCGATCAGCCCGCGTGCCTTCTGCGGGTTCTTGAAACGCAGCAGTCCGGCCTCGGGAAGCGGGTTGACCGCGATGATGCGGGCGCCGTTGCGTTTGGCCGTCTCCAGCGCGGAGAGCTGGCGGGGGTGGTTGGAGCCGGGGTTCTGTCCCACGACGAAGATCAGGTCGGCGTGGTGCATGTCCTCCAGGCTGACCGTGCCCTTGCCGGTGCCGAGGGTCTCGTGCAGGGCGTAGCCGCTGGACTCGTGGCACAGGTTGCTGCAGTCGGGCAGGTTGTTGGTGCCGAAGGCGCGGGCGAACAGTTGGAGCACGAAGGCGGCTTCGTTGCTGGCGCGGCCGGAGGTGTAGAAGACGGCCTCGTCGGGCGAGTCGAGGGAGGTGAGTTCACCGGCGAGCAGTCCGAAGGCGTCGTGCCAGCTGATCGGCTCGTAGTGGTCGGAGTCGGGCCGCTTGACCATCGGTTCGGTGAGCCGGCCCTGGTCGTTGAGCCACTTGTCCGAGCGTCGGGCGAGGCCGGACACCGTGTGCTCGCGGAAGAAGTCGCGGCTGATGCGGCGGGTGGTCGCCTCGTCGTTGATGTGCTTGGCGCCGTTCTCGCAGTACTCGTTGCGGTGCCGCTGTCCCGGGGCCGGGTCGGCCCAGGCGCAGCCGGGGCAGTCGATGCCGTCGACCTGGTTCATGGTCAGCAGCGTCTGCCCGGTGCGCAGGGGGGAGGTCTGCTCGAGGGAGTACTCCAGCGCGTGCATCACCGCGGGCGCTCCCGTGGCCCATTTCTTGGGCGGTGTCACGGTGAGCCGCTCCTGGGAACCGTCGTCGGGCCGCTCGGGCATGGACTCTCCTTCACCGGACACGCGGACGTCTCCCAGTCTCACGCTCCCGTGGGGTGACGGCCACATGATCTTCCGCCGATGGGGTTGCCCCGGCCGCCGGGCGGCCGGGGGGAAGCGCGGCCCCCGGGTTCCCCTTCGGCGGCCGGGGGAACATCACGGTCTCCGCGCATGTTGTCGCGCGTATGACAACGATCGCGTCGCGGCCCGAGGTGCTGCGTTACACCGCCTTCTCCAGCGACCCCGCGGGCGGGAACCCCGCCGGGGTGGTGCTGGACGCCGGTGCCCTGGACGACGGGGACATGCTGGCCGTCGCCGCCGGGCTCGGGTACTCGGAGTCCGCGTTCCTGACCGCCCCGCCGGAGGGGCTGGACGGGCCGGAGGGACGGACGTACCGCATCCGGTACTTCAGTCCGAAGGCCGAGGTGCCGTTCTGCGGGCACGCGACCGTCGCGGCCGCCGTCGCGCTCGCCGAGCGGCAGGGCCCGGGTCCGCTGCTGTTCGCGACGCAGGCCGGCCCGGTGCCGGTGGACGTGACGGAGGAGGACGGCGCGGTCCGGGCCACGCTCACCAGCGTCGAGCCGTACGTCGAGGACGTGGCGGACGCCGATCTGGCGGAGGCGCTGGCCACGCTGGACTGGCCCGCCGCCGACCTCGACCCGGCCTTCCCGCCGCGCATCGCGTACGCCGGCGCCCGCCACCTGGTGCTGGCGGCGGCCACCCGTGCCCGTCTGGCCGATCTGGCCTACGACTTCGAGCGTCTCGAAGCGCTGATGCACCGCCTGGACCTCACCACCGTGCAGCTGGTGTGGCGGGAGTCGGCGACGCTGTTCCACGTCCGTGACCCGTTCCCCGTCGGCGGTGTCGTCGAGGACCCGGCGACCGGGGCGGCGGCCGCCGCGTTCGGCGGGTACGCCCGTGAGCTGGGCCTGGTCACCGAGGACGCCGTCCTCACGCTGCGGCAGGGCGAGGACCTGGGCCGTCCCGGGGAGCTCACGGTGACCCTGCGCGCGGGCGACCCCCGCGTCCGCGTCACCGGGGCGGGCGTACGCATCGGCTGACGGCGTGGGCGGGGGGCGACCGGGCGGAGACGCGTGGTAGCGGTGCGGCATGCGGGGCACACTGGGGAAGAGAACCCGAGCGACAGGTGGGGCCATGCCTGCAGCAGCCGCGCAGTCCGTCGAAGAGGCGATCGAGGTCGCCGTTCCCGTGCACACCGCCTACAACCAGTGGACCCAGTTCAAAACCTTCCCCCGCTTCATGCGCTGGGTGAAGGGGGTCGAGCAGCTCCGCCCGAACCTCACCCGGTGGGAGATCGGCACCGGCTGGGCGACCTGGACGTACACGGCGGAGATCGTCGAACAGCATCCCGACGAGCTGATCGCGTGGCAGGGCCTCGGCCGCTGGGCCGGGCACCGGGGCGAGGTGCGGTTCCGCTCCCTGGACCCGAACCGCACCGGGATCGTGGTGAGCCTGCGGTCCGTGGCCCGGCCGACGAAGCGGCACCTGGTGCACCGGACGCCGGTGACACCGCGGCTGGTGCGGGCCGAGCTGGGCCGCTTCAAGCAGTTCATCGAAGGGGTGGGCCAGGAGTGCGGCGCCTGGCGCGGCGTCATCCGCAAGGGGCATGTGCGGCCCCTGGAGGCGGAGCCCCCGCGAAGCCGCGTGGCGGGCTGGCCGGTCGGCTGACCCACGGGAGCGACAGCCGGTCCACGCGCGGGACGGGACGGAAGCGCGCGAGAAAAACCCGGTTCGGCTGCGAGGTCCGGTCCTTCCGGGGAACCCGGCGCTCGGAACCGACCCGAGGAGCGACCATGAGCACCCCCGACGACAAGGACCTCACCCATCCGCTGGAGCAGGAGACGGGCGAGAAGGACGTCCACCCCGAGGAGGACGAGTCCCGGGACCAGGAGGCGCCCGGCGGCGCGGACGCCCAGGACTCCGGAGACACGTCCGGAGGGCGGCCGTGACCGCACCCGCCGTGTCGATCTCCGGACAGGACGCCGACGCGCTCGGTGGTGACGACAGCATCCTGATGCGGCAGCGCCGGGACCACGCACGGCTCGACGCGATGATGAACCGCTACCGGTCCGCGGACCTCCCGCCCGGCGAACGCGACAGGCTGTGGCTGGACATCGTCCAGCTGGTGTTCAGCCACGCCTTCGCCGAGGAGACCGTGCTGTGGCCGCTGCTGCGGCGCGTCGCCCCGGACGGGGAGGCGCTGACCCGCCGGGTCGAGGAGGAGCACCAGGCGATCAACGAACTGATCGCCCGGATCGAACGCTCCCCCGGCGATCCCCGGCGCGCGGAGTGGATCCAGGAGGCGTTCGCGCTCATCCGGGAGGACATCCGCGACGAGGAGGACGAGCTGCTGCCGCATCTGCGGACCGCGTTCGACGACCGCAAGCTGCGGCGCGTCGGCGCCGCGTGGGAGGCCGTACGGGTGACCGCCCCGACCCGGCCGCATCCGGGCGTGCCCCGTCGTCCGCCCGGGAACGCGCTGCGGGGTGTCCCGCTCAGCGCCTTCGACCGGCTGCGGGACCTGACGCCGGGCAGTGGTCCGGCCGCCCGCCGTGCCTCCCTCGTGGTGGCGGGAGCGGTCGCGGCCGGAGGCGCGGTCGCCCTGGCGGTCCGTTCCGCCCGCCGGCGCGGTTAGCGGGCACAGCGAGACACAGCCAGGGGATCATGCGGCGCCGCGTCCGTGGCGGGAGCCCGCGTACGCGGCGTCGCGCAGCCGGTTGAGGCGTCCGGCCGGCCGCAGGCCGGGCAGGCTGTGCGCGACGGGGTCGTACGACACCGTGGTCTCCGCGGGGGCGGGGTGCACCGCTTCGAGGGCGAGGGAGGCGAACGGGCGCCAGGGCTCACCGGCCGCGGCGGCGCACAGCCGGAACCGCACAGGACGGCAGGCGAGTTCCTGCCACAGCGTCGGCCGCGGTGTGTGCGGCGGATCGAGCAGCGGGAACGCGGCGAGCACCCGCTCGCACTCCCCCGTCCGGTACGCCAGCAGGGTGGAGTACGCCCCGGTGAGGGCGTCGGGGCGCGGCAGCGGCAGGTGGCGGCCGAGGCGGCCCGTGCCGCTGGACGTGAACAGCAGGTCGAGCGGCCGGTCCGGGCCGCCGGCGTCCTCGACGCGGACGGCCAGGCCGAGCGCGTCCGGCAGCCGCCGGGGCGTGCCCAGGGCGTGGGACCAGCGCACGGTCACCGGGTACGAGGCGTGCCGGTCCAGCCAGGGCTCGCCCCACGGGCGGTCGGCGCGCCCGGTGACGTGCAGCGTGCCGGAGCACAGCACCCCGGTGGGGTGCACGGCGGGCGCGCCCCGCCACCGGGCCACCTGTGCGGCGGCCCGGTGGGCGGTCTTCAGTACGCCGGCCATGGACGGCCCCTCAGAGCCCGGGACGGATGACCGCGCGGACGCAGCCGTCGGTCTTGTGCTTGAACATGTCGTACGCCGTGGGGGCGTCGTCGAGGGACACCGAGTGGGTGGCCAGGTGGGCGGTGGAGATCTCCCCGGCGGCGAGCCGGTCGAGGAGCATCGGGACGTAGCGCTGCCCGTGCATCTGCGCGCCGCGCACGGTGAGCCCCTTGTTGACCACGGCGCCGAGCGGGAACTTGTCGACGGCGCCCGCGAACACGCCCAGGACGAACACGGTGCCCGCCTTGCGGCAGGCGTGGATGGCCTGGCGTACGGCGGTGGGGCGGTCCGTCTGCAGCCGGAGCTGCTGCTTGGCCTGGTCGTACAGGTGCATGGGCCCGTCGCTGTGGGCCTCCATGCCGACCGCCTCGATGCACACGTCGGGGCCGCGGCCGCCGGTGCGTTCGCGCAGTTCCGCCGCCACGTCGGTGGTGGTGTAGTCGATGGTCTCGGCGCCGATGTACCGCTCGGTCATCTCCAGCCGCTCGGGGATGCGGTCGATGCAGATGACGCGTTCCGCGCCGAGCAGGATCGCCGCCCGCGCCGCCATCTGGCCGATGGCGCCGCACCCCCAGACGGCCACCACGTCGCCGGGCTTCACCCCGCCGAGGTCCGCCCCCATCCATCCGGTGGGCACGGAGTCGGACAGGAACAGGGCACTGGTGTCGTCGATGCCCTCGGGCACGGTGAAGGCGCCGTAGTCGGCGAACGGGACCCGCACGTACTCGGCGTGGCTGCCGCGCAGGCCGCCCATGGCGTGCGAGTAGCCGAAGATGCCGGCGGTCTCGTAGCCGAACAGGGCCTGCCCGACACCGGGGTTGGTGTTGGTGTTGTCGCACAGCGACCACAGGTCGTTGGCGCAGTACCAGCAGCGGCCGCAGCCGACGAACGAGCAGACGACGACCCGGTCGCCCACCTTGTGGCGGCGCACCGCGGACCCGGTCTCGACGACCTCGCCGACGAACTCGTGGCCGATGACGTCCCCGGCGCGCATCGCCGGGATGTAGCCGCCGATGAGGTGCAGGTCGGAGCCGCAGGTGGTGCCCGCGACGAGCCGCACGATGATGTCCTGGTCGTTGCGCAGCTCCGGGTCGGGGACCTGCTCGACGGACAGTTTGTTGACGCCTTCCCAGCACAGGGCCTTCACAGCACTCCCTCCCCGCCGGAGCGGCGGCTGAGCAGGCCGACGAGCCGGCCGCCCGGTGTGGGCCGGGCCGTCGGCGGTGCGTCGGGGAGCATGACCTCCCCCGTCTCCAGTACGGCCTTGGCCTCGCGCAGCGCGTGCCGTACCTCCTGGCGCGGGTCCTTCCCTGCCAGGCGCGAGGGCACGGAGGTCGCGGCGGGGGGCACCGGCTCCTTGAGCCGGGCGGCCAGCTCCGTGCCGCGGTCGCCCGGTGCGGGCTGTGTCCGTACCTCGATGCGGTCGGCGAGCCGCTCGAGGGGCTCGGGCAGCTTGCCGTCCTGCCGGACGTCCTCCATGGGACGGTTCACCGTCACCGTGAGCCACCGGTCGCCCGCCCGGTCGTCATCGCCGCCGCGCGCCGCCGTCCCGGCCTTGCGTGCCGCCGCGACGCCGGCCGCGGCGACCGGAACCATCCACAACGCCTTCTTCATCCACTGCCTCCCACTCGTCACCGGCGGTCACCGTGAGGCGCCGGGTTTCCGCGCCGGGCGCGACGAAACGGCCGCTTCCGGCGCACCGCGCGTGCGTCACCGCCGCGGGGGCCGGTGCCCGTCGGCGGAGGTCTCCGCGAACGCCTCGCTGCCGTACGGCGTCTCGGGCACGTCGTGCTGGGGCAGCCGCACCTCCACGTGGCCGTCGGTCACGCGCGTGTCGAAGGCGGGCTGGGGCGCGGTGGCGGGACCCTCGACGTTCCAGCCGTCGGAGAGCCGGAAGACGCTGCCGTGCCAGGGGCAGCGGACGCATCCGTCGGCGACCGTGCCCTCGGACAGCGGTCCCGCCAGATGGCTGCAGCGTTCGGCGAGCGCGTGGACCTCCCCGCCGGTCTCCCGCACCACCAGGACCGGCACGTCGTCCACGAGGCACCGTACGGGCTCGCCCACCGGGAAGTCGTCGACGCCGCCGACGCGGTGCCAGCCGTCGCGCACGACGTGCGGGACCTCCTCGGCGTGGTTGACGCCGGCCGCCTGCCGGTACGCCAGGTGGCCGCCGAGCAGCCCGCCGACGCCGACCGCGGTCAGCCCGAGGTACCCGAGGGCACGTCCGGCCGTGCCCCGGCCGGTGAGGCGCAGCACGAGGGAGGCGCCGTAGAGGCCGACGGCGGCCGTGTTGGCCATGGCGTGCACCAGGCCCACCCGCTGCTGTTCGCGGCGGAGTTCCGCCCAGTCGGTCAGGCCCGTCACGGCGGTGGGGACGGACCCGGCCAGCCCGAGGGCGACCAGGAGGTCGGCCTGCCGGGACCGGCCGGGCTTGAGGTCCAGCACGGCGGCCGACATCCAGCTGCCGATGGGCAGGTGGATCGTCATCGGGTGCACGGGGTGGCCGAGCCACTTGCCGTGCAGTACGTTCCGGACGCGCCCGAGCGGCAGCGCGCGCACGCGTGCGCCGAGCGCGTCGATCAGCTGGTCACGGCCGGGATCGCGCTCCAGCGCGTCCAGCAGCCACAGCATCCGGTTCTGTCCGAGGAGGCGGCGCCCAGGCTTCTTGCTCATGGGCGCTGAGTTTCCCCGCGCGCGGCGGGCAAACAACGGGAGGCGGCCCGCGCGGCCGGGGCCGGTCAGCGGACGCGCAGGCGTACGCGGGGCCAGGCGTTGTTGACGTAGCCCTTGGGGTTCCACAGCGAGGCCGGGGACTCCGGCATGCCCGTGCCGGAGGAGTCCCAGGCCCGGGCCAGGACGTGCACGTCGCCGGCCGGCAGGTCGAGGGTGGTGCGCCACCGCTGCCACGCCTCCGGCCCGTCCGGCTCGTCCAGCGCGGTACGGGACCAGGCGCGGCCGCCGTCCGTGGACACCTCGACCCGGGCGACGGTGCGCCCTTCGCCGGCGAGCGCGTATCCGGTGACCTCGGCCGGGCCGCGCGGCAGGACGGCGCCGTCGTACGGGGTGAGGACGGCGCAGTTGAGCGGGAGCGGGCCGAGGGTGACGCCCTCGGTGTCACGTCCGGCCGGGGGGAGGCGGTAGGCGGTGGCCTGGAAGTAGCCGTCGGAGGGGGTGGTGCGCGCGGTGACGCGGGTGAGCCACTTGACGCTGCGGGCGCCGATCCAGCCCGGTACGACCACCCGCAGGGGCGCGCCGTGGACGGTGGGCAGCGGGGCGCCGTTCATCGTCCAGGCCAGCAGCACGTCCGGGGCCAGCGCCCGGTGGCGCGGGACGGACACCTCGTACGGCTGGGGCGGGTCGGCGGACGGGGAGACGTCGGGGGCGTGGAAGGCGATGTGGGCGGCCTCCGGCGCGACCCCGGCGTGGGCGAGGACGTCGGCGAGGCGCGCCCCGCCGAACCGGGCGGTCGACAGGGCGCCCGGCCCCCAGGGCGTCTCCCCGGTGACGGCGCGGACGGCGGTCAGGTTGGCGCGCCGGTTGCCCGCGCACTGGAGGGTGACGGTCGCCTCGGTCGCGTCGAAGCGGGACGACAGGTCGTCCAGGGACAGCAGCAGCGGGCGCGTCACCAGGCCGTCCACCACGAGCCGCCAGTCCGCCGGGTCGAGGCGGGGCACCGGACCGTGGTTGCGGCTGTAGAAGGCGTCGACGGGCGTGACCGCCGCGCCGGCCAGCACGGCCCCGGGCGGCTCCGCGTTGAACGGTTCCTGCCCGTGGACCACCATGTCGTCCCGCTTGCCCCACATGCCCATGGTCGTGATTGTCCGCCTGTCCCCGGGGACGCGCCCGGTCGAGCGGGACCGGGCGGGCGGATCGCCGGTCAGGCACGGCCGGGCGGTGAGGCCTCCGGCCGTTGGTCAGGCGTCGCCCATGACCGGGCCCTCGGTCGTGTGCTGCTGCGTCACCGGCCGCGGCACGTCCACGGCGCGCGGGCCGCGGATGCGCCGACCGAGCCGGACGGAGGGGATCGGCGGGCGGCTTTTTCCTGGCACGCCGGGTGTGCGCCGGGCCCGGCCGGGGAACATGTCCGCCCTGTTCGGGCCTGCGAGAGGACTGCGTGTGACAGCGTCGGCGTCAGGGGCGGGCGACCGGCAGCCCGGTGCCCAGGGGGACGCGTACGAGCCGGATCCGCGCCGGTGGCGAGCCCTGTGGGTCACGCTGGTGGCCGGCTTCATGAGCCTGCTGGACGTCACGATCGTGGCGGTCGCGCTGCCCACCGTGCAGAAGGACCTGGGGGCCTCCCCCGCCGAGGTGCAGTGGGTGGTGTCCGGCTACGCGCTGACCTTCGCCCTGGCCCTCGTCACCGCGGGCCGGCTCGGGGACGCGCTCGACCGGCGGAAGATCTTCCTGATCGCCCTGTGCGGTTTCGTGCTCTGCAGCGCGGCCTGTGGCGCCGCCCCCGACATCACCCTGCTGGTCGTGGCGCGTCTCGCGCAGGGGCTGGCGGCCGGTTTCATGGCGCCGCAGAACTCGGCGCTGATCCAGCAGATGTTCCGCGGCGCCGAACGCGGCCGGGCGTTCGGCTATTTCGGCGCGACCGTCGGCATCTCCTCCGCCTCCGGGCCCGTCGTCGGCGGCGCGATCCTCGCCCTGGCCGACGGCATGCAGGGCTGGCGCTGGATCTTCTACGTCAACGTGCCCATCGGCGTCCTCGCCGTGCTGCTGGGCCGCCGCCTGCTGCCGCGGACCCGGAAGTCGGGACGGGGCCACGTGGACGTGCCCGGCGTGCTGCTGCTCGGCCTGGGCGTGCTGGCGTTCATGTTCCCGCTGGTGCAGGCGGAGGCCGGCGGGCTGAGCCGGCTGTGGTGGCTGTTCCCGGTCGGCACGGCGGTCCTCGCCGTGTTCGTCCGGCGGCAGCGGCGGCTGCTCGCCCGGGGGACGACGCCGCTGCTCGACCCGCGCCTGTTCTCCACCGTGCGCGGTTACGCCGTCGGCGCGGGCGTCGGCACCCTGTACTTCGTCGGCTTCAGCGGTGTCTGGCTGGTCTTCGCGCTGTTCTACCAGGAGGGACTGCGCTACTCGCCGCTGGAGTCGGGCCTCGCCGTGACCCCGTTCGCCATCGGCTCGGCGGGGGCGGCGGTGGTGTCCGGGCGGCTGGTCGACCGGTTCGGGCGGCTGCTCACCGTGTGGGGCCTCACGGGCGTGATCGTGGGCCTCGGCACGACCGCCCTGTTGCTGCGTTTCGCGCCGCTGGACCACGCGCCCTGGCTCGCCGCGCCGGCGCTGTTCATCGGCGGCATCGGCGGCGGGTTCGTCGTCTCGCCCAACATCACCATGACGCTGCGGCACGTGCCGGTGCGGATGGCGGGCGCGGCGGGCGGCGCCCTGCAGACGGGGCAGCGGCTCGGCGCGGCGGTCGGCACCGCCGCCCTGCCGGGCCTGTTCTACCTGACGCTCGGCCGGAGCGACGACTTCCAGACGGCCCTTTTCCTCACTCTGGGCGCGGCCCTCACGGCGATGCTGGCGTCGCTCGCCCTGGCGGCGTACGACTGGACGCGCGACCGGCGCAGGCGCGCGGCGCACGGGGAGTGCCCGGAGGAGGCCGCCCACAGTCCGGTGCACTCCCGGCAGACCTGACACCGGCCGGTCAGCGCGCCGCCGGCGCCCCGGGATGCAGGACGATCTTCCCCACGTGCCTCCTGCGGGCCAGTTCCTCCTGCGCCCGCGCCACCGCTGCGCGGACCCGGCCACGCTCGCCGCCCGGCTGTTCGTCCTGCACGAGGGCGCGGTGGCCACCCGCCCCCTGTCCCTCGGCACGGTCGCGGCGGCCGCGGACCTGGCCCGGGAACTGGTGCGCACCGCGGCGCGCGGGTGAGCCGGGCCTCTCACTCCCCCTCGCCGATACCGGTGGCCGTGTCCTCCCGGACCACGACGACCGGGCAGGCCGCGTGCTGCACACAGTGCTGGGCGACGGAGCCGAGCAGCAGGCCGGCGAAGCCGCCCAGGCCCCGGCTGCCGACCACGAGCAGGGACGCGTCCCGCGCCGCGCGCAGCAGCACACTGGCCGGCGTGCCGTACCGGACCTCCGTGCGGACGTCCACCGACGGCCGCACGCCCAGCGTCTCCTCGACGCACCGGGTCAGATCCTCGCGCGCCCTGGCCTCCAGGGCCTCCTCGTCACCGCTCGACGGGGGCAGCCAGCCCAGCGCGCCGTGGTACTGGGGGTAGTCCCAGGAGGTCAGCGCCTGCACGGTCCCTCCGGTGAGCGCGGCCTGGCGGGCCGCCCAGCGCAGCGCCTGCCGCGACGACGGCGAGCCGTCCACCCCGACCACGACGCGGTCCTGCTCGTCCACGCTCTCTCCTCACGCTCGGCCCGGGGCGGCCGGCGTGCGCCCCGTCCGGTCTCCAGCCTCCGGCGGACGGCGCCGGATGCCGAGCCCAGCGGGTCCGTACGGGGCAGCGGGGCCTCGCGGCGGATCGATCCGCCGCGAGGCCGCCCACCCCAGAGGTGCCTCGTCGGTCCCGCACGAAGTGCGGCTCCCGGGTCGTCCAGCCGTTGCCGCGCGCCCCGTACCGGGTGCCGTCGTCGGTGCGGACGAGGGTGTGCCGGAAGTGCGTGGTCCGGGTCGTCCGTCCGCCAGGCGTCCGGGGTCGTGCCCGGTGCCGCGTTCGCCGACGGACGGACGGGACGCCGAGCCGCGGGCCGACGCCGGTGCCGGGGCCCTGGGCAGCGGTGACGGCGGCCGTCGGTCCGGGCGGCAGGGCCCGGGGGCGGTCCCCGGTGACGGCCGGCCTCCCCCGGGTCACCCGTACGGATCCCCGCCGCCCGTCCTCCTGCCTGCCCACTTCGTCCCCGCGCCGCCTGACGGCGCGCGGTACCGGGCGCGTGAGGTGAGGATCGGGGACAGGATCCGGTGTCACATCGACCGTGCGGAGGGATGACCGTGGACGGGCAGGGCCAAGGGAACGGCGCGGGACCGCACTGCCTGGTCACCGGGGCGTCGGGTTACGTCGGCGGACGCCTGGTCCCCGCGCTCCTCGAGGCCGGCCACCGGGTCCGGTGCCTGGCCCGCTCCCCCGACAAGCTGCGCGACCACCCGTGGGCGCCGGACGTCGAGACGGTGCGCGGCGACGTCACCGACGCCTCGTCCGTCGCCGGGGCGATGGAGGGCGTCGACGTGGCGTACTACCTGGTCCACGCGCTCGGCACCGGTGCGGACTTCGAGGACACCGACCGCCGGGCGGCCCGCACCTTCGCCGAGCAGGCGCACGCGGCGGGGGTGCGCCGGATCGTCTACCTCGGCGGACTCACCCCGTACGGGGTGCCCGAGCACACCCTCTCGCCGCATCTGCGGTCCCGCGCCGAGGTGGGGCGGATCTTCCTCGACTCGCCGGTGCCCGCGACGGTGCTGCGGGCCGCCGTCGTCATCGGCTCGGGGTCGGCGTCGTTCGAGATGCTGCGCTATCTCACCGAACGGCTGCCGGTGATGGTCACCCCCAGTTGGGTGCACACCCGCACCCAGCCCGTGGCGGTGCGCGACGTGTTGCGCTACCTGGTCGCCTCGGCGAAGATGCCGCCCGACGTCGACCGGGCCTTCGACATCGGCGGCCCGGACGTGCTGACCTACCGGGACATGATGCGCCGTTACGCCGCGGTCGCCGGGCTGCGACGGCGGGTCATCCTGCCCGTGCCGGTGCTCACGCCCGGTCTGTCCAGCCACTGGGTCGGGCTGGTCACCCCGGTGCCCGCCGCGATCGCCCGGCCGCTCACCGAGTCGCTGCGCCACGAGGTGGTGTGCCGCGAGCACGACATCGCGCGGTACGTGCCCGACGCCCCCGGCCGGCCCCTGCCCTTCGACGAGGCGCTGCGGCTGGCGCTGGCGCGGGTGCGGGAGGCGCAGGTCGCCACCCGCTGGTCGTCCGCCTCCGTGCCGGGCGCGCCGAGCGATCCGCTGCCCACCGACCCCGACTGGGCCGGCGGCAGCCTCTACCGGGACGAACGGGACCAGGTGGTGCCCGCGTCGCCGGAGGCGCTGTGGAAGGTGATCGAGGGCATCGGCGGCGAGCACGGCTGGTACTCCTTCCCGCTGGCGTGGGCGGTGCGCGGGCGGCTGGACCGGATCGTCGGCGGGGTGGGGCTGCGCCGCGGACGGCGCGACCCGCACCGGCTGCGGGCGGGAGACTCCCTGGACTTCTGGCGGGTGGAGGAGATCGAACCGGGGCGGCTGCTGCGGCTGCGCGCCGAGATGCGGCTGCCGGGTCTGGCGTGGCTGGAGTTGCGCGTGGAGACGGACGGTGCGGGCCGCACCCGGTACCGGCAGCGCGCCCTGTTCCATCCGCGGGGCCTGCTGGGCCACGCGTACTGGTGGTCGGTGTCGCCCTTCCACGCCCTCGTGTTCGGCGGCATGGCCCGCAACATCGCCCTCGCGGCGGCCGAGGGCGCGGACGGACCGGCCAGCCGGCGGACCCGCCGGCGACGGACAGGCGTCCGCCGCTGATGTCCGGTCCGGTATCTCGGGAGCCGCGCGGGCGCTCCGGGCCGTCGCAGGCGCCGGAAAAGGTCGACGGACCCTTTCCCGGGTACTCGGTGGCGAGCGCGAGCGGGCGGGCGGCGGACGACGAAAAGGGGCTGTGCATGCGTGAACTGCGGTCGGCGACGGAGGAACCGGCGGACCGGGCCGGTGGACCGTTCACCGCCGACGCCGCCACCGGGGCCGTGGGGCGGGTCCTGGGCGAGGTGCTGGACGAGCGGATGTCCGGGGCCTACGACCTCGACGCGGTGTTCGCCCGTGACGTGGCGGGCCGGGTCTCCGCGTTCGCCCGGCGCGGCGGGAAGCGGCTGCGCACGGCGTTCGCCTGGTGCGGCTGGCGGGCCTCGGGCGGTGCGGGCGACCCCGGCCCGCTGCTGCGGACGGGCGTGGCGCTCGAACTGGTGCAGACGTGCGCGCTCGTGCACGACGACGTGATGGACGGGTCCCGTCTGCGGCGCGGGGCGCCCTCGATGCACGTGGACCTGGCGCGGATGCACCGCGCGGAGGGCATGACGGGCGGTGCCGAGTCGTTCGGGCACTCGGCGGCGGTCCTGGCCGGCGACCTGGCCCTGGCCTGGGCGGACGACCTGATGACGGACATCGCGCTCGCCTCCCCGAACGGGCCCCGGGTGTACCGGGAGTGGCGGGCGATGCGCGAGGAGATGGTGGCCGGGCAGTACCGCGACCTCCAGGCGCAGGCGGCCGGCGCGTCCGGCGTCGAGGAGGCGCTGACCATCGCGACGCTGAAGAGCGCCCTCTACACGGTCGAGCGGCCGCTGGCCCTGGGCGCGTCACTGGCGGGGGCGGACGAGGCGGTGACGGCGGCGCTGCGCGCGGCCGGCCGGTGCGCGGGGCTCGCCTTCCAGTTGCGGGACGACCTGCTGGGCGCCTTCGGCGATCCGGCGCTGACCGGGAAGCCGGTGGGTGACGACCTGCGGAGCCGCAAGCTCACCTATCTGCTGGCCGTCGCCCTGGAACTCGGCAGGGCGACCAAAGACGAGGAGGCCGTGGCGCTCCTCTCCCCCGGCGCACCCGCGCTGCCGGAGCGCGCCGTGGAGGGCGTACGGGCGGCGTTGGAGCGGACGGGTGCCCGGGCCGTGGTGGAGGAGAAGATCGCGGAGCTGGCGGACTCCGCTCTGCGGCACTTCGGCGAGACGGACGCGGGCGCCGCGGTACGGCGGGAGTTCGCCGCGCTGGTCGCCCGCGCGTCGGGCATCACGGCCCCGCAGGTGCGGGAAGCGGTGTGAGGCCCGGGCCCGCCGCGGTCCGGGCCGGATCGTGGTGGGTCGCCGATGCGGGAGCGCCGGTCAGGGCTGGCGGCGGGCCTGCTCCGCGGCCTGGCCGGCGGCGCCGGTCTCGGTGGTGGCGCCGCGCGTGCTGAGCTTGCCGCCGCTGGACTCGAGGTGGGCGCGGACGAACCACTGGAACAGCTCAAGGCCGCGCAGCTGCCCGATGAGCATGTCCTGGGTGACCGGGTCGGCCTCCTCGGTCTCCCGCATCGCCTCCCGGTGGTCCTCGATGATGTTCGTGTACACGACGTCCAGCGCGCCCAGGTGCTCGATCGCCTCGGCCCGGCCGATGGAGTAGTCGTTCCAGGTGCGCGCGCCGACCAGCGCGCCGGGCGTGCCGTTCGGCTCGCCGCCGAGCGTGGAGATCCGCTCGGCGATGTCGTCGGTCATGTCCCGCACCTTGTCGACCTGAGGGTCGATCATCTCGTGCACGGCGATGAAGTGCGGTCCGACGACGTTCCAGTGGATGTGTTTCAGGGTCAGGTGCAGGTCGTTGAGGGAGTGGAGTCGCATCTGCAACAGCTCGATGATCCGTCCGCTGTCCTGGGTGCGCAGGCCCGGCACGGTGTACGAGGGTTCGGCAGGCGGTGACGACACGATGGGCTCCTTGCGATCGTCCGATGCTCGGACATCCAGATAAGCGGTTCGTCGGCTGTTTGCGGCGTTCACCGCTGCGCACCCCCGCGCATCTCACCGGTCTGGAGCAGTGGGCCACGATCTCCGCGGTCCACTCGCATATTCCTTTGCCGGGCGGGGCGGCGCGTGGTTGGCTCCGGCTCATGACCTGGCTTCCGCGTGACTTCGTCCACCCCCTGCACGTCGGCATCCCCGGCGGCGCGGGCCACCGGCTGCGCCCGATCAGCGGCACCGACGCGCCGCTGGACTATCCGGCGGTGATGGGGTCGCGCGAGCGGCTGTGGTCGGTCTTCGGGCCCGCCTGGGGCTGGCCCCCGGCCACCATGACGTACGAGGCGAACCTCGCCGACCTGGAGCGGCACGCCGCCGAGATCGAGGCGCACGAGTCGTTCAACTACACGATCGAGAACCCGGAACGCACGGCGCTGCGCGGCTGCGTCTACATCGACCCGCCGGAGAAGGAGGGCGCGGACGCGGAGATCTCCTGGTGGGTGGTGGACGACGAGGCGGGCGGCCCGCTGGAGCGGGCGCTGGACGCGTTCGTCCCGCGGTGGATCGCCGAGGACTGGCCGTTCGAACGGCCCCGTTTCATCGGCCGGGACCTCACCTGGGAGAAGTGGCTGGAGCTGCCGGACCTCGGTTAGGGATCAGGGGGCCGGCGTCGCGAGGGTGCGCGCGGTCTCACGGAGGCCGGCCGCGTCACGGCTCGCGCCGAACGGGCGCCGGCACTCCCGGCACCGGCAGGGGCGAGCCCGTTCGCACCGGCTGCGTCCCGGCGCGCGGCACGGCCGCCTTCGGGCCCGCCGTCGTGGGGAAGCCGCCCTCGCCTCCCCGGAAGGCACCCCGCTGCGGGCGGGCACCACGGCTACGACGCGCGGTTCCCGCGGGCGGGGCTGTCGGTCACGGCCCGCCGGACGCCCACCGGCCGGCTCGGCCGGGTACTGCGGCGGGCCGCCTCTAGCGGGTGAACAGCCAGAGCGCCGCGTTGATCCCGGTGCCGCAGGCCAGCAGGCCGGACGCCCAGGCCACGTGGCGTCTCAGGAGCGCCCCGCGCAGTTCGGCGTACCGGGCCTCGTACTCGCGGCGCAGTTCCTCGGCGCGGCGGACCGTCGTGCGGAGCATCTGCCGGGTGAGGTCGATGCGCCGGCCGACGTAGTGCCGGGTGAGGTCCTCGGCCTGAGCGGTGGTCAGCCACGGCAGGTCGGCGCAGAGTGCCTCCGCCTCGCGGCGGGCCTCGGCGATGTGGGACCGCGCCATCACGATGCCCTCCGCCTCGGCCATGACGGCCGAGGCGTCGTGCGCGAGGGCGCGACGGGACCGGGCCCGCGCCATCAGCGGTCGCCCTTGTGGCCGCCGGGGTCGATCACGTCGCGCTGACCGGTGTTCTCCGCCTGGTCGACGCCGGCCAGGGCCGGGTGGCGCAGGTCGAAGGCGGGCGACTCGGAGCGGATGCGGGGCAGGGTGACGAAGTTGTGCCGGGGCGGCGGGCAGGAGGTGGCCCACTCCAGCGAACGCCCGTACCCCCAGGGGTCGTCGACCTCGATCTTCTCGCCCTTCTGCGCGGTCTTCCAGACGTTGTACAGGAACGGCAGCGTCGACAGACCGAGCAGGAAGGCGCCGATGGAGGAGACCGTGTTGAGGCCGGTGAACCCGTCGGCGGCGAGGTAGTCGGCGTAGCGGCGGGGCATGCCCTGGGCGCCCAGCCAGTGCTGGAGCAGGAAGGTGGCGTGGAAGCCGACGAACAGCGTCCAGAAGTGCACCTTCTCCAGCCGCTGGTCGAGCATGGTGCCGGTCATCTTCGGCCACCAGAAGCTGAATCCGGCGAACATGGCGAACACGATCGTTCCGAACAGCACGTAGTGGAAGTGGGCGACGACGAAGTAGCTGTCGTGGACGTGGAAGTCAACCGGCGGGGACGCCAGGAGAACACCCGTCAGACCGCCGAACAGGAAGGTGACGAGGAAGCCGGCCGCCCACAGCATCGGTGGTTCGAAGGACAGACTGCCCTTCCACATGGTGCCGATCCAGTTGAAGAACTTCACGCCCGTCGGCACGGCGATGAGGAAGCTCATGAAGGAGAAGAACGGCAACAGCACCGCGCCGGTGGCGAACATGTGGTGGGCCCACACCGTGGCGGAGAGGCCGGTGATGGTGATGGTCGCTCCGACGAGCCCCATGTAGCCGAAGATCGGCTTGCGGGAGAACACCGGGATGATCTCACTCACGACGCCGAAGAACGGCAGGGCCAGGATGTAGACCTCGGGGTGGCCGAAGAACCAGAAGAGGTGCTGCCACAGCAGCGCGCCGCCGTTCTCCGGGTCGAAGATCCGCGCGCCGAACCGGCGGTCCGCCTCCAGCGCGAACAGCGCCGCCGCCAGCACCGGGAACGCCAGCAGGACCAGCACGGACGTGAGCAGCACGTTCCAGGTGAAGATCGGCATCCGGAACATGGTCATGCCGGGGGCGCGCATGCAGATGATCGTGGTCATGAAGTTGACGGCGCCGAGGATCGTCCCGAAGCCGGACAGCCCCAGGCCCATGACCCACAGGTCGCCGCCCACGTGCGGGGTGCGCTCGCCGCCGCTGAGCGGCGGGTACGCCGTCCATCCGAAGTCCGCCGCGCCCTCGGGCGTGAGGAAGCTGCCCAGCACGATGAGGCCGCCGAGGGCGAACAGCCAGTACGACAGCATGTTCAGCCGGGGGAACGCCACGTCCGGGGCGCCGATCTGCAGCGGCATGATGGCGTTGGCGAACCCGGCGAACGTGGGCGTCGCGAACAGCAGCAGCATGATCGTGCCGTGCATCGTGAACGACTGGTTGTACTGCTCCTCCGACACGATCTGCATCCCGGGGCGGGCCAGCTCCGCGCGGATCACCATGGCGAGCAGACCGCCCACCAGGAAGAAGGCGAACGAGGTGATCAGGTAGAGGTGCCCGATCTTCTTGTGGTCCGTCGTCGTCAGCCAGGAGACGACCACTCGCCCCTTCCCTCGTCGTCCCTCCGCCGCCGGCACCGGGGAAAGGGGTTCAGTCGTGTGTGTCGCCATCGAGGTCCTTCGGGTCACAGCGCGGAGATCGGCCGGGAGGGCAGGCACGCCGTCGCGGGCGCGATCGGCACGGGTGTGCCGGATCGACGCTATGTCAGGTAACCGGGCGTCGAGTTCCCACACCCGCCGAGCGGACGGCGACTTCACCCGTGCGAGTGGCGTCGTTCCATGAACGTCTCGTGGACGGTCCCGGGCCGTCTCCGGATCCGGGCCGTCCCCGCCCTCCTTGCCCGTTCCCGGCAACATCGGCCGGGGGTCCGTGTCCGGGGGCGTGCAGTGTGGAGCGGCCGGAGGCCCGGTAAGGATGCGGGGCATGACCGGACGGACGAACGCGCGGCGGGAGGGACGCTCCCTGCCGTCCCGCGACCCCTCGCACAAGGACTCACCGCCTCCTGACGCCGTGGCCGACGTGGTCACCCGTTTCGAGGCGTACGCGCGGGCCCGTGCGGCCCGGGACAGCCTGCTGCCGACGGCGCGCACCAGCCCCCGGCGCGAACAGCAGGCCTTCGACGACCTCCAGGCGGCCGTCGCCCGGCTCCGCGACGGCATGCGCTGACCGGCGGACGGGCCCTTCGCCCGCTCAGGCGGGTCAGCCGTGTCCGGGGCGGGTGCCGACGCGCACGGCGAGGAGGGCGACGTCGTCGTCGTTGTCGGCGGGGCGCGCCCTGCGCAGCAGTTCGTCGGTGAACGCCTCGACCGTGCGGTGGGCGAGCACGGCGGCGTGCCGGCGCAGCCGCTCCAGCCCTTCGTCGATGGAGTGGGTGGGGGACTCGACGAGCCCGTCCGTGTAGAGGACGAGGGTGGACCCCGGCGGCAGGACCGTCGATCCGTCGCCGCGCGGACGGTCGGCGCCGGTGCCCAGCAGCATGCCGCCGCCGTCCGTGAGGTAGCCGGCCACGCCCTCGTGGGTGACCAGGAGCGGGGGCGGGTGGCCGGCGTTGGTCCAGCGCAGGGTCCACCGCCCCTCCTGGTCCGTCCCCAGAACGGCGAGCACCAGGGTGGCCATGGAGACGTCGGTGATGCGCAGCACGGCACGGTCCACCCGCTCGACGACGCGGCCGGGCGGCTCGTTCTGGGACCAGGCGTAGGAGCGCAGCACGTTGCGGAGCTGGGCCATGCCCGCGGCGGCTTCCAGGTCGTGCCCGGAGACGTCGCCGATGACCAGCGCGGTGTCGCCGTCCCCGAGGGTGAAGGCGTCGTACCAGTCGCCGCCGACGTGGGAGGCGTCCGGGGCGGGCAGGTAGCGGGAGGTCATCTCCAGGCCGGTGACGCGGGGCAGCTGGGGCAGCAGGTAGCGCTGCATGGTCTCGGCGACCTTGCGCTGCCGCTGGTAGAGGCGGGCATTGTCCAGGGCCAGTCCGGCGCGGCGGGTGATGTCCTCGAGCAGGGTGAGGTCGGCGGGGGTGAACGCCTCGGCCTGTTCGGACCGGCCGAGGGTCAGGGCGCCGAGCACCTCGCGCAGACCGCGGATGGGGGCGATGGCCGCCGAGTGCATGCCCGTGGCCTCGAACAGCCGGCGCTGCTCGACGGCGATGCCCGAGTCGGGGGACCGCTCGTAGGTCTCGGGGCCGGCGATGGTCGAGGAGACGCCGCGCAGGGCCCGGGACAGCGGCATCGGGGACTCGGCGGGGACGGGCGCCATCGGCCCCTCCAGATCACGGCGGGAGACCGGGACGCCGTCCTCGATGTGCACCACCTTGGTGCGCCACACCTCGTCGTGTTCGCTGATCAGGTCGACGACCGCCCAGTCCGCGAGGCGCGGCAGCACCAGTGACACAAGACGGCGCAGCGCTTCGTCGACGGAGAGGGTGGACGTCAGCTGGGTGGTCGTCTCCGCCAGCAGGGCGAGCCGCTCCAGCTCGTCGAGCGTCCCTCCGCGGGCCGTGGCAGGGCCGTGCGCCCCGGTGACGGCCTCGCGGGGGTGGAACAGGACGAGGACCAGGGTGTCGTGGGCCCCGGCGGCACAGGGGACGATGCTCCAGGCGACGGGGAGCAGCGTGCCGTCGCCCTTCTCGTACCACTCGTCGTCGTCCTGGGCCGGGCGGCCGGCGAGGAAGGCGGGCCGCATACGGCACTGCGAGGTCGGCATGGACTCGCCGCGGGCGTTGCGGTGCAGCAGGTCGTGCGCGTCGCCGCCGACGAGTTCGGCGGCGGACCGGTCCAGCATCCGCTCGGCGACGGCGTTGACGGCGACGATCGTCCCCCGTCCGTCCACGGCGTAGGCGCCGGTGCCGATCAGGGCGAGCGTGTCGCCGATCGCCTCGTCGGGGACCGTTCCGGCGTCCTCACCTCCGGGCTCTGCCCCTTCGGCCGTCGTGTCCATGTCCCCTCCACGCCGACTGTCGCTCGGGGAACCGGTCACGGTTCCCGCGTTCCGAGTGCTCGGCCGGACCGTGACGGGGAACCGGAAAGCACGATGTGACCCTCCAGATCATCACACGTCCCTCACCCGTGGGGCCGTCCGCCCCGGGTCCGCGGACCGCCGCGGGGTCCGGGCCGGGGCCGGCAGGGGTCCGGGCGGGTACGGGAAGCGCGAGTCCCGGGGCGTGCGCGAGTCACCGGTCGGCACTTCGTAGGATGAACCGGCCGGCCGGGCACCACGAGATGGGCGGAGGTCAGGCTCACCCCGTATGCGCCGAAAACCCCGCCGAGGAGACTCCGTGTCCGTACCGGACGAGACGTTCACCGTGACACCCCGCCCCAGTGCCACGGGCCCGTACGTCCTGGAGGTGGCCGGTGAGCTCGACCATCACACGGCCCCGCTGCTGACGGAAGCCGTCAACGAGGCGCCGTTCGGTCCGTGCGGCGTGGTGCTGGACCTGTCCGGGCTGACCTTCTGCGACTCGTCGGGGATCACCGTGTTCGTGACGGCTTACCGGCGGTCCCAGGACAAGGGGTCGCGGCTCAGCCTGGCCGGGGTCGCCCCCGCCCAGATGCGGGTGCTGCGCATGGTGGGGCTGGACGAGGTGTTCACCTTCCACTCCGGCGTCGCCGAGGCGTTCCGCGCCTCCCGGCCGTCCTCGCCCTGACCGGGCCCGCCCCACGGGCAGGGCCGCAGGACGGTTCTCGTCGGACGGTCCGAGGCGGGGCCGCTCCCGTGCACCCGTTCGTCTCCGCGAGGCCCGCCGCGGTCGCGTTGCGGTGCTCCGGGGCGTGCCGGAGACTGGCCCGGGGCGGCGTCCGTCCCGGAGAGGGGCCGGGAGGCATGGGCGACTACGCGGACCTTCCCGGGGTCAGGACCTGGTACGAGACCGAGGGTTCCGGCGATCCGCTGGTGCTGCTGCACGGCGGCTTCTGCACCAACGACACCTGGGGCGCGCAGCGGCCCGGCCTCGCCACGGCCCACCGCCTCTATCTGCCGGAGCGGCGGGCGCACGGCCACACCCCGGACGTCGGGGGCCCGCTGACGTACACCGGCATGGCCGACGACACGGTGGCGTTCCTGGAGACCGTGGTGGGCGGTCCGGCACACCTGGTCGGCTGGAGCGACGGCGCCGTCGTCGCGCTGCTGACCGCCCTGGCACGGCCGGACCTGGTGCGCAGGACGGTGCTGATCGGGGCGAACTTCCGCCCCGCTTCCGAGGCGTTCATGGCGCCCGGGATGCTGGATGCGATGACCCCGGACAGCGCCGGCCTGGCCTTCTTCCGCGAGCTGTACGTGGCCGTCAGCCCGGACGGGCCGGAGCACTGGCCGTCCGTGGCGACGCGGGTGATCGACATGTGGCGCACCCAGCCGACGCTCGACGCCGGGGACCTGGCCGGCGTGCGGGCGCCCACGCTCGTCATGAGCGGCGACGACGACCTGATGACCCTGGAGCACACCGCGGCCCTGTACCGCGCCCTGCCCGACGCCCGGCTGGCCGTCGTTCCCGGCGCGTCCCACCTGGTGCCGCTGGAGAAGCCCGCCGAGGTCAACCGGATGGTCCTGGACCACCTCGCGGGGGGCGAGGTCGAGACGATGATGCCGGTGCTGCGCGCCGGGGCCTCCGGGCCGTCCGCCCGAGGCGGCGCCGCCTGACCTGCCGCCCCGGCGCTGGATGCCTCCGGTACGGTTTCGGCGTAGTGTCCCGGTATGGGAGAAGTTCGGGCGGCACCGGTCGACGGACCCGCCCCGCCCGCGCCGGGCGGCCGGGCGGGTGGCTGATGGACACCGCGCTCACCGAACTCGTGCGGGCGGCCGGGGCCTCCAGTGCCCTGCTCTACGTCCTCACCCCCGACCGTCGTGCCCTCTGGCTGATCCTGGTGTCCGGCGCCTCACGCGAGATGGTCGCGCCGTGGAGCAGAGTGGCGGTGAGCGACCCGGTACCGGTGGCCGACGCGGTGCGCGAGGAGCGCCTGGTGTGGGTGAACGGCCAGGTGGAGATGGCGCGCCGCTATCCGCGGCCGGCGGTGGTGCTCCCCTACGACTTCGCCCTGGCGGCCGTACCGGTCGCGTCGGACAAGGGAATCCGGGGAGGGCTGGTGCTGCTCTGGCCGAGCGGGCACCCGCCGCAGCTGAGCCGCGCCGAGCACGACGCCGTCCGCGCGGGCTCCCGTCGCCTCGGCCACCTCTTCGAGCAGGCCGCCCGGCGCGGCGAGCCGCTCCTCTCCGCCGGCCGGCCGCGCATCCTGCCGCCGGAGCCGGGGCGCACTCCGACGGCTGCCGAGGCATGGGCCGGCACGGCGCTCCTCGACCGGCTGCCGGGCGGGTACGTCGCCCTCGACCTGCACGGCCGGATCACCCTCGTCACCCCGGCCGCCGCCGAACTCGTCGGCGCCGCCCCGGACCGCCTGCTGGGCGCCCTGCCGTGGGAGGTCCTGCCGTGGATGGACGTCCCCCATGTCGAGGACCGCTACCGCGCGGCGGTGATCAGCCGGGCCCCGCAGGAGTTCCGGGTGCTGCGGCCTCCCGGCACCTGGCTGTCGTTCGAGCTGTACCCGGACCCCTCCGGCATCAGCGTGCGCATCGACCGCGCCACCGATCAGCAGAACGCGGATCCGGTCGCGGAGACGACGCGGGGTCCCGGCCGGGCCACGGTGCTGTACCACCTGATGCACCTGGCGACCACGCTGACCGAGGCCGTCGGGGTGCAGGACGTGGTGGACCAGACCGCCGACCAGCTGCTGCCCGCCCTCGGCGCCCAGGCCATGGTGCTCATGACGGCCGAGGACGGCCGGCTGAGGATAGTGGGCCATCGCGGCTACAGCACCGAGCTGCTCGCCCGGTTCGACGGCGTGCCGCTGAGCCGGGACATTCCGGGGGCGGCGGTCCTGGCCACCGGGGAGCCCGCCTTCTTTCCCACCCTCGAGCAGATGGCGGCCGCGTACCCGGAGGTGACGCACCAGGACGGCAGGGCCGCGTGGGCGGTCCTGCCGCTGATCTCCTCCGGCCACCCGATCGGCTCCCTGCTGCTCTCCTACGACCGGCCGCACGGCTTCCCGCCCAGCGAACGCGCCGTCCTCACCTCCCTGGCCGGTCTGGTCGGCCAGGCCCTCGACCGGGCCCGCCTCTACGACAACAAGGACCGCCTCGCCCACCGGCTCCAGTCGGCGCTGCTCCCCCACAGCCTGCCCCGCGTCCCCGGGCTGCGGGTCGCCGCCCGCTATCTGCCGGCCGCCCGCGGCCTGGGCGTCGGCGGCGACTTCTACGACCTGATCCGCCTCGACGAGAACACCGCGGCGGCCGCCATCGGGGACGTGCAGGGGCACAACGTGGACGCGGCGGCGCTCATGGGGCAGGTCCGCACCGCCGTGCACGCCCACGCCACCGTCGGCGCGCCCCCGGACCACGTCCTGCGCGGCACCAACCGGCTCCTCACCGACCTGGACCCCGGGCTCTTCACCAGCTGTCTGTACGCGCACCTGGACCTCGGCCGCGGGCGGGCCTGCCTGGCCACCGCGGGGCATCCGCCGCCCCTGTTGCGGCACGGCGACGGGCGCACCGAGCTGCTGAGCATCCCGCCCGGTCTGCTCCTCGGCATCGACCCGACGGCCCGCTACCCGTCGCTGGAGTGCGCCCTGCCGCCCGGTTGCGTGCTGGTGCTCTACACCGACGGGCTGGTCGAGGCGCCGGGGGTGGACCCCGACGACGCGACCGCCGCCCTCGCCGGTCTGGTGGAGCAGTCCGACCCCTGTGACCTGGACGCCATGGCCGACACGCTCGTCCGGCACGCCCCCACGCCCGGCGACGACATCGCCCTGCTGCTCCTCGGCCCCGATCCGGACTGCGGGTGACCGCCCGCCGGCTCACCCGAGGGCTTGGACCGCCGCGGCGAACAGCCGGGGCAGGCGCGCGGCCACGGGGACGATGTGCGGGGCGAGCACGGGCTGCTGACGCGCCCTGACCAGCGCTTCCGTCAGGACGCGGTAGCGGCGGGTGGCGCGGGCCCAGTCGGCGTCGTAGCGGCCGGGCGTGCCGGTGCGGAGGTTGGCGACGAGGGCGCGGGCGCCGGTGAGGGCGAGGCAGACACCCTCACCGGTCAGCGCGTCGACGTATCCGGCGGCGTCGCCGACGAACAGGACCCTGCCGTGCACGCGGGTGCGGGAGCGGCGGCGCAGGGGCCCGGCGCCGCGGACCGGGGTGACGGCCGTGTGCGGCGGGAGGCGGGCGGCCAGCTCGGGGAAGCCGGCCAGCTGGACGTCGTAGGGGGCCCGGTGTGCGGTCAGCAGGGCCACACCGACCAGTTCCGGACCGAGCGGGGTGACGTAGGCCTCGGCGTCCGGTCCCCAGTGCACCTCGACGCGGGACGACCAGGGCGGCACGGCGTAGTGCCGGCGCAGTCCGTAGCGGGGCACGGTCCGGGCCGGGCGGTCCAGGCCGAGGGAGCGGCGCACGGGTGAGTGGAGGCCGTCGGCGGCGACGAGCCACCGGGCGCGCAGTCCCGCCCCGGGGACGCTCACGCCGTCCGCGTCCTGCCGTACGCCGTCCACGCGCAGCGGGAGGACGGACACGCCCGCGTCGAGGACCGCACGGTGCAGGACGGTGTGCAGGTCGGTGCGGCGGACGCCGAGGCCCCGCTCCCGGCGGAACGCGGCCTCGACACGGCAGGGCCCCTGCACGTAGCGGATGCCGGTGAGGGGGTGACCGGGGGCGTGCAGGCCGAGGGCGGTGAGGGCGCGGACGGCACCGGGCATCAGGCCCTCGCCGCACGCCTTGTCGACCGGGGCCGGGCGGGGTTCCGCGACGACGGTGTCCAGGCCGGCGCGGGCGGCGTGCAGGGCGGTGGCGAGGCCCGCCGGTCCGCCGCCGACGACGAGGAGGTCGGGGCGTCTCACGCGGGCACCGCTCGGGTGAGGGCGGCGTTCTCGCAGCGGATGCGCACGGTCAGCAGCACCGCGTCGGCCAGCGTGAACACGGTCGCCGTGATCCACGCCGAGTGCACCAGGGGCAGGGCGGCGCCCTCGACGACGACGGCGACGTAGTTGGGGTGGCGGAGGAAGCGGTAGGGACCGCCGCCGACGAGGCGGGCGCCGGGGACGACGATGACCCGGGTGTTCCAGTACGGGCCCAGCGTGACGACGCACCACCAGCGCAGGGCCTGGGCGAGCAGGGCGAGCGCCAGCGCGGGCCAGCCGAGGGCGGGCAGGAACGGGCGGCCGGCGAGGAGGGGTTCGAGCAGGCAGCCCGCGAGCAGGCCGGTGTGCAGGACGACCATGACGGGGTAGTGGCCGCGGCCGTGCTCCACACCGGCCCGTGCGCGGGTCCACGCCGCGTTGCGGCGGGCCGTGACGAGTTCGGCGAGGCGTTCGACGGCCACGGCGAGGACGAGCAGCGTGTACCAGATCATGACGGGCGCCTCACCAGCGCAGCAGGACGAGTTCGGAGCAGAAGCCCGGGCCCATCGCCATCAGCAGTCCCCAGGTGCCCGGTGCGGGCCGGTGGGCCTCCGTGAGGCCCTGGAGGATGTGCAGGACCGAGGCGGAGGACAGGTTGCCGACGGCGGCGAGCGAGCGCCGCGACGGGGCGAGGGCGTCGTCGGACAGGGCGAGCGCGTCGGCCACGGCCTCCAGCACCTTGGGGCCGCCCGGATGGCACACCCAGGCGCCGATGTCCGCGATGCCCAGGCCGTGTCCGGCGAGGAAGCCGCGGACCTGTGCGCCCAGGTCGCGGCGGACCAGTGCGGGGACGGCGGGGTCGATGACGACGCGGAAGCCGCCGGCGCCGACGTCCCAGCCGAGAAGGTGCTCGGTGCCCGGGTAGAGGTGGCTTCGGGTGGCGAGGACCGTGGGTCCGGCGGCCGGTTCCGGTCCCGCTCGGCCGGTCGCGGTGGCGCGGGCGACGAGGGCCGCCGCTCCGTCGCCGAACAGGGCGCCGGCGACCAGGTTGGCGCGGGAGTCGTCGCCCTTCTGCAGGGTCAGCGAGCACAGTTCGACGGTGAGCAGCACGGCGGTCCCGCCGGGGTGTCCGCGCAGGTAGTCGTGGACGCGGGCCAGGCCGGCGGCGCCCGCGACGCAGCCCAGGCCGAACACCGGAAGCCGCTTGACGTCGGGCCGCAGGCCGACCCGTCCGGCCAGCCGGGCGTCGAGGGACGGGGCGGCGACGCCGGTGATGGAGGCGCACACCAGCAGGTCGACGTCGGCCGGGGCGAGCCCGGCCTGGGCCAGCGCGGTGGTGAGCGCCCGTTCGGCCAGGTCGAGGCCCGCCGTCAGCCACGCCTCGTTGCTCTCGCGGAAGCCGCGGAGCGCCGCGTACCGCTCGATGGGCAGGGCGAGATGACGGGTGCGCACACCGGCGGACGCGTGCAGGCGGCGCAGCACGGCGCGGTCGGCGCCCGGGGCCAGGCACAGGTCGCCGATGGGCTCGGTGAGCCGGTCCTGGGGGTAGTGGTGGGGCGGCAGCGCGGTGTGCACGGCGGCGACGGCGGTGGTCGCCGCGGCGGCGTCCGGAGGCGGAGGGGCGGCGGGCGCCGGGTCGGCGATGAGAGGGACACGCATGTCGGTCATGCCTTCCTCACCACCGCCGCCCGGCTACCGTGCACCCGTGTCCCACCACCCGACCGGGGTTCTTCCGCGTACGCCGCCGCACCGTCTCCTGGCGTTGCTGCGCTGCTGCCATCCGGAGCCGGCGCTGGCCGTGACGGTGTTCGTGACCGCGCTGGCGGTGGCGGCGGGGCACGGTCCCGCGGGGGCGGCGGCGGTGGGCGCGGCGGTGCTGGCCGGTCAGCTGTCGGTGGGCTGGTGCAACGACGCGGCCGACGCGCGCCGCGACACGGTCTGCGGGCGGACGGACAAGCCCGTGGCGGAGGGGCGGCTGTCCGCACGGGCGGTGGCGGGGGCGGCATGGACGGCCCTGGTGCTGTGCGTGCCGCTGTCGCTGCTCGGCGGACCGGGCGCGGCGGCGGCGCATCTGACGGGGGTGGCGGCGGGCTGGTGCTACAACCTGCGGCTGAAGCACACGGTGCTGTCGCCGCTGCCGTACGCCGTGGGGTTCGGTGCGCTCCCGGTCTTCGTCACGCTGGGGCTGTCGCGGCCCGCCTGGCCCGCGTGGTGGGCCGTGACGGCGGGGGCGCTGCTGGGAGTGGGGGCGCATCTGGTGAACGTGCTGCCGGACATCGAGGACGACCTGGCGACCGGCGTGCGGGGGCTGCCGCAGCGGCTGGGCCGTACGGTCTGCCGGTGGCTGGCCCCGCTGGTGATGCTGGCGGCCGTGGGCGTGGTCGTCGCGGGGCCGCCCGGCGCGGCGGGTCCGGGCGGGCTGTGCCTGGCCGTCGCGGCGGGCGCGGTGGCCGTGGCGGGTACGGCGCCGGCGGCGGGGCGGCGCAGCCGGTGGCCGTTCCGGGCGGCGATGGGCGTGGCGGGGATGGCGGTGACGCGGCTGCTGTGGTCCGGGGCGGAACTGGTCGGAGGCGGGGGCGCGTAGGGGGCGTTCCGCGCCTCACTCCCCCGTCGGGGCGGGCGGGGTCCCTGTGCGCAGCATGCTCAGCACGGCCCGCTCGGCGGCGCCCTGGGTGGCGGGGATGCCGAACGCGGCCTCGTTCCCCAGGTGCGGCAGGGCGGGCGCCACGGTGACGCCCTCCTCGTACAGCTCGATCACGCGCGGGTTGATGTAGGAGGCGCGGCAGACGGCGGGGGTGTTGCCGAGGTATCCGGCGACTTCGCGCGCGGCGCGGGCGATGGCGCGGCGGCGGGCGGTCTCGCTGCGGGCGACCGGCTCCGAGACGGCCAGGGCGACGGCGGCCATGACGGTGGCGTGCCAGGTGCGGAAGTCCTTGGCGGTGACCTCGAGACCGGCCAGATCCTTGAGGTACGCGTTGACGTCGGCGTTGCTCACGTCGTGCCAGGCGCGTCCCTCCCAGTACGCCAGGAGCCGGTCGCCGCCGCCGCGGCGGCGCAGCAGCGCGGTGAGGCTGCGGCAGACGGCGGGGTCGGCCACGGTCTGGATGATCTCCCTGCCGTGCTTGCCGGTGTAGCTGAACCGCACCGCGCCCGCCCGGCAGCTGGAGTGCTCCCGCAGCAGGGTGGTGAGGCCGTAGCTGTTGTTGAGCTCGGCGTACCGGTCGCTGCCGATGCGGAAGAAGCCGGGGTCGAGCAGGCGGACAGCGGTGGCGAGGACGCGGGAGCGGGTCAGGCCCCGGTCTGCGAGGTGTCCCTCGACGGCCTCCCGCAGCGCGGGCAGCGCCTGGGCGACGTCGAGGACGTGCTCGTGCTTGGCGGCCTCCTGTTCGGCGCGGAACCGCGGGTGGTAGAGGTACTGCCGGCGTCCGGCGGCGTCGGTGCCCACGGCCTGGAGGTGGCCGTTGGCACGGGCGCAGATCCACACGTCCGTCCAGGCCGGCGGGATGACCAGCGCGCGGACGCGGGCCAGCTCCCCGGGGTCGCGCAGGGGCTCGCCCCGGGTGTCGAGGTAGCGGAAGCCACGCCCGTGACGCAGCCTGCGGTACCCGGCGTCGGTGGGACGACTGTGGCGGAGACGCAACCGGACCTCCCGGCGTGCAACCCGTCCGTCGCACGCGGCGGGGCGCGCGGCCGGGAGGATGGAGAACTGGGACCACCGGCGCGGGTACCCGCGATCCCGCGTCCGGCACGCGGACGGCTTCCGCCGGGTGTAGGACGGCCGTGCGGGAGCACTCGGGGCGTGTTCGGGACGCCGGGGACGGCGGAGGGAGTTCGCCGTGCAGCACACACCGCCCACGGGCACCGTCGAGGTGCAGTTCATCGGCAACGCCACCCTGCTGATCCGCTACGGGGACCTGACCCTGCTGACCGACCCGAACTTCCTGCACCGGGGACAGCGGGCGCACCTCGGCTACGGCCTCGTCTCGCGCCGGCTGACCGAGCCCGCCGTCGACGTCACCGATCTCCCGCACGCCGACCTGGACGCCGTGGTGCTGTCCCATCTGCACGGCGACCACTTCGACCGGGTGGCCCGGCGCCATCTGGACCGGGGGCTGCCGTTCCTGACGACCCCGCACGCCTCCCGTGTCCTGCAAGGGGTGTTCGGGTTCCACCGCGCCGTGGGCCTGCGCACCTGGCAGAGCCACACCCTGCTGCGCGGCACGTCGCTGGTCCGCGTCACCGCGCTGCCCGGGCGGCACGCGCCGGCTCCGGTCCGCCGTCTGCTGCCGCCGGTGATGGGGAGCCTGCTGGAGTTCGGCGACCGCTCCGGCCGTATCCGCCTCGTCCTCTACATCTCCGGCGACACCCTGATGTTCGACGGGCTGCGCGAGATCGCCCGCCGGCACCCCGACATCCATCTGGCGGTGCTGCACCTGGGCGGGACCACGCTGCCCGGTGGACTGGTCGTCACCATGGACGCCGGGCAGGGCGCCGATCTGCTCGACGTGATCCGTCCGCACCGGGCGCTGCCCGTCCACTACGACGACTACGGCGTCTTCCGCTCGCCGCTGTCCGACTTCCTCGACGAGGCCGCCCGGCGCGGCCACGGCGGACGCATCCTGCGCTGCCGGCCGGGTGAACGGGTGACGGTCGGCGGGGACACCCGCCGCTGAGCCCTGCCTCCGCGCTCCGCCGGGCGGCCGTCACGGGCGGCTGTCCGGCGGGACCGGGCGGGCGGGCGAAGTGGCGGGCCCCGTCGCGGTCACCGGATGATGGGCGCGGGGAGCGGAGCGGGTGCCGCGCGGCGCCCCGGCCCGTCCCCGGCGTGGCACGAGACGCTCCGGTCCCGCCGCGGCTCACTTCGCGGCGCGTGTCCGGGCAGGCGAAGGAGGGGCACCGTGAGGCGGTACCTCGGCGTGCTCCGGAACAGCTGGAGGTGGCTGGGCGCCCACGCCCTGATGGCGCGGGGCCGTGAGCTGGAGCTGATGCACCGGGCCATGGGCTTCGCCACCCTCGCGCTGGTGACCCTGGCGCCGCTGCTGATCGTCGTGGCCGCCGCGGACCCGCTGGGCCGGGGCGGCTTCGCGACCTGGCTGGCGGACGGCATGGGGCTCACCGGCCGGTCCGCGCGGGTGCTCACGGAGATCATCAGCCCGCCGCGCAAGGTGGTGGGCGCCATCAGCGTCTGGGGCGGTCTGGTCCTCGCCCTGTTCGGCGTCGCCCTGGGCGGCAGCGTCCAGAACGGCTACGAACGGGTGTGGCGGCTGCCGCACGGCCCCTGGCACCGGGTGTGGCGGCAGGCGCTGTGGCTCGTCGTGCTGACCGCGTACCTGTACCAGGAGGTGCGCACGCGCACGCTGCTGCACGGGCCCGAGCGGATCGCCCTGACGGCGGCGACCGGGGTGCTGTTCTTCTGGTGGGGCCAGCGTTTCCTGCTGGGCGGCCAGGTCCGCTGGCGGGACCTGCTCCCGGGCGCGGTCGCCACCATGGTGGGCCTGATCGGCCTGCGCATCTTCTCGTACTACGTCTTCACCCCGCTGATCGTGGACAACGCCGTCAGTTACGGCACGGTCGGCGTGGTCCTGGTCGTGGAGTCCTGGCTGATCGGGGTGGGCTTCGTCGTGTACGGCGGCGCACTGTTCGGGCACTGGCTGCTCACCCACCACGGCCACTTCCACCTCGGTCACCGGCACCGGCACGAGGAGCGGCAGCGGGTCGGCGCCGAGTGACGGGGAACCGCCGTCACCGCGGGCCGCGGGCCGGCACGGCGGACCGGCCGGCCAGGGCGGTGGCGCGCTCCATGACGTCGGCGCGGAAGACCGCACGCCCGCGTGCCGCCCGCCGCCGGCGTGCGTCGGGGCCCTCCGTGGTCAGCCGCCGCAGGACGTCCAGCAGGGCGGCGCCGTCGGCGGCTGTCCCGGAGAGACCGAGCGCCGCCATCCGGTGCACCCCGTCGGCGCCGTGTCCGGGCAGCGGGCGGTGGCCGACCACCGGCAGTCCGGCGGCCAGGGCCTGCACGGCGGTCTGGCCGGCGGCGTTGTCGACCAGCACGCGCACCGCGTGCAGCAGGCCCGGCATGTCGGTCACCCAGTCCTGGGCGAGCACGCCCGGCACCCGGGCGGTGCGGGACCGCAGCGCCTGGTTGCGGCCGCACAGCACCACGGGGAGGTAACCGGCGCCGGCCAGCAGCCGGGCGGTCTCGCCGAGGCCCGCGGCGGCTCCCCAGGCGCCCGCGGACAGCAGCACGGGCGGCCGTCCCGGGGCGTACCGCTCGAACCGCTTCCCCCACGCGTCGGCGCCGGGGGCGGGAGCGAAGAAGCCGGGCGCCACGACCGGGCCCGTGGTCTCGACGTGCGTGCCGGGCACGGCCGCGCGCACGTCGTCGGCGGCCTGGTCGGTGAGGCAGAGGCAGGCGTCGTTGCCCGGGTGGAGCCACTGCCGGTGCACGGCGAAGTCGAGGACGAACACGACGCTGGGGACGCGCAGCCGGCCCAGTGCCCTGAGGTGGCCGGTGAGCTGCGCGGCGAGGTGGAAGACGGGCACGACCACGTCCGCGCCGGTCCGTTCCACGAGCCGGACCAGCCCGTCGGCGGCGAGCCGGGCGAGCGGGACGCCGCTGGGCCGGGTGTGGTCGCCGGGGCGCAGGAACGCCCGGTAGAGGCCGTCGTACACCCAGGGCGCGTGGCGCACCGACGTCCGGTAGAAGGCGCGCAGCCCGGAGCCCGTGCCGTACGGCAGCAGCCGCATCAGGTCCACCGTGTCCGCCTCGTGGCCCTGCGCGCGGGCGCGGCGGACGAGTTCACGGGCCACCGTGTCGTGGCCGGCGCCCATGCTCGCGCTGATCACCAGCACCCGGCGGGCGCCGGCCCGGCGGGCGGCGCCCCGGTGTGCGGCCGGGGAGGACGGAAGCACGTCCGCCGAGTCACCTCCGGCGTGCCGGCGAAACGCCCGCCGGGCGTTTCGGGCGTCCCTGACCTGGATACTCCGGGCTCACCCCCTCCCGGACGACGGGAGTGGTCACAGCCGGCCGCTTCCGGTGTCCGCCCAGCAGCCGAGGTCAGCCCATGCCCCACGCACCCTCCCGCGCCGGTACGGCCGGCGCCTCCGGCACCCGGACACCGGCGGTGTTCGCCGACGACGCACGGGAGCGTCCCGGAGCGGCGGCGCAGCGCCCGGGCACGGCGCTGGTGACCGGCGCCTCCTCCGGCATCGGCGCCGCCGTGGCGCGCAGACTGTCCGCGGAGGGGTGGCGTCTGGTGCTCAACGGGCGGGACGCGCGGCGTCTGGCCGAGACCGCCGCGCGGGCCTCCGCCGCGGTGTTCCCCGAGGACCTCACCCGGCCGGCCGCCGAACGGCGGCTGACCCGGTTCGCGCTGGACGCGGTGGGACGGCTGGACCTGCTGGTGGCGTGCGCCGGGGTCGGCTG
The DNA here is from genome assembly GCF_044763335.1 of Streptomyces sp. NPDC096105. NCBI lineage: Bacteria > Bacillati > Actinomycetota > Actinomycetes > Kitasatosporales > Streptomycetaceae > Streptomyces > Streptomyces sp. NPDC096105. The sequence continues at coordinate 44,219 of NZ_JBIWGC010000028.1, forward strand.
GGCCGGTGACTTCACCGCGATGTCCCGCCGCGCCTTCGACGAGGTGATGGAGGTCAATCTGCTGACCACGCTGCGGCTGGTGCGGCAGGTGGTCCCCCACATGGTGGAGGCGGGCTCCGGCCGCGTGGTGCTCGTCGGTTCGCTGGCGGGGGCCGTCGGGGTGCGGGGCGAGGCGGTCTACTCGGCGTCGAAGGCGGCGGTGGCGGTCTTCGCCGACGCCCTGCGGTACGAGCTGCGCGGCACCGGCGTGGGCGTGAGCCTCGTCGTGCCGGGGGTGGTGGACACGCCGTTCTTCGACCGGCGCGGCACGCCCTACGCGCGGGCCCGGCCCCGGCCGGTGCCGCCCGAGCGGGTGGCCGACGCCGTGTGGCGTGCCGTCGTCCGGGGGCGGAACGAGATCTACGTCCCCGGATGGCTGCGGCTGCCGGCCAGGGTGCGCGGCGCGGCGCCGGGACTGTACCGGCGGCTGGCCGCCACGTTCGGATGAGCGGCGCCGCGGCGTGCTGACCGTGGTCCTGGCGCTCCTCGCGGCGTTGGCGAACGCCGCGGCCTCCGTGCTGCAGCGGCGGGCCGCCGCCGACGAGCCGGGGAGCGGCCAGGGGCTGCGGCAGGCGCTGCGCTGGCTCGGGCGCGTGCTGCGGCGGCCGCACTGGCTGGCGGGCGCGGGGATGCTCGCCCTGTCGACGGTGTTCCAGGCGGCCGCGCTCGGGGTGGGGAGTCTCGCGCTGGTGCAGCCGCTGATGGCGGCCGAGCTGCTGTTCACCCTGGCGGTGGGGAGCCTGGTCTTCCACCGCCGCCCGGATCTGAGAACCTGGCTGGCCTTCGTCGCCCTCGCGGCGGGCCTGTCCCTCTTCCTGACCGCGGCCGCGCCGACGCCCGGGCGGTCCATGGCCGTCCCCGGACACTGGTGGCCGGCGGGATCGGCCCTGCTGGCGGTGGTGGTGTCGCTGACGGCGGTGTCCCGCACGGTGCGGGGCGCGCCGCGCGCCGCGCTGCTGGGGCTGGCGTCCGCCGTGTCGTTCTCGGCGACCGCCGCACTGCTCAAGGAGGTCACCGGCCTGGTCCCGGACGGCCCGGCCGCCGTCCTGTCGGCATGGCCGCTGTACGCCACCGCCCTGGTGGGCGTGATCGCGTTCCTGCTGCTGCAGGCCGCGTTCCGGGCGGGCACGCTGGCCGCGTCCCAGCCCGCCCTGACCCTCGGCGACGCGCTCACCAGCGTGGCCCTCGGCTGGGCGCTGTTCGGGGAGCAGATCAGCCTCGGCGCGCGGGTGGTGCCGGAGGTGATCGGCATCGCGCTGATGGGCGCGGGCAGCGTCGGCCTGGCCCGCGCCCCGTCGGTCGGGGGCGGCTGGGACCAGGCCAGGGCGCGGGACGACCCGGGCCCCGAGGCGCAGCGACGGGTGTCCCACCCTCGGTGAGCCGCCCCGTGATCAGGAGGTCCCCGCCATGACCGCTCCGCTCCCCCGGTCCGCCGCGCGGCGCGCCGCGGCCGTCGGGCTGCCGCTCGCCGCGGCCGCCCTGGCGCACATCGGCCCCGCGGCCACCTGGCTGCCCGTGGTCCGCGGCCGCCTGTTCCCCCGCCTCGCCGGCGTCGGACACCCCGGTCACGTCGCCCTGACCTTCGACGACGGACCCGACCCCGCGTCCACGCCCCGCTTCCTCGACACGCTGGACGGCCTCGGTGTGCGGGCCACCTTCTTCGTCCTCGGCGACGGGGTCGTACGGCATCCGGCCGTGGTGCGGGAGACGGTGCGGCGGGGGCACGAGGTGGCCGTGCACGGCTGGGGCCACGACCGGCCGTGGCTGCCGGCGCGCGACGCCCGCTCCCTGCGCCGCGCCGTCGAGGCCGTGCGGGACGTCACGGGGCTGACTCCGCTGTGGTACCGGCCGCCGTACGGCATCCTCACCTCCGGGCGCTGGGCCGCCGCCCGCGCGGCGGGGCTGCGTCCGGTGCTGTGGACGGCCTGGGGGCGGGACTGGACGGCCTCGGCCACCCCCGCGTCGGTGCGCGCCGCGGTCGAGGCGGACCTGCGCGGCGGCGGTACGGTCCTGCTGCACGACACGGACCGCACGGCGGCGCCGGGATGCTGGCGGGCCGCGCTGGGCGCGCTGCCCGACCTGGTGGCCGGGTGCCGCGCCACGGGTCTGACCGTCGGCCCGCTCGCCGAGCACGGCACGGCGGAGGTGCACGCCACCGCTCCCCTGATGCCGGGCGGGCCGGCCGCCGTCCCGCGCCCGTCGGCGCCCGGCCGGTCATGGCACGCGTGACAGGGCCGTCAGTCCTCCGCGACCACGGTGGTGACGGGCGTGCCGAGCTCCACGGTGCGGCTGACGGTGCAGAGGCGGTCGTGGGAGGTCCGCACCGCGCGCGGCAGGATCGCACGGGCCCGCTCGGCGCCGTCCTCGTCCGGGAACGCGACGTGGAAGGTCACCCGCAGGCCGGTCATGCGGTTGCCCCGCTCGTCACTGATCTTGTCGCCGGTCACCTCCACGGTGAACGCGGCCGGCTCGGCGTGCCGGCTGGTGGCGACGTCGACGTCGGCCGCCGAGCAGCCCCCGATGGCGGCGAGCAGCAGTTCGACGGGGGTGAAGGCGTCACCCCCGTCGGTGCTGAACCGGATGGTCCCGCCACGCGGGTTGGTGGCGGTGAACCGGCTGCTGCTCGTCCGCTCGACGACGACGGAACGCTTGGACGCTTCGCTCATGCGCCGACAGTAGTCCGCCGCCCGGCGGTCCCGGTGCGCACCGGCCGGTGACGCGTCACCGGAGGGGAGAACGACGTGCGGAAGTCCCGTCCGGGTCGTCGGTCGCGGTGAGCGGCCGGACGAAGGCGAGGGACGGGTGGCACGGGCGGGGCGGCGTCCTGCCGCCGAGGGCGGCCGCCGTCCCGGGCGGTGAGGCCGGCGTCCGGCATGCCGGTGACCCGTCCGGGCACACGGACGGGGCAAGCGCAACCGACAACCCCTCAAACCGAAGGGCTCACCGATGACTTCGACGCACGGACACCACGGGACGGGCTACCCGCAGCAGGCGGGCACGGGTGAACGGCGCAACGGCTTCGGCATCGCGGCACTGGTCCTGGGCATCGTGGGCGCCCTGCTGTTCTGGACCGCGATCGGCGGCATCGTGCTGGGCCTGCTGGCCGTGGTCTTCGGTGTGCTCGGCTTCCGGCGCGGCAAACGGGGCGTGGCGACGAACGGGACGATGGCCGTCATCGGCGCGGTGCTGGGCGCGCTGGCCCTCGTGGTGTCGTCGGTGCTGCTGGCGCTGGGCGTGGCCGTGATCAACAGCGACGAGTTCAAGGACTACCAGGACTGCATCGATCACGCGAACAGCCAGAGCGACCGGCAGGAGTGCGCGCGGGACTTCGACCGGGAGGTCGACGACCGGTAAGGGCTCGTGCGATCGAGGAGGGACGCGGCGTGGGTGCCGCGTCCCTGTCGTGGACCGCCCGATCAGGGGTAGAGGAGGTCCACCGGAGTGGGACCACACGCCTTCCAGGAGGAACCGACGATGACCGACGACGCCTACGTCGTACTGTTCGACGACCCTGCCGTGTCTCTGGGAGTGCCGCTCGCCGCCGTGGAGGACGCGGTCTTCCTGGACACTCCTGCCGTGCGGGCGTGGCTGGAGGCTCAGGGGGTCACCGTGACGTCGCCCGGTCTGCGGCTGTTGCCGCCGGAGGAGACCTCGGCCATTCCGGAGGGCGCCGAGCGGCTGCCCGTCCCCCTCGGCGACGAGGAGCTGAGCCGCGTGCGGCAGCTCAACGCCCCTCACGACATCGCGCGGATGGAGGAGGAACTGCTCGCCTACCGCTCGTGCGCGGAGGGCCGTGAGGCGCTGCTCGCCCGTGCCGTGGCGGCCGGGGTGCCCGCCCACCGGATCGCGGAGCTGACCGGCGAGGACCTGACGACCGTCAAGGCGCTCGCCCGCTGAGTCCCCCGGCACACGCCCGGTCAGGGCCGCGCGGCCGGGCTCACGGGCATGGCGAGGTGGGCCAGGTCCCCGGGCGGGGGGCTGCTCACCGGCCACAGGGGGGCGGGTGCGCCGTCGGCGACTGCCGCGGGCGCGTCGGTCAGGTTCATCCGCTCGCGCAGCCGCCCGTAGAAGTCCATCGGGCCGAGGCGTACGGCGCGCAGCCTGCGGGGGGCCGCGTACACGCCGATCCAGTCGCCCGGGCCGATGACGCCCCGGACCTGGCCGTCGACGCTGACGGCCGCCCGCCCGGACCGCTCCAGGACCCGCAGTCCGACGGGTTCGTCCGGCGCGGCCACGACCGAGCGGTCGAACGTCATGTGCGGCGCGACCGGCGTGAACACCAGCGCCTCCGCGCGCGGTGAGACGACCGGGCCGCCGGCGGCGAAGCTGTACGCCGTCGAACCGGTCGGGGTCGCCACCAGCAGCGCGTCCGCGGAGTACGAGGCGAGCAGACGGCCGGAGATGTAGACGCCGACGGAGACCTGCCGGTCCCGGGCGAGCTTCTCCAGGACCACGTCGTTGAGGGCGGCCACGTCCAGCGGGACGCCCCACTCGCCGCCCGTCTCGCAGTCGGGGCGCACGCTGGTCGGCGGCAGCAGCGGGCCGCGTCCGTACCGCATGAGCGCCTCGATGTCCGCGGGGATCTCCAGGCGCCGGGAGGCGCGCATGGTCAGCAGCATCCGCTCCTCGACCGCCAGGCGGCCCTCGTGGACGGCGTCCAGCGCGGTGCGCACCCCGGTCATGGGCACCTCCGTCAGGAAGCCCACCCTGCCGAGGTCGACGCCGAGGACCAGGGCGTCCGCGGCGGCGGCCAGCCGGGCGCCGCGCAGGAACGTGCCGTCGCCGCCGAGGGTGACGACCAGGTCGGGGTCGCCCGCGGCGGCCACCTCCTGACGGGCGCTGTGCCGGCCGCCGTCGGCCCACACGTCGACGTCCTTGCAGGCGACGCCGTACTCCACGCACCAGTCGCGGACCGTGCCGGCGGCCGCCACCGCCTCGGGGCGTCCGCCGTGCACGACCAGGCCGACCCGGTTCACCGTCATCTCCGCCTCCCGGCTGCCGTCCGCCCCGTCACGCCAGGCGTCACCGCCCGGTCCCGTGACGTCCTTCCATCCTGGCCGCGCGGCGGGTGCGCCGCACCGGGAGGCGGCCGCCGGGCGGCGCCGGGAACACGCCGACGGCCCGGCACCGCGGAGTGCGGTGCCGGGCCGTGCGGACGTCGTGGGGCGCCTGCGGCTCGTCAGCCCTGGCGGGCCTTGGAGCGCGGGTCCTTCTTGTTGATCACGAAGGTCACGCCCCGGCGGCGCACCACCTGGGCGCCGGGCCTGGCCTTCAACGAGCGCAGGGACTTGCGTACCTTCCTCACGTGCTCCTGTGGGGGACCCGGGGCGCCCGGGAAGGGCCGGGTCCCGGTCAGCGGCGGGCCGGAGCGGTGCCGGAGCGCCGCTCGAAGCGCTCCACGCGTCCCGCGGTGTGGAGGACGCGTGCGGTGCCGGTGCGGAACGGGTGGCTCGCCGACGGGATCTCGACGTCGGCGACCGGACAGGTCGTGCCGTCCTCCCACTCGACCGTCCTGCCGGAGTCGAGGGTGGAGCGGGTCAGGAACGGGAACCCTGCCGCGCGGTCGCGGAAGACGGCCGGGCGGGAGGCGGGGCGGGTGCCGTGCCTCATGGGGGCCCTTTCCCGCGGCCTCCGCCGCCGGAAGCGGCGGGGACGGGGTGGGTCAGCGTTCCTCGCGGAAGAGGACGTGCTGTCCGGCGACCGCGTCGTACTTCCGCAGGACCAGGCGGTCCGGGTCGTTCAGACGGTTCTTGCGCGTCACGTAGGTGACGCCCGTGCCGGCCGTGGACTTCAGCTTGACGAGGGGGCGTGCCGTGCTGCGTGCCATGAGGTGCTCCTTCCGCCGTCACCGCACGAGTCGAATGACTCGCGCATGTCAGGCAGCAGGTGTAACAGCGGCCCCCGGTCACCTGTTCCGCCACCCGCGCCGGTGTCGTCCGGTTCGGTCCGGTGACCTTCGGGACGGGCGGGCGGCCTGCCCTCGGCGTGCCCTCCGCGGAGGGCCCCGACGGCGCCGCACCGGGCTTCGAGAACCGGGGTCCCCGGCCCGGGCGGCGCGTGGTGCTCCTCGCCGGCGTCCGCGTCAGAACTTCGGGGACGGCGCCTGCGCCTGCACGATCTCCGCGGCCTCCTCCTCGGTCTGCACCGAGGGCGGAGACCCCTCCAGAGGCTGCTGCGCCGTCTCCTTCATGCAGGCCACCGCGATCACCCCGACCAGGGCGGCCGCCATCGCGTAGTACGCGGGCATCATGTCGGAGCCGGTCACGCCGATCAGCGCGGTGATCACCAGCGGGGTGGTGCCGCCGAACAGCGAGGCCGACAGGTTGTAGCCGACCGACAGGGAGCCGTAGCGCACGGGCGTCGGGAACATGGCGGGCAGCGCGGCCGACATGGTGCCGAGCAGGCATACCAGGGACAGACCGAGCATCAGCATGCCGGCCGACACCGCGAGCAGGCTGCCCTCCTGCACGAGCAGGAACGCCGGCGCGGACAGGAAGAGGAAGCCCAGCATGCCGGCCATCAGCAGCGGCTTGCGCCCGAAGCGGTCGTTGAGCCGGCCGACCTGGTTGATGATCAGCATCAGCAGCACCATGGTGGCGACCAGGATCAGCAGTCCGTGCGACTCGGAGTAGCCCAGCTCGTCGGACAGGTACGTCGGCATGTACGACAGCAGCATGTAGTCGGTGATGTTGTACGCGCCGACCAGGGTGATGCACAGCACCAGGACCCGCCAGTGCTGCCGGAAGATCTTGGCGAGGTCGCCGCGGGCGGTGGTCTCCACCTGGTTCGCGGCGTCGGAGACGTGGACGTTGCCCTCCCCCAGCTTGAGGTAGGCGGGGGTGTCGTCCAGCTTCAGCCGCAGGTAGATGCCGACGATGCCGAGCGGACCGGCGATCAGGAAGGGGATGCGCCAGCCCCAGGCGTCCATGGTGTCGGAGCCGAGCCAGGCGGTGAGCCCCACGACCAGAGTCGCCGCGCCGGTGTAGCCGGCCAGCGTGCCCAGTTCCAGGAAGCTGCCGAAGTAGCCGCGCCGCCGGTCGGGGGCGTACTCGGCGATGAAGGTGGAGGCGCCGCCGTACTCGCCGCCGGTGGAGAAGCCCTGGAGCAGCCGGAAGAGGATCAGCAGCAGCGGGGCCCAGAAGCCGACCGCCGCGTACGTCGGCAGCATGCCGATCGCGGCCGTGCCGATCGCCATCAGGATCATCGTCAGGGCGAGGACCTTCTTGCGGCCGATCTTGTCGCCCATCGGTCCGAAGACCATGCCGCCCAGCGGGCGCACCAGGAAGGCCACCGCGAAGGTGGCGAAGGAGGACAGCAGCTGCGCCGTCTCGTTCCCCGAGGGGAAGAAGACCCTGCCGATGGTGCCGGCCAGGTACGCGTAGATCCCGAAGTCGAACCATTCCATGGCGTTGCCGAGCGAGGCGGCCTTCACCGCACGCTTGACCGCCCGCTCGTCCGTCACCGTGATGTCCGACCGCCGCAGCGGCGGATTCTGCCGACGACGGACGGCGCGGAACAGCCTCGGATGGCGCCTGGCCGCCTCGGTGGACGGAGTCGGGCCGTTGTCGGTGGGGGACGTGGCTTCTTTCCTTTCCGGGACATAGCGGTGCAACGGGAACGTATCAGCGTTCCCGCGCGGGCGCCGTGGGGGCGCCCGTCGGAGTCGTCGCGGCCGCCGGGCCGGTACGCGTCCGGCCGGAGCCACGGGCCCGTGTTCCCGGCGCTCTCACCTGTATGCCTCCGCTGCGCTGGTCGTACGGGCGGTGCGGTGGTGCGGTGGGAGGTCAGGGGGGCAAGCGTGTCCGGTGCGGGGAGGCGCCGGGCGACCGTCCGTCCCACAGGAGGCACACGTGACCACCCCTCGTCCGCTCACCCGGCCGGTCCGCGCCCTGGCCGCTGCCCTGGCCGTCGGCACGCTGTTCGCCGCGGCGGCCTGTTCCGGTTCGGACGGCAGCGTGTCGCCCGGGGCGGGCACCTCGTCCACGGCCGCCGAGCGGGGCCTCGCCGCGCAGACCACGTCGCCCGCGGCCTCCACGCCCGCCGGCGAATCGCCCTCCGGTTCGGCGTCACCGTCGGACCTCAGCGAGGAGGGCGCCCGGAACGCGCTGATCACCCCGGCGGACCTGGAGGACGACTGGACGCAGGTGCGGGACCCGCGCGAGTGGCGGGACTCGCTGCTGGTGGGCAGCGTCGACGTGGCCGCGTTCGTCGACGGCACGAGCGGCACGGCGGACTGCCGGCGTCTGGTCGACGCACTGTTCGACGAGACCCTGCTGGGCAGGCCCACGGGCGCCTCCGCGCTCACCGGCTTCCAGGAGGGCGACTCGCGGCTGCTGTACCAGGTCGCCGCGTACGACAAGGCGGAGCTGGACGACTCCCTGCAGTGGCTGAGCCGGCTGCCCGACATCTGTGACCAGTTCACGCTGACCGGTGGAGACGCCGGGGAGCGCACGGTCCAGGTCATCGAGACGTCGCTGCCGCAGGTCGGCGACAACCGGCAGGGGCTGACCGTGACGGTGAAGGGCGAGAGCAACGGCGTCCCCGCCACCCTGAGCCTGGACGTCGCCGCCGTGCAGATCGGCGCGGACGCGATCACGGTCACCAACGGCGGGCTGGAGGGCGCCGACCACGACACCACGTCGGCCGCGGTGGAGCAGGGCACGCAGCGGCTGCAGGAAGTACTCGCGGGGCGCACGCCGTCGCCGACGCCGAGCGGGATCGACTGACCGGGGTGGCCGGGTGACGGATCCGGCAGCTCCCTCGGGCGGCGCGCCCGACGGTGGGGGCACGCCCGGCGGTGACGGCGGCCCCGGGCGTTACGGGCGGGACCTCTTCACGCCCGAGGACCCGCACGAGTCGGAGCGCATCGACGCCGCCGCGCTGGTGTACGACCCGGTCACCGCCCGCCGGCTCCGGAAGCTGGGCGCGGGTCCGGGCATGCGGTGCCTGGAGGTCGGCGCGGGGACCGGGACCGTCGCCCGGTGGCTGCTGGAGGACGCCGGCGTGGCGGAGGTCGTCGCCCTGGACCGGGACACCCGCGCCCTGACCGCGTGGGAGCTGCCCGGGCTGCGGGTGCTCACCGCGGACATCACCGACGAGGACCTGGACCCGGGCAGGTTCGACCTGGTGCACGCCCGGTTCGTGCTGATGCACCTGCCCGGACGCCGGCGGCTCGTCCGCCGGCTGGCGGGCCTGCTCCGCCCGGGCGGGCTGCTGGTGCTCGGCGACGCGGTGGAACTGCCCGACACCCGTGACCGCTCCTCCGCGTACCGGCGGACCATGGACGCCATGTGGGCGGCGCTGCGGGCGACGATCGGCACCGACATCGGCGAGGTGCCGGCGTACCCCCGCTACCTGCGCGAGGCGGGCCTGCGCGACATCGGCGCGGAGGTCGTCTGCCCGCCCCTGCTCCCGGGCGGCCCGGCGGCCCACTTCTGGTCGGACACCTGGCAGCGCATGCGCCCGGAACTGGAGGCGACGGGGCGGGTCGACGCACGGGGGGTGGACGAGGCGCTGGCCTACCTGGAGTCACCGCGGCTGGCGGAGGTGGGTCCGGGGCTGGCGATGGTGTGGGGCCGCCGGGATCAGCGGCCGGTGGACGAGGCGGCGCCCGCGGCAGCTGCCGAGGGGAGGGCGGGGACGGTGCGCCCGGCGTAGCCCGTGGTCGTGGTGGCGGCGAGGAGGGAGTTGAGGACCGCTTCCTCCACCGCGTCGAGGACCGCCTCGAAGAGGGGGCTCAGGTCGGCGTCGGCGAGCGGGGGCGCGGCGCCGGGCCGGGTGGTGGTGAAGGCCACGGCGTAGTCACCGCTGCCGTGACTGTAGGCCGCGCCCGTGCGGGCGAGGGCGAAGACGGCGCGGCGTGCGACGCGGGTGAGCTGCCGGGCGTCGAGCGGGGCGTCCGTGGCGACCACGATCATGCAGGACCCGGTCTCCGCGGGCGGCCCGGCGTCCTCCAGCCCCAGCGAGCGGGGCGTGACGGTCCGTCCGAGGACGCGCAGGGCGCCGCCGAAGTTGGCCTGCACGAGGACGCCCACGGTGACACGGCGGCCCCTCACCTCCGGTGTGCGGGAGGACGTCCCGACACCGGCCTTGAACCCGAGGGCGACGGTGCCGGTCCCCGCACCGACACACCCTTCGGCGACCGTCCCCGCCGACGCCCTGTCCAACGCGGCGCGGACGTGCTCCTCGCGCACGGGCCGGCGGCGGATGTCGGACAGGAAACCGTCGTTGCACTCCCCCACGACGGGATTGAGGCTCACCACCTCCTCGCATCCGGGCTGTTCGAGCATCCACCCGACGAGGGCATCGGCGACCCGGAACGCGGACAACGTGGAGGTGAGCAGCACGGGAGTCTCCAGCTCGCCGAGTTCGGCGAGCTGGGTGGTGCCCATGAGCTTGCCGTACCCGTTGCCGGTGAACACGCCGGCGGGGAGCGGGGCTCCGGGACGTACGCCGTCGGGGACGACGGCGGTGACGCCGCTGTGCACGTCGGGGCGGGGCCGGAGGGTGGTGTGTCCGACGCGGACTCCCGGCACGTCGGTGAGGGCGTCGAGCGGTCCGGTGGGGGTGGGTCCGATGACGATGCCCAGGTCACGGGCGCGGGGGCGGGGGCCGGGGGCGGGGGCGGCGGGGGACGGTGGGGTCATGTGGCGGGACCTTACACAGCGTCCTCCGTAGGGCGCCGGCGAGCCGCGTGGTCACAGCCAGGGCGCCCCTCCTGGCCGCCCGTGACCTCGCGTGAGATCCGGCGTCAGCAGTCATGCGCCGGTGGCGGCTCCCGCTGCGCGCTGTGGCGGCAGGGCCGTCGCGGCGGCCGGCGCGGCCTGCTCGGACCGGGGCACGGAGGGCCTCGGCCCGCCGGCGGAACGGTCCACGAAAAGGCTCCTCACAAGCGTGTGGGGGGATGACGGGGCGTCAGTCGTCGAGCGACGCGCGCAGGTGCGGGGCACCCGGAACGACGTTCCCCTCAGGGCGTCCCCTTCTCCTCGCTCGCCAGCGCCCGCGCCAACGGCAGGCGGGACAGCGCCAGCACGCCGGCCACGATCAGCGCGGCGCCCAGGAACTGGGGGACCAGCCACCATCCCGTGCGGACGTACTCCGCGTAGACCGTGATGCCGAGGGCCAGGCTCACGCACGCGTCCCCCAGCGTGAGGGCCGGCTGGGAGGCGACCAAGGGGCCGGACTGCATCGCGTTCTCGAGGAGGAACAGCGCGCAGACCCCGAACAGGGCGAAGCCGTACGTCTGCCAGGTGGTGAGGAAGGCGGTGACGCCTCCGTCGTCGAGGGTGTGCATCGACGTCTTCATCAGCGCGGCCGTCATGGCGTACGAGACCGCCGCGGCCAGTCCGAAGCAGGCGGCGCGTGCGCGGCCCTCGGGGCGGCCGAGTGCGACGACGACGAGGGCGACGACGGCGGCGGCGCACACGGCGAGGGCCGGGATCCAGTGGGTCATCGGCACCTGGGTGCGGTTCCCGGCGGGCGACGCGGCGAACAGCAGGACGGCGAGCCCCGCCACCACCGTGCAGACGGCCAGCCAGCCGGTGCGGGACAGCCGCCCCTGGAGCAGTGCCGTGGCGATGACGAGGGCGAGCGGGAGTTCCAGGACGAACAAGGGCTGCACGATGGTGATCGGTCCGGTCGCGAGCGCCACGGCCTGGCAGACGCCGGCGGTGATCACGGCCATGAAGCCGGCCAGCCAGACGGGGCGGCGCAGCAGGTCGAGGACGAGTCCGACGCGCAGGCCGTCGGACTTGGGCACGGTCAGGGCGGCCTTGCGCTGGAGCACGGTCGCGAGGGCGTTGCTGAGCGCGGCGCCCAGCGCGAACAGGACCGGCACCCACATGTCCACCCTCCGCGACGACGAGTCGGCCCGCCCCCGGTCCCTGCCATGGTGACCGCCCGGCGGACGGCGCGCGAACGCGGACGCCGGGGCGGCCCGCCCGTTTCACTCGGCGGGGCCCGCCGGGTTCGGCTCCCCGCGGCGCAGGGCGGCCCAGCGGTCGTACGCCTCCCGGGCGTCCGGAACGAACGCCGTGTCCCGTACCAGCTCCGCGAGCTGCGGCTCCGTCAGCCAGTCGTGCCACGCGATCTCGTCCGGGTCGGGGGCGACGGGCCCGGTCACCACCGTCTCGTGCAGTCCGAGCCGGTACGGGCTGATCACGCCCGCGCACCGGAACGCGAGGACGAGGCGGGGGCGGGCCCGCACGCCCAGTTCCTCCGTCAGCTCCCGCGCGGCGGCCTCCTCGTAGGTCTCGCCCGGCTCCGCCGCTCCCCCGAGCATCCAGTTGACGCCGCCCGGGAAGCGGGACACGCCGTGCGGTCGGCGGTGCACCAGGATCCTCCCCCGCGTGTCCCGGCAGACGACCGTCGCGACGCGGTGCAGCCACCGCCTGCGTATCGCCTCGTCCCTGCCCACGAGGCCGATCACCCGATCGTCGTCGTCCACGCGTTCGACCAGTTCCGTCATGGTCACATCGTCCCGCAGCGGCACGGCCCCGTCAGTCGTGGGCGGCGGTCCAGGTGTCCGGGCCGCCGCCGCGCCACTCGACGAGCGGGGACTGCCGCATCCAGTCGTCGTCGACGTCCTCCATCCCGGCCAGCCGCAGGAACTCCACGACGTCCAGCAGGGTGTAGGCCATGCCCAGGAAGTGCGGCCCGGCCCGGACCCGGCGGCCGCCGTCGCCGGCGGGCGGGTAGATCACGATGGGGTGGTCGCTCGCCATGGGTCCAGCGTGCACGGGGTGGCAGGGGCGCGCATGCGGCGCGGACCCTCCGCGACACCGGGGTCAGCCGCTCGCCAGGCTCGGCCGGGGGGCGGGCTGATCGGGGAAGGAGCGGTCGCCGAAGAGGATCCGGGCCGCCGCCGCCCGGCCGGGCGGAGTGCGCAACAGGGTGAACGCCGCGGTGGTCGCGGCGGGCGTCCGGATGTGCGCGAGTCCGGTGCGCAGTGCCAGCCGGCCGCGGAAACGGGACCGCAGGGTGGCGCCGCTGTAGTGGGTCAGTGCGTGCGGGGCGCCGGTCCGCAGGGCGTCGTCGAGGACCTGGGCGGCCAGGTCGGACAGGCGCAGGCAGGGGTCGAGGCCGCCGGCGGTGAGCGGGGACACCGCGCCGGCCGCGTCCCCGACGAGCAGTCCGTCCGCGCAGCCGATGCGGCGCAGCACCCCGCCGACGGGTATCGGCCCGCCGCGCCGCTCCACCGCCTCGGGACGCCGTACGCCCCCGAGCCCGGGAGCGCGGGAGCTGAAGCGTTCCATGGCCCGGCGCAGTCCGTCGGGGAAGCGGTCGGCGTACCCGGCGACGCCGACGTGGGCGTGCTCGCCGTCGTTGACCGCCCACGCGAGGTATCCGGGGGCGATCCGGGGGTCGAGGACGCAGTGGAAGGTGGGCGGTTCGCCGTTCGGGGTCACCGGGAAGACCTCCTCGGCCCCGACCAGGAGGTGGCGGTTGCGGTCGAGGCCGAGGTCGCGGGCGACGCTCGACCGGGCGCCGTCCGCGCCGACGACGTACCGGGCGCGGACCCGGAAGGGCCCCTCGCGGCCGGTCAGGTGGTACGCGCCGTCGTGCCGGCCGGCGTAGCGGGTGCCCAGCGCGAGGCGTACGCCCGCGTCGGCGGCGACGGCGGCCGACGTCTCGTACAGCCCGGCCATGTCGCCGACGCGGAACTCGTCCCGGTCGCTGACCAGGGCGACGGGGCGGCTCCGACTGGGTGGGTAGAGCAGCATGCGCCGGATCGGCGGGCCCAGGTGCCGCTCGGGCAGCGGGAAGTCGTCGAGCGTCTTGCGCACGAAGATCCCGGTGGTGCGGATCGCGCCAGCCAGGGTGGTGCGCCGGTCCACCAGGAGTACGTCGTGCCCCTGCCGGGCGAGCCGCGTGGCGACGTGCAGTCCGGCCAGTCCGGCCCCCACGACCAGGACATCGGTACGGGTCGCGTCCCCGGACGACGGACGGGCGGCGGGCGCGGGCACACGGGCACGGGCGGGTGAGGGCATCGGGACGCTCCAGGGCACGGGACGGGGCAGGGGACACGGGACAGGAGACAGGGGGCGCGTGGGACACGGGGCACCCCCCCCGCACGTCGATCGAATGACGATGGAAAACTATCGAAATTCGATAGATGCGGCAAGTGCGTGTTCCGACCGTGCGGGGCCGGCAGGGTGACCCCGGGCCGTATCGGGCACCCGTCCCCCGAGGCGCCGGCCATCCCGGGCCGAGCGGCGCCTTCCCGAGCGAACAAGGAGCACGGCATGTCCACGGACTCGGTCGAGCGTTTCCTCACGGCCCTGGACCCGGAGCACCGGGAGGCCGTCAGCGCGAAACCCCACGAGGAGCAGCAGCGGCTCGCCGACGCCTGGGAGCGGGAACTGGCGGGCGACACGGAGCTGGGCACGCTGGACGAGCTCTCCCCGCCGGCCGCGGAGGCCGAGGCGGCCCGCCGCGTCCTCCGCATCGAGGCGGGTTAGCGGTCCGCCCCCGCGACCGGGCGTCCGCCCGGCTCCGGGGTCCGCTCGAGCGCCGACGCGGAGCACCCGCAGGGTCCGGCCGGCCCGGTCGAGCGGCTGACCGCGTGCGGCACGGCTGTCCGTGACACCTGGTCGCGGGGCGACCGGGACGCGGTGCGGCCGTCCGGGCCCGTGGGCGGCTCACGGTTCCTCCGAGACGGTCACGCGGACGGCGCACCGCGCCCCGCGCGGTGCCGGAGGCACGACAGGACGACGACGAAAGGCCACAGCGACTGCACGGCCGTCACCACGCGTTCGGCGACGCCCGCCATGCCGTGCCGGTCCGTCTCGACCAGGAACCACACCGCCCCGGCGACCATCACCGCGGTCGCCGCGAAGGACGGCAGCGGCCGCAGCGCCCACGGCGTGCCGCTGCCGCCGCTCGCGGCGAGGACCGGCCACAGGGCGAGCAGCGTGAACCCGGCGACCGCCACCGACCCGTGCCCCAGCGATCCTCCGCTGCTCGGCGTGGGGACCACCGCCGCGGCCAGTGCGGCCGCTCCCCCGCCGGCCAGCGCCACCCGCCCGGCCGCCGCGGCCGCCCGCAGTCCCCACGCGGTGAGCAGGTGGCAGACGCCCAGCGCGAGGAACGCCCCGGTCATCACCCAGGAGCCCGAGGCGCCGTAGGCCGCCAGGACGCTGATCGTCTGCGTCACCGGATCGTAGGCGGACCCCTCCAGCGCCGCCGCGACCACCCACCCCGCGATCAGCAGCACCGGCGCGCACCCCGACGAGAGCAGCGCCCACCTGGGAACGAGCAGCATCGGATCACCATAAGCGGGCCGACGGCCCTCGGCTCCCCGTGCCCGTTTCCAAGGGGTCGTCGGCCCTCCGTGAGAGGGCGCGGGCGCCGGCGGAGGCGCAGGGTGGAAGTGTTCCGCACCGCCCGACCTCTTGGAGGCAGCCATGAGCGAGAAGATCGCCGGTGTCGCGATTCCCGACAGCGCGCCGGCGCGGGACGCCACCGAACTGATCCGCGACACGACCCGCCGCTGATCTCCCGCCATTCCCGCCGGGTGTTCCTGTTCGGCAGCCCTCAGGCCGCGGCGCGCGGGCTGCGCCCCGACCTCGAACTGCTGTACGTGGCCGCCCTGTTCCACGGCACCGGGCTGGTGGAGCCGTATCGCTCCGACGACCAGCGGTTCGAGATGGACGGGGCCGACCAGGCCCGGGCGTTCCTGCTGCGCCACGGGCTGTCCGAGGACGACGCCGGCACGGTGTGGACGGCCGTCGCCCTGCGCACCACCCCGGAGGTGCCGTACGAGATGGCCCCCGAGATCGCGGCGACGACGGCGGGTGTGGGGACCGACGTGCCGGGCCTGCGCCCGGACGACCTCACCCGCGCGCACATCGACGAGGTCACCGCCGCGCACCCGCGCCCGGACTTCAAGCGTCAGATCCTCCAGGCGTTCGCCGACGGCTTCAGGCACCGGCCCGGCACCACCTTCGGCACGGTCAACGCCGACGTCCTGGAGCACTTCGTGCCGGGCTTCCGCCGTGTCGACTTCGTCGAGGCCGTCCAGAACTCGGCATGGCCCGAGCAGCCGGTCACCGAGAGGCGGCGCCGCCCGCGGGGTTCCCTCCGGTCACCTGCCGTACGCCTCGCCGCGGGGCAGCGGCCCGACGTCGGGACGGCGGCCGGGGCGCAGGGCTGCATGGCGCTGACCGGGCCCGGGACCGATGCTCCGCCGGGCGAGGGCGTCGGCGACCGCTCCGGTGACGAAGGCGTAGACGGTCTTGTGCAGGACGTCGATGACGAGTTCCCGGCGGGGCCAGGTGGGCGGCGGGGCGCCGACACCGGTGGCGTTCTCGAGGATCTGGTCGTTGGTGAGGCGCGCGACGGTGAACTTCGCCGAGGCGACCGGTCCGCGCAGTCCTGCCTGCGCCATGACCGAGCGCAGCACGCCGAGAAGGGCGGCCTGCCCGAAGTGCATGGCCCAGTTCACCGGCAGCGGCTGCCTGCCCGGGTGTTCGGGCAGGCCGGTCAGGCGTTGCAGGACCCGGGCGGGTACGTGGGAGTCGGGCCGTTCGGTGACGGCCTGCTCGAGCTTCTCGCCGAGGGTCATCACGACGCCTCCGGCGGTGCCGGCGATCAGTCCCTGCCACAGTGCGCGCTTGAACATGCCGTGCGGGTACCCACCGGACGGCGCCTCGACCCGGCCGGCTCGGCGTCTTCTCCCGGGCGCCGCTCCGAGCGGCCGGCGGGCGGCGAGAAGGCCGGGTCCCGCCACGTCGAGCGGCCACCGCACTCGTCGTACGCGCGTCGCCGGCGCCGCCCGCGAGGACGCCCCGGCGGGCGGATGGCCGCTGCCGGGCGTGTCAGCCCGCGTCCGCGTCCGGGTCCGGGGCGGGGGCCTGCGGCAGGCGCAGCTCGAAGCACGCTCCGAGGGTGCGCGGGGCGAGGGTGAGGGTGCCTCCGTGCCGCTGGGCCAGGTCACGGACGATGGCGAGGCCCAGACCGGTTCCCCCCTGGTCGCGGGAGCGGGCGTCGTCCAGCCGGACGAAGCGTTCGAAGATCCGCTCGGCGTCCCCGGCCGGCACGCCCGGCCCGTCGTCGTGCACCGTCACGACGACCTGGTCGTCCTCGCTCCGGACGGTCACCTGGATGCGGTGGGCGGCGTGGCGGGCGGCGTTGTCGAGGAGGTTGCGCAGCAGCCGTTCGAGTTCGTCGCGAGTACCGCGGACGTACGCGGGGTCGGTGCTTTCGAGGGTGAGTTTCACCTTGCGTGCGGCGAGGGGGTGGTGCTCGGTCAGCTCGGAGGTGAGGGCGCTCAGGTCGACGGGCTCGGGGTCGGCCGCCGGGGCGCGGGTGTCGAGACGGGCGAGCAGCAGCAGGTCCTCGGCGAGCCCCTGGAGGCGGCGGGTCTGCCGTGCGGCGGTCGTGGCGGTGGCGGGCCAGTCGGTGCGTTCCGGGTAGGCGAGGCCACCTCCAGGCTGGTCAGCAGGGTGGTGAGCGGGCTGCGCAGCTCGTGGGCGGCGTCGGCGACGAATCGGCGCTGCTGGGCGGCGGCGTGATCGAGCCGTCGGAGCGTGGTGTTGATGGCGGTGGCGAGGGCGGTGATCTCGTGGGCGGTGGCGGGGACGGTGACACGTTCGCGCGGATCGGTGACCGAGGCGGTGAGGCGGCGGACAGCTTCGACGGGCCGGAGCGCGACGCGGACGGTGACGTAGGCGACGGCTCCGACGAGGACGAGGCCGACGAGGCCGGCGCGCAGCAGCAGGTCGTCGATGGCTGCGGCCATGTCCTCGGCGGTGTCCGGGACCAGGACGACGTAGGCCCGCAGGGTGGCGTCGGGGCGGACGCCGAGTGCGGCGGCCTGTTCACGGCTCAGCTGTCCGGCCCGGATGTCGTCGTACAGGATCTCGTAGGTCCGGCCGGCCAGGTGGGGAACGCTGCCGCCGCCCGGGTCGTAGTCGGAGCGGTCCGGTATGCGGATGGGCTGGTACGCGTAGCCCCGTTCCGGGCCACCGTCCGGCATCGGAGTCGTGCGCGCGGCAGGGGCGGGCAGCACATGTCCGGCACCCGGGTCGAAGTCGTCCATGCCCCCGCCGGCGGCCACGGCGGTGTGCCGGCCGGTCGCCACGACCTCGTACGGCACGGCGCGCCGCGGACTGGGGACGTGGCCCTTCTCGAGCTGGTCGACGAGGGCGAAGAGGTCGTCACGGGCCTTCTCATGCGCGACCGACAGACTCCGCCGGTAGACCTCCTGGTGCACCCACCAGCCGATGCCGGTCAGGACGACCGCGGCGGTCAGCGCCGCGGCGAGGGCCGCGCGGGCCCGTACCGAACGAGGCCACCAGCGGCTTCGTCCCCTACTCGCGTTCACGGTCGTCCACCAATCGATAGCCGGTGCCTCGTACGGTCTGCAGGGACTGCCGCCGGAACGCGGCGTCCACCTTTCGGCGGAGTGAACTGACGCGCGCCTCCACCAAGTTGGGGTCGTAGGCCTCGTCGGGCCACGCGTGGTACAGCAGGTCCGCCCTGGACACGGCCTGGCCCGCGCGGCGGGCCAGCAGCTCCAGGACGGCGAACTCCCTCGGGGTGAGGTCCACCCGCGTCCCGGCCCTGCGGCACACACGGCCGGCGACGTCCAGCGACAGGTCACCCACGGCGAGGACGGGCGGGGCAGGGCCCGCAGCCGGGCGACGAGCACCATGTAGGAGAACGGCTTGGCCAGGTAGTCGTCGGCCCCCGTGTCCAGCGCCTCCGCCTGGTCCCACTCACCGTCCTTGGCGGTGAGCACCAGGATGAGCGTCGCGTTGCCCTCGCGGCGCAACTGGGCGCAGACCTTGTAGCCGTTGAGGCCGGGCAGCATCAAGTCGAGTACGACCAGCGCGTACGCGCCGGTCCGGGCCATCCAGAGTCCCTGCCGGCCGTCATGGGCGAGGCCGACGCTGTACCCCTCGGCGGTCAGGCCGGTGCGCAGGCTGCGGGCGAGGTCCACCTCGTCTTCCACCACGAGTATCCGCATGCGGTGCAGCCTCGCACAGCGCCGGGGCACCTTCCTGATCGTCCGGTCAGGTTGGATCAGCAAGCGATCAACGAGGTTCGGCCACGCTGTCGGGGCTTCCCACCCCCAGCTGAAAGGCCCTTCCCGGCATGTCCGTTGACACCCGTGCGCCCGTTCCGGTCGAGGCGACGGTCTCATCCCCTGCCCCGCCCTCCCGCCGGCCGTCGCCCCGCCCGGTCCCCGCAGTGATCGTCCTCGCGCCCTTCCTGCTGGGCGTCGTGCTCGGGCTCTGGGGCGTCCGCCGGGAGAACACGCTGTGGGGCGACGAGGCCGTCACGTACGCGCTCGCGCAGCGCGACCTGTCACAGATCTGGCAGACCACCCAGCACGTCGACCTGGTCCACGCCCTGCACTACGCCCTGATGCACGGGGTCTTCGACCTCTTCGGCCCGGGGCTGCCCGCGTTGCGGCTGCCGTCCGTGCTGGCCATGGCCGCGGCGGCGAGCGCCGTCGGGCTCCTCGGGCTGCGTCTGGCGGGGCCTCACGTCGGGCTGCTCGCCGGGCTGGTGTTCCCGCTGCTCCCCCAGGTGCAGAAGTACGCGCAGGAGGGCCGCTCGTACGCCCTGGTCTGCGCGCTGGTCGCCTGGGCCACGTACGCGCTGGTCGGCGGCGTCGTGCGGCACACCCGAGGGCGGTGGGCGATGTACGGCGCCGCGATGCTGCTCGCCTGTCTGCTCCACGAGTTCGCGGTGCTCGCCCTGGTCGCGCACGGGGTCACGCTGCTCGTGTCCCGTGTGCCACGCACGGTGCTGCGGGCGTGGGGGGTGACGGCCGCGGCCGTGGTGACGGGGCTGGTGCCGCTGGTGCTCCGCAGTGCGGCGCAGTCGGAGCAGGTGTCGTGGATCGAGGGGCCGGTGCGGCTTCCCGGTTTCGTGACGGTGGCGGCCCTGGGGGTGGTGTGCGCACTGGCGCCCGCGGGGGTGCGCGGCCGGCCGGTGCGGCTGCCCGTGCTGGCCGTGCCGTTGGTGGTCCTCCCGTGCCTGCTGCTGCTCGCCGCCTCGCTGTTCAAGCCGCTGTTCGTCGACCGGTACGTGCTCTACAGCCATGTCGGGATCGCGCTGTTGACGGGTTCGGGTGCGGATCACGTCCGCCGGCTGCGGCGGTCGTCCGGCGGACCGTGGATCACGGTGGGCGTGGGAGTGGCCGCGGTCGCCGCGCTGGCGGCGCTCGTGCCGACGAGCCTCGCGCTCAGGGCCCCCGACAGCCGGAGCAACGACGCCACCGCCGTGGGCGCCGCCTTGCACGAGTCGGGCCGCCCGGGTGACGGACTGCTCTACGTCCCGGCCCAGCACCGGCACTGGACCGAACCGTACCCCGGGGACACGCGCGCGCTGACGGACCTGGCACTGGCGGAGAGCCCGGCAGCGTCGCACACGCTGGCCGGTGTCGAGCTGCCCGCGGCGGACATAGCGGCGCGCATGCTGCGGTTCGACCGGATCGTCGTGGTCCACGGCCGGGCGGGCGGCCACCTGACGGGCGACCCGCGGGAGCGGGCCAAGACCCGCATCCTGCGGCAGCACTTCCGGAAGCAGGCGACGACCCACGTGAACGGGGCGCGCGTCGTCGTCCACGTCCGCGTCCGCTGACCGCCCTCGGCTTCGGCTTCGGCTTCTGCGTGACCTTCCGGCAGAGGAGCCCCACCCCCTGCGCCGTCGTCGAACGCGGCGGCATCCGACTGCCCTTCCTCACCATGGGGCGGTACCAGCCGGCCGAGTCGTCCAGCACGTGCATCATCCGCAGCGCCGGCGTCGACGGGCTGCATCGATCCTTCCGGACCGGGCTCAGGGCGGCGTCGTGGCTGACAAGCCGGCCCGCGTCACGCGCGGGCTCAGCCGAGACCGCGGTGGGCGGCCCACAACGTCGCGGCGCGACTGGCCGCGTCGGCGACCAGAGCCGCCAGGGCCGGCTCGTCGGGGACCGGGAACGAGACGTACGCGCCCCGACCACCGCCGGCCGGTCGGCCATGGGCCTTCACCGCGAGGTGACCGTCCAGGAGGAGCCGGACGTTGAGTGTGGTCAGCTGGAACTCGGCCCGGCCCGTGGATCGCCCACCGCCTTCGGCCCGGAGCCGGGCGAGACCGTGGGGCAGGTGCGGACCTCCGCGCCGAGCGGGCGCCGGTGCGTCACGGCACGGTCACGGCCGGCCACCCGGTGCCGGCGTGGAAGGGGCGTCCGGACGCAGCGAGGGCATCTCGCCGTCGCGCGGGCGGTGTTCGGCCTCGGTGAAGGAGTACGGCGGCCAGGGCCCGAGGAAGCGGATGCGGCAGGCGGGCTGAGCGGCCTGTGTCTCGCTCAGTACGGTGCCGACGGCGTCGATGTCCTCGTGCCGGACGAGCAGGGCGGCGGACAGGACGTGTGTCTCGCCGGCCGCCCGGTGGGCGGGGCCGCGGTCCCGGAAGTCCTCCGCGACCGACAGCAGACGGCGCCGGATCCGGGCGTGCAGCGTGTCGGCGAGTTCCCCGGCCGCGTTCCGGGCCTGCTGCTCGCGTTGTTTGGCCAGCAGTCTGAGCATCCCCGGCGAGCGTCCGCCGGGTTCCGCCCCACGGGTCCCCGGCATCGGGTCGCCGGCCGCGGTGGCCTGGCGTTCCAGGGTGATCTCCACGCGCAGTTCGCACCGGCCGGCCAGTTCCTCGAGCCGGCCGGTGAGGTGGGGTTCCTGGTCGGTGATCCAGTCCGTCAGCCGCTGTTCGGCGCCGCGTCCGGCGCCGGGACGGTCCTCGGACGGCGGCTCGCCGGCGACCAGGACGTTGAACGTCATCGGCAGGACGCTGCCGGTTCGTTCCCAGACGGTGGTGACCGCGCGGCTCTGCTCCGCCACCCAGCGGCGCACCTGCTCGTCACCGCCCTGGAAGGGCGCCGGCTCGGCGTCGTGCACCAGCGCGGCGACGCCGGTGCCCGCGGCACCGACCAGTCGCAAGGGGCGGCCGTCGAGGCCGGTGACGCCGTCGGCGGCGCCCGGCCGGCCGGGGACCAGCGCGTACACGTACAGGGCGGTCCCGTCGGTCATCCCCGTGCCTCCTCCGCCCAGCGCCGGGGGTTGATCAGTTTGTCCACGACGTCGTCGACCACCTCGTCCAGACCGCGGTGCAGGTCGGCCACCGAGGAGACGATGCCGTGGTCCTCCTTGATCTGTTCCATCGCCTCGTCCAGTTCCAGCAGGGCGTCCGCCAGCCGCTCGGCCTCCTCGGGGTTCAGGTCGCCGCCTTCGATGCGGCGCAGGGCCTGCCGGTCCAGCGCCTCCTGGATGACCTCCACCAAGGTGACCACGAGGGAGAGCACCCCGTGTTTCAGGCTTTTCTCGTCGACGGTCAACGGCATGCCGTCCTCCCACCCTTCCTGTGCTGTGCCGAGTTCGTCATCCGACGGCCGCCATGGGCGAGGCGGCGTTCAGCCGCTGTTCCCAGGCGTCCGGATCGTCCGCCGCGAGCCGCACCTCGCCGTCCGCGGCGGTGCCGACCGCCAGGACGCTGCCCTCGCCGGCGGGGCCGTACCCGGGCAGCCGTCGTACCCCGGTGATGTCGGCCGTGGACAGCACCAGCGCCGGTCCGGAGTCCACGGGCGACTTCCAGACCAGCCGGTCGGCGGTCAGCCGTGCCTGTCCACCGCGCCACAACGGGCCCGCCCGGCGCGGTTCCCAGAACCACAGGTGCCCCTGGGCGAGCGGGGGCTCCTCGTCCGGGACGGGTCCGCGCGGGAGGGCGGGCGCCAGGCGTCCGGCGCAGGCCCGGGTGAGCAGGTCGTGCAGTTCCTCGGGCTCCCGGGCGGAGAGCAGTTCCCGCCCGCCGTCGGCCGACGTGACCTCCACGCGCAGACGTTCCTCGCCGCCGACGGTCCGCTCCGGCACCAGCCGCACGGCGCGCACCGCCGTCAGCTCCGTCTGCCAGAGGATCTCGCGCGGTTCGTCGCGCAGGACGACGAGACGCTGATCGGTGAGGTGGACGGTGCCGGGCCGCCACCCCTTGTAGACGTCCCCCGTCAGCAGGTGGCCGCCGCTCATCGTGCGGATGACGCCCTCGCCCTCCCGCAGCTCGAGGGCACGGCGCGTGACGGACCGCTCGGCCCAGGCGCGGGTGGCCTCGTCCCAGTGGCGCATCATGCCGTACTCGAGCATCGTCTCCATTCCCGCGACGGCGGCCCGGATCGAAACACCGATCAGCGGGATGTCGGCCACCGCGACGATGAGGTCCAGGTGCAGGACCGCGCCCTTGTTCAGCAGGACCTCCACCAGGTCGTCCAGGGTCACCCGCGGATCCCGGGTGGGCCGCATCGGAGGCCGGTCAGCCATCACGCCGCTCCGGCTCACGCTCCGGCTCCGCGGAGGAGGGCGTGCCGGCTTCGGCGGCCCCGTCCCCGTGGACGGCGGCGGGACGGCCCTCACCGGCCGTCAGGGCTCCCGGCGCCCGTCCGGTGTCCTCCGCCATCCGGGCCTGGGCGCTGCGCCAGCCGCACCAAGGGCACCACTCGTTCAGCAACTGCTCGACGGGGGCGCGCTTGCCGCAGGCCGGGCAGGTCTCCTTCTCCTCGCGGGTCTGCCGCCACGCGGCGGTCTCCGTGTCCGTGCCGGAGGGGAACTCCAGACCGTAACGGGCGGCGGTCTCGAACGAGGCCAGCGCCGCACGCAGCCGGATCCCCAGCAGTTCGACCCCGGCCACCGAGACCATGATGTCGGCATTGAGCACGAGCCCCTTGTCCAGCAGGGTCTCGACCACGTGCGCCAGGCTGCCGTCGCCGTCCCGCCGGGGCTGCATCGGAGCGACGCCGCCTCCCGGCAGCCCACCGGCGGCCGGGGACGGGGAAGCCCCGGACGGGCGCCCGCCGTCGCCCGGCGTCGACCTCTCGGGATAACTGGTCATTGCAAACGTTTAACCGCGCGCCCGCCCTTCACACCCCCGCCACCGGCGCGGCGGGACGGGCGGCCGCCGAACCCGGGTCGGCTGAAGCTGTCCGCGGATGCCCGTGCCGCGCGGATCGCGGACGGCTCAGGGAGCCCAGGGGACAGAAGCCGAAGGCCTGCGCCGTGGGATGTCCACGCCGTTGGACAGACGCGGCGGCGATCGTGGAGCCTGTGCTTCAGGACCCGATTTTTCGCAGGTCAGCGCGCCCTTCCCCGCGGCTTCGAGGGTGCGTTCGGCAGCTCGGGCGCGGGGTTCTCCACTGTGCTGACCAGCTGCCGGACAGTCCGCCTCATGAAAGCGCGAGGCTAGCCCGTCCGGCCGACGGAGAGGTGGGCGTCCACGGCGACGACACCGTCGACGCCCTGGCACAGGCCCACGGTCACCGCGACGAGACGCGGTTCCGGGACGTGTCCCCGAAGGGTGACGGCCCCGTCCTGGACCTCGACGGCGACGGTGCCCTCGTCCAGGCCGAGGATGCGCCCCAGGACGTCCTGCTCGACCTCGCCGCGGATCTCGGCGTCCGAGCGGATGAAGGCGTCGAGCAGGTCGCTGCGGGTGACGATGCCGGTGAGGAGTCCGTCGTCACCGACCACCGGCAGCTGCTTGACGTGCCGCCTGCGGAGTTCCCGCGCGGCCCGGGGGATCGTCCAGTCGGCGCGGGCGGTGAAGACGGGGCTGCTCATGAGCTCGCCCGCGGTCCGTGCCCGGGCCTTGCTCCAGGCGTGCTCGTCGGTCCCGTCCTGTCCCTGCGGATCAGGGGTGCCGGTCTCGTGCCGCAGCACGTCGGACGCGGACACGACGCCGGCGAGGGCGCCGTCGTCGTCGACGACCGGTGCCGCGACGATGTCGTTCGCGTCCAGCAGGGCGGCTGCCTCATGGAGGGGTGTGGTGGGGCGGAGGGTGACGACCTCCTCGGTCATCACGTCTCCGACCGTGCGGCGGTGCAGCATGACGTCGGTCTCCTCCGCATCGCGAGGGGGCGGCCGCGGTCGGACCGCCCGGGCGGACCACGTGCGGTGCGCCGGCCCGTACACGCCGTCTTCCCCACCCATGACAACACCGCGCTGCTCAGGCGGCCAGTGACGTCCGGCCTGGCAGGGAGAGCCGGCGGTCCCGGGCCAGGAGTGCGGCCTTCGCTCGAGACGCTGCCGGCGTCGGGCGGCCGGCGGGAGGACCGGCTGCGGGCCGGCCAGGCGCTGCAGCGCGTGCTGCTCACGGCGGCCTCGTACGGGGTGCCGCACCTCGATGCTGCATCAGGCGATGGAACGGACGGATCTGCGGGCGGCGACGGGCGGATCACGGCGGCGCCGCTGCCCGCAGGTGCTGACCCGTTCGGCTACGGCCCCGAGGGCGGCCGCACGCCGCGCGCGGTCGCGCACGCCGCACCGGATGCGGCTCATCGCGTGGTGCGCGCGCCCGTGATCTCGCGTCCGGTGACCAGCTCGGACTCGATGCGCACGAAGACCCCGTCGCGTACGGGCATCCAGGAACGCGGACCGGTCCGCGAGAGCCGTTCGTGCTCCGCGGCGTCGGTCACCACGGAGGCCCGGCCGGTGACGATCACGCTCCAGCCGGATCGGGTCGCCGCGGTGAACTCGTCCGCCTCGAAGGCGACCACGACACCGTCGACGGCGCGGACGAGATCAGAGCCGGCCGAGGTGTGGAGCAGGACGGAAGCGTCCCCGTCCAGGGAGAAATTGACCGGGAGGACCGCGGGCAGCGCCTGCTGGGTGTACACGACCCGGCCGACCGGCACCTCGGCCAGCAGGCGGAGGCACTCCTGCCGGTCGAGGATGCGAAAGGCGTCGTTCTCGAGCACCAGGCCATCGTCGCTGTGGCCGCCCCGCGGTGAGTAGGGCCGGTCGGCCCCGCTTCCGTCCACCGCCCGGCAGCGGACGCCCGCAGACGCCGTCGCCGAGGCTGACGACCGACCGGTTCACCGGCCCCACGTCGCCGAGCGCGCCCCGGCGCCCACGCCCCCGGCTCGTACGCGGCCGTGACCGTGCCCCTGACACCCGGTCCCCCGGTGCCGGGGGCACGGCGGACCGCACCGCGGCGCCTCTTCACCGGTGCGACATGGCACCGAGTTCCCTCGCCACGCCCGCCGCCCGGTTCCCGATGGCGGCGAAGTCGCGGAAGTCGCCGCCTTCGCCGTCGCGGGGGATCACGCGGGCGATCCGGCCCTCGGCGCCTCCGGCGAGGCAACCGCCGAACGTGACGTGCGCGCGCACGTCCAGTCCGGCCACGACCCTTCTGACGCCCGGCGCCGGCGGGACGTCCCCGAGGCCGTCGGGTCGAGCGGCCCGGAGCCGAAGAACCACACCGGCCGTTCCGCCAACGCGCCGCGGTGCCGCCGTACGAAGCGCCGGGCGTCCTCGTGCCGGCGCACAGGGCGCCGCCGACCGCCACGGCCCCGTAAGGAGGCGCAGACACCCGTACCCCGGGAATCGCGGACAGCTTCAGAGGCGCCTGATGCGCAGGAGCCGGGGGCCCGCGCCGTGGGGTGTCCACACCGCCGGACAGGCGTGGCAGCGGTCACAGGGCCCGCGGCTCAGGACCCGTGCTCTCGCAGATCAGCGCACCCTTCCCCGCGGCTTCAAGGGTGCGTTCGGCAGCTCCGGCGCGGGCAGTGGAGCCCCGTCGTACCCCCGCACCTCGCCGAAACGTGCCCCCTTCGCCCAGTCCTCGCGGGCCTTCACGATCTCGTCGTGCGTCCGTCCGATGAAGTTCCACCACATGACGATCTCCTCACCGAAGGGCGGGCCGCCGAGGAGGATCAGGCGGGCCGGGGCGGATCCCCGGTTGGTGAGGGCGAGGGTGGTGCGGCCCGGGGCCGTGTACCCCAGGGCGGCCCGTTCCACCGGCGTGTCCTCGACGAGGACGTCGCCCGTGTCGACGAGCACCCCGTGCTCGTGGGCGGGGTCGACGTCCAGCACCAGCCTCGCGCCCGGGGACACGGTGAGTTCCGCGCCCAGCAGCGGGGTGAAGGTGCGGACCGGGGAGGCGGCGCCCGCGAGCGTGCCGAGGAAGACGCGGGCCTCGCCGCCGTTCAGGGTGACCGGGTGCGGGACGTGGTGCTGGAAGTCCTTCCCGGTGTCACGGTGTTCGTCGGGGAGCGCCACCCACAGCTGGACGCCGTGCAGGGTCGTGGTGTCCGGCGTCGAGACCTCCGAATGGGCGATGCCGTGACCGCCGGTCATCAGGTTCAGCTCGCCGGGCCGGACGAAGGCGTGACTGCCCAGGCTGTCGCGGTGCTCGATCTCCCCGCTGAACAGCCAGCTGACCGTCTGCAGGCCGGTGTGCGGATGCGGGGGGACGTTCATGCCGCCGGCGCCGGCGACGTCGTCGGGGCCGTAGTGGTCGGCGAAGCACCAGGCGCCGATGAGCGACCGGGCGCGCTGCGGCAGGGTGCGCCGCACCCGCATCGCGCGCGGGCCGCCGAGCGGCACGTCGCGGGCCGTGAGGATCTCGACCTCCGCCGGGCGGCCGGCCTCGCTCTCGCCGCCGCACCTCATCTCCGCGGGGCGTGTCTCCGTGTTGCTCATGCCGGGTGCCTCCCACTGGGGACGTTCGACCGTCAAGAAAGTTCGACATTCAACATTCCCTGCACCGACGACTATAGGACGCCGGGCGCGACCATGCCCGCGGAAGGGATCCGAGGGCCGGGAACGCCCGACACCGCTCACGTCCCGCCCGGCACCGGCCTGCGCAGCAGGTGGCCCGCGGCCGTGATCACCAGCGCCGCCATGCAGGCGATGAACACGAGCCCCGCGTCCTCCAGGCCCAGCGGCTCCGTCAGCAGGCCCACCCCGACGACCGGCACCGAGATGCCGGTGTACGCGACGACGAACAGCGACGAGAGCACCGCCGCCCTCCGGTCCGGCGGGGACGCCCGGCCCACCGCGGTCAGCGCCCCGCGGAACGCCAGACCCTGGCCGACGCCGCCGACGAGCGCGCTCGACACCACCAGTGCCAGCAGGTCCCAGTGCAGGGCGCCCGCCAGCAGGGCGAGGCCCGCGAGCAGGCCGGCGCAGCCCAGGGGCAGGGACCGGCGCACCCCCACCCGGCCGACCGCCGTCTGTCCGGCGATCGACGCGAAGAAGGCCGCCGCGACGACCGCCCCGCTCACCGCATGGTCGGTGACGTCGAGGGACTGCGCGAGGAACGCTGGGCTGACGGAAGTGAACACCCCGGACAGCGCGAAGCCCACGAACACGGCCGTCGCCGCCGGCCCGAACACCGCCCGCACCTGCGCGGGAACGCCGGGGCGCCGCGGCCGTACCGTGCTCAGCGGGCGGAGGTCCCGTACGGTCTCCGGCAGCCCCAGGAGCACCGCCGCCGAGGCGGCCACCAGGGCCAGGTGGACGGCGTACGGCAGGCGGAGCGGCCAGGTGGCGTACTCGGCGAGGAGTCCGGCGAGCAGGGGGCCGCAGCCGAGACCGCCCATGGTGGCGGCCGTCGCGACGAACGTGGCGCGGGAGGCGCCGCCGGGCGGAGCCGACTCCAGGACGTAGGCTGTGGCGGCTCCGGTGAACAGGCCGGCCGACAGGCCCGACAGGAGCCGCCCGGCGTACAGCCAGGCGATGTCGGCGGCCAGCAGGAAACAGCCGGCGCTCGCGGTCGCACAGGCGAGGCCCCACGACAGGACCGGGCGTCTGCCGACGGCGTCGGAGGCGTTGCCCGCGAGCAGCAGGGCGCCGATGACCGCGAAGGCGTACACCGCGTACACGACGGTGACCGTCAGCTCGGAGAAGCCGAACTCCTGCTGGTAGAGGGGGTACAGCGGGGTCGGGAGCGTGGTGCCGGTCATGCACACCGCGAACACGGCGCCGCCGAGCAGGCACACGCGCCATCCGAGCCGGTCACCGGTCATGCCCCGACGCTAGTCGCGGAGCGGCCGGACGCCCGTCTCAGTACGCCGCCGGCGTGACCTCCCGCATATAACTTTGCATGTCATGCATTTTTTCATAGTATGCACATCATGACGGGGAAGAACACCGCGGGCGGCGGTCTGCGGGAGCGCAAGAAGCGCGCCACACGCGCCGCGCTCGCGGAGGCGGCGGTGCGGCTGGCCGCCGAGAAGGGTGCGGACCAGGTGACGGTCGAGGCGATCAGCGCCGCGGCCGGCGTGTCCGTCCGGACCTTCTTCAACTATTTCGACTCGCGCGACGACGCCTTCGTCGTCGTGGACGCGGACGCCGGCGAGCGGGTGCGGCGGTCGTTCCTCGCCGCACCGCCCGGACTCCCGCCGCTGGAGGCGCTGCGCGAGGCGCTCGCCGCGGAGCTGAGGGAGGCGGAGCGACAGCACGAGCTGTGGAGTCTGCACCTCCGGGTGCTGCATTCCGCCCCGCACCTCCTCGTGCGGAACCTCGGCGCGCAGATGGCCGACGAGTCGGGGCTGGCCGAGGCGATCGCCCGGCGGATCCGCGCCGGGGACGACCCGGACACCGCCGCCGTCCCCCCCGGGGACGACGCGGACCGTGCCGCTCCCGGGCTGTACCCGCGGCTGCTCGCCGCGGTCGCCGGGACGGCGGTGCGGGTGAGCGTGCAGCACTGGTGCGAACGGCCGGACGAGCTGTCGTTCGCCGACGTGTTCCGCGAGGCGTTCGACCTCCTCGCCGCCGGACTGCCGGCCCCGGCCCGGTAGGCGCCGGCCCCTCCAGGGCGCCGGGTCCCACGACACACCGGCCCCTGCCCCCCACTTCCGCCCCTTCGAGGGCGTGATCCCGCCTTTTCCCACCGATCCGTGAGAGAGACCACTGTGACCGCAACCCAGGCGCCGGACGCGGCGTCACCCGCCGCCATGACCAACCGGCAGATACTCCAGGCCATGTCCGGGCTCATGGCCGGCATGTTCGTGGCGATCCTGGCGGGCACCGTCGTGGCCAACGCGCTGCCGACGATCATCGCCGACCTGGGGGCGAGCCAGTCCTCCTACACCTGGGTCGTCACCTCGGAGCTGCTGGCCATGACGGCGACCGTGCCGCTCTGGGGCAAGCTGTCCGACCTGTTCGACAAGAAGCTGCTGCTCCAGCTGTCGCTGGCCATGTTCGTCGCGGGCTCGCTGCTGGCGGGCTTCTCCAACGGTGTCGAGCTGCTCATCTTCAGCCGTGTGGTGCAGGGCATCGGCGCGGGCGGTCTGACCGCGCTCGCCCAGGTCGTCATGGCGGCCGTCATCCCGCCCCGCCGGCTCGGCAAGTACGCCGGCATCTTCGGCGCCGTCTTCGCCGTGGGCACCGTCGCCGGACCGCTGATCGGCGGCGTGCTGGTGGACACCTCCTGGCTGGGCTGGCGCTGGTGCTTCTTCATCGGCGTGCCGTTCGCGCTGCTCGCCATCGCGCTGCTGCAGCGCACCCTGCGCCTGCCGCAGACCCGGCGCGAGGCGAAGATCGACTTCCTGGGCGCCTTCCTCATCGTCGCGGGCGTCTGCGCCCTGCTGATCTGGGTGAGCATGGCGGGCAACGAGTTCGACTGGGCCTCCTGGCAGACCGCCGCGCTCACCGGCGCCGGTGTCCTGCTGCTGGTCGCCGCGGTGTTCGTCGAGGCGCGGACGCCCGAGCCGGTCATCCCGCTGGACATCTTCCGCAACCGCACCGTCACCCTCACCACGGTCGCGAGCCTGCTGGTCGGCGTCGCCATGTTCGGCGGCACGGTGTTCCTCTCGCAGTACTTCCAGGTGTCCCTCGGCAAGTCCCCCACCGTGGCCGGACTGATGAGCCTGCCGATGATCCTCGGTCTGCTGGTCTCGTCGACCGTCGCCGGTCAGGTCATCAGCAGGACCGGCGTGTGGAAGCGCTACCTGGTGGCGGGCGCGGTCTTCATGACCCTCGGCCTCGGCCTGCTGGCCACCATCGACGCGGACACCTCCTTCACCCTGCTCAGCGCCTACATGGCGGTGCTCGGCGTCGGCGTCGGCATGCTGATGCAGAACCTGGTGCTGGCCGCCCAGAACGACGTGCCGGCCAGTGAGCTGGGCGCCGCGACCTCCGTGCTGTCCTTCTTCCGCAGCATGGGCGGCACCATCGGCACCAGCGTCCTGGGCGCCATCCTCGCCAACCGGGTCGCGTCCGAGATGACCAAGGGCCTGGACGCCGCGGGCATCCCCTCGGGCGGCGACGGCGGCGGCAGCGGGGAGGGCAGCGTCCCCGACATGTCCACCCTGCCCGAGCCGCTGCGGCAGATCGTCGAGCACGCCTACGGCGTCGCCACCGCCGACCTGTTCCTCATCGCCACGCCGTGCGCGCTGCTGGCGCTGCTCACGGTGGTCTTCATCAAGGAGAAGCCGCTGAAGACGACCAGCGGCATGGAGCGCCTCGCCGAGGAGGCCGGCGCCGCGGCGGGCACGGACAAGACCGTCGCCGGGAGCTGATCCCCTCAGTGCACGCGCGAGCGCCCCGCGGCCTGCACGGCTGCGGGGGCGCTCGCCCCGTGCGGGACAGGACCCCTCACCGGCCGCCGAGGCCCGTCGTCGCCACCGCCTCGCGATGGGGCGCCGGGAGAGGACGAGCACCAGCACCCGGGGCGTGCGGCGAGCACCGAGGACGCCGCCGTCCGGGCGTGGTCGACGCGTGGGCGTCCTTCGCCGCGGTGCTGCCGGCCTGCGGGGCCGTCAGCGCCGGGCCGGAGGGGGACGCGAACGGCCGCGGGAAGTCGTTCCACGCCCCGATGAACGCGAAGACCGACACCGCGGCGAGCGTCGGACGCGACAGCGGCAGCACCACCGGCCGGCGGCCCGTGAGAAGCTGCAGGACCGCCGCCCGGAGCCTTGTCAGCGGCTGGTCACGGCATATATAACGTTGTAAAATCGGAGCCCGGCGGCTCGGCACACGACTCACGGTGACGGCTCCGCATCCGCACCGGCCCACCGGGTCGGGCCGCTCACGAAGGGATTGCCGTGCGGGTCAGCCTCAAGGACGTCGCCGCGCACGCGGGGGTCTCCATCAAGACCGTCTCGAACGTGGTGAACAACTACCAGCACGTCACACCGGCCATGCGCGAGCGGGTCCAGCGCTCCATCGACGCGCTCGGCTACCGGCCCAACCTCGCCGCCCGGCACCTGCGCAAGGGCCGTACGGGCATCATCGCGCTCGCGCTGCCCGAGCTCGGCAACCCGTACTTCGCCGAGCTGACCGCCTCCGTCATCGACGCGGCCTCCCGGCACGACTACATCGTGCTGCTCGACCACACCGGCGGCTCGCGCGACCAGGAACTGCTGGTGAGCCAGGGCTTCCGGGCCCGCGTCATCGACGGGCTGATCCTCAGCCCCATCGAACTGGAGACCGAGGACCTGCGCGACCGCGACCAGGACGTGCCGCTGGTGCTGCTCGGCGAGCGGGACTACGACCTGCCGTACGACCACATCGCCATCGACAACGTGGCCGCCGCCTGTGACGCCGTGCGGCACCTGATCGGGCTGGGGCGCCGGGAGGTGGCGTTCATCGGGGCGCGGCGCGACCGCAGCGAGCCCGCCCAGCTCCGTGTCCGCGGCTGGCGCGAGGAGCTGACGGCGGCGGGGTTGCCGGCCGACGAGGGGCTGGTCGCCGCCACCGACGGCTGGGGGCACGCCGACGGGGCGCGGGCGATGCGGCACATCCTCGACAGCGGCCGGCGGCCGGACGCGGTGTTCGCCTACAACGACCCGATGGCGATCGGCGCGATGCGGGTGCTGCACGAGCGGGGGCTGCAGGTCCCCGAGGACATCGCCGTGGTCGGTTTCGACGACGTGATCGAGGGCCGGTTCGGCGCGGTGACCCTCACCTCGGTGTCACCGGACAAGGCCGCGATCGGCCGCCTCGCGGTGGAGTCGGTGCTGGCCCGGCTGGGCAGCGACGCACCGCAGCCGCGCCGCATCTGGGCGGACTATCGACTCGTCGAGCGGGAGAGCACGTTGGGGCGTCCGGGGGCGGCCGCCTCCTGACGGCGCGGGTGCGCCGTCAGGCGCCGGGCGTCGTCGGCCGAGCTTCCCGGCGACGCCCTCGAGGCGCCGTCACCGTACGCGTGTCCGAGAGGGGGCGGGCGCCGTTCGGCGTCCGCCCCCTCGTCGTGCCGGTGTTACGGCTTCTCCGCCTCGTGGAGCGCGGTCACCTCTTCGGCGGTGAGCGCCTTGTCGTAGGCGTGCACCTCGTCCACGGAGCCGTCCCAGAAGTCGGTGTCGTCACCGTTCCACTGGGCGCGGCCCACCGCGAGGGGGCCGGAGCCGACGTAGTGCGGACCGCCCGTGACGGTCGCCGCCTTCTTCCCGTCGACGTAGAGGGTGATCTGGCCGGTGGCGCCGTCGCGTACGCCCACCAGGTGGTACCAGCGGCCGAGTTCGGGACGGGTCTCCAGGCGGGCCCGCTTGCCGTCCGGCGTGCTGAAGGCGAACGCGCCCTGCCCGTACTGGAGATAGAACGGGCTGGCCTGGCGCCGGCCGTCCTGGCTGACCGCGGTGGCGTAGTTGCCGGGCAGCGTGTCGAGGGTGACCCAGGCGGAGACGGTGTAGCTGCCGGTGGTGTCCAGCACCGGCCCGTCGGTCTGGGCGAACTGCCCGCTGCCGTCGAGCTTCAGGGCGCTGCCGCTGACTCCGGTGGTCCAGGTGGCGCCCCCGGTGAGCTTCAGCGCCCTGCCGTTCGGGCCGTCGTCCTTCGCGGTGGTGCCGGCGCCTTCGTCGAGGGACCAGTGGCCGCCGCCCTTCAGCTGCTCGCGACGGCCCGCCGCCGCTCCGGCCGCGAGCACCTTCAGGTTGACCTCGCGCACCTGCCCGGGATCGACCTTGATCTCCCTGCGGTCGTACGTGTACAGGCCGTTGAGCTCGTTCTCCA
Organism: Streptomyces sp. NPDC096105; assembly: GCF_044763335.1. Lineage (NCBI taxonomy): Bacteria > Bacillati > Actinomycetota > Actinomycetes > Kitasatosporales > Streptomycetaceae > Streptomyces > Streptomyces sp. NPDC096105. The sequence continues at coordinate 77,962 of NZ_JBIWGC010000028.1, forward strand.
GGTCGGTGATCTGGGTGTACACCGAGCCGGACAGCTCCGCGCCGGCCTGGTCGAGGTAGAACTCCTCGGTGTTCTCCACGTACTTCCGGGTCAGCGCCTCCTTGTTGTCGACACCGCTGTAGATGACGGTGGGCGGGCCGGGCCACATGTGCCCCGGGGTGCGCAGGGTGAAGCCGCCGTGCTCGCCGTCCATCGCCGCGCGGTGGTCCGGGAAGGGCGGGTCCTCGTTGGTGTAGTCGTGGTGGTCGATGATGTCGCCCTTGCCCGAGTCGCCCTTGCTGTTGCAGCAGTTGACACCGCTGTGGGCGCTGACGACACGGGACGGGTCGGCCGCCTTGACGGCGTCGGCGAGCTCGCCGGTCTCCTCCCGGTCCCACTCGCCCCAGCCCTCGTTGAAGACGATCCAGCCGATCACGGAGGGCGCGTCGTGGTGCTGGCGCATCATCTCCCGGCCCTCGTCGACGAACGCCTTCCGGCCGTTCGCGCCGGTCAGGTCGCCGGAGACGAAGTCCTGCCAGACCAGCAGGCCCAGCCGGTCCGCGTGATGGAACCAGCGCGGCGACTCGACCTTGATGTGCTTGCGGACCGCGTTGAAGCCGAGCCGCTTGTGCGCCTTCAGGTCGAACGCCAGGGCGTCGTCGCTGGGCGCGGTGTAGAGCCCGTCGGGCCAGAAGCCCTGGTCCAGGGTGGCGAGGGAGAAGACGGGCTTGCCGTTGAGGACGAGCTTCCTGTAGCCGCCCACGTCCTCGATGCCGATCTTCCGCATACCGAAGTAGCTGTCGACCGTGTCGGTGGACCGGCCGTCCTTCAGCATGACCTCGAGGTCGTAGAGGTAGGGGTCGTCCGGGCTCCACAGGCGCTGGTTGGCGACCGGCAGCTTCAGCCGCTTGCCGGCGGGGCCGGTCACCCTGCCGACGACCGTGCCGCGGTGGTCGCGAGCCACGGCCTCGACGCGCGCCTCGGCGGACGCGCCGGCCGACTCGACGGTCACGGCGAGGGTCCTCGTGTCGATGTCCGGCGTCGTGACGACGTCGTCGACGGACGTCTCGGCGACGGGCTCCATCCACACGGTCTGCCAGATGCCGGAGGACTGGGTGTACCAGATGCCGCCGGGGCTGGTGGACTGCTTGCCCACGGGCTGGTCGGGGCCGCCGGTGTCGGTGACCGCGACGATGATCTCCTGGGGGCCCTTGCCCGTGAGCGCGTCGGTGATGTCGGCGCTGAAGGCGGTGTAGCCGCCGGTGTGTTCGGCGACCTTCCTGCCGTTGACCCAGACGCGGGCCTGGTGGTCGACGGCGTCGAAGTTCAGCTTGAGCCGGTTCTTGCCGCTCTTGCCGGCCTTCCAGTTCTTCGGCACCTCCACCAGCTTGCGGTAGAACATGTGGTCCTCGTGCCGCTCGATCCCGGAGAGCAGTGACTCGACCGGGAACGGCACGGTGATCCTCTCGTTCAGGTTCTTGCCGAAGACGGGCTGCTCCCCCGCCTTCGCGCCGCTGAACTGCCAGGGGCCGTTGAGGTTCTTCCACCGCGTGCGGACCAACTGCGGGCGCGGGTACTCGGGCAGCGGGTCGTTCCTGTTCACCCTGTCGCCCCACGGGGTGGTGAGGCGGTGGGCGGAGGCGTTCTCGGCGTGGCGGGCGATGCGGGGCACGGTCTCGCCGCCGGCCTTGAGGCCGCCCTCACCGTCGTAGACGACGCGGACCGTCTGGGCCTTCTGGATCGCCTCCGAGAGGGTGACCTGGAGGGAGGTGCGGTCGCCGGGGACGGTGGTCACCGCCTCGACCGGCATGGCGGTGGTGTCCGCCTCGACCTTGAGGTGTCCGGCCACCCGTGCCAGGTCGCTCACCCTGCCGTCGAAGCGGGCGCGCAGCGTGCGGCCGTCGCGGCCCACGGTCAGTGCGACCGGGTACACCTCGAAGTCGGCGGGCGGGGTGAACGCCGTCATCGGCACGAGCTGCTTGGCGAGCGTCGGCGTCGACCAGCGCAGGTACATGTTCGACCCGCCGACGTCCTGGAACATCTCCAGGCGGAAGTCGTACGTCTCGCCCGCGGTCAGCCGGACGGGGGCACTGGTCTGCTCGCGGTCCCAGTCGGGCTCCCAGTGGTCGATGACCGGCTCGCCGTCGATGAACAGCCGGAAGCCGTTGTCGCCGATCGCGTGGAAGGTGTAGTCGTCGGTCTTCGGGGCCTCGATCCGGCCCGTCCAGCGAGCGGTGGTGTGCTCCGTCCGCCCGGTGAGTTCCTCGAACGTGCTGGTGAGACCGGCGAAGTTGACCTGCGGTTCGAGCTGGGCGCCGCCGAGCTCGGCGAAGTCCCGGGCGCCCGGCGCCGACATGCGGAAGTACTCGCCCTTCAGCCCGTGCACCATCACGTCGGCGTCCGCGGCCCGGGCGGCGGCGACACCGCCGGCTGCCGGTGCCGCGGCCGTCGCGGCGGGCGCCAGGACGCCCGTGGACAGGGCCAGCGCCGTCACGGTCAGCACGGCCCACCATCGGGATCTCGGGCGGGTGAGTTGTCTGGTCATCGAACCCTTCCTCGCGCTGGGGGCATGGGGCCACGGCGGAACGAGGGGGGCCGTCAGCTCCGCCGGCATTCTTCCAACGTTGGAAATCCGGTGTGCAGCGGAATGACAACACGCGGTGCGACGGCTGTCCAGGCTTTGCGCAGAGGTGACTGTGCGTCAACGGAGGCGTGGGAGGAGGAGTATGGCCGCCCCCGGGGACGGACGGCCCTCGTCCGGGTCAGCCTCCGGCGCCGGCGAAGGGGCCGCCGGCCGCGAAGGCGTGGGCGGCGAAGCGTTCGCCGATGCGGCGGTGCGCGGCCGCGTCCGGGTGCAGCCGGTCGGGCAGCGGGAGTTCGGCATGGTCCTCCTCGCCGTACAGGGCGCGCCCGTCGAGGTGGTGGAGGTGCGGGTCGTCCTTCGCGCGTGCCGCCACCACGCGCTCCAGTTCCTCGCGGACGGCGTTCAGCGTCAGCTTGCCCGCGGCCCGCTCCTCCGGGTCGCCGGAGGCCGTGAACGACAGCTCGCCCTCGGCGAGTCGGCCGAAGTCGAAGGCCGTGGGCCCGGGGGTGTCCTCGTGCATGGGGCACAGGATCGGTGAGACGACCAGCAGCGGGGTGTCGGGGTGGCCGTCGCGGATGGTGTCCAGGAAACCGTGCACGGCGGGACCGAGCGCCCGCAGCCTCATCAGGTCGGCGTTGACCAGGTTGATGCCGATCTTGAGGCTGATCAGGTCGGCCGGCGTGTCCCGTATGGTCCGGGCGACGAACGGGTCCAGCAGGGCGCTGCCGCCGAAGCCGAGGTTCACCAGCTCCACCCCGCCCGCGGCAGCGGCGAGCGCGGGCCAGGTGGTGGTGGGGCTCGCGGCGTCGGAGCCGTGGCTGATGGAGCTGCCGTGGTGCACCCAGGTGCGGCGTCCCGAGGCGGGCGCGGGCTCCACCGGGGCGTCGGTGCGCAGTGCGACGAGCGCGGTGATCTCGTTGTACGGCAGCCAGATCTCCACCGTCTTGTCGGTGGCGGGCAGCCCGCCGAAGCGGACGGCGCCCGCCGGTCCGGGGCTCATCTCCGCGTTGCCGGTGGACATGTCGATGGTGACCGTGTGGCCGCCGGTCGCGGACGCCTGCCCGGCCGGCCGTCCGTCGACGAGCAGGTCGTACAGGCCGTCGGGGCGGGGCGGGGCGCCCACGTGGACACGTTTGGTGGGAACGGTCTCCAGCTCGACGACGGTGGCCCGGGTGCGGAAGGCCAGGCGGACGCCGGAGGGCTGGGACTCGGCCATGGCGAGCTGCCCGTCCGTGCACTGGGCCCGCGCCCAGGCGGGCAGGCGGTGCGGCAGCAGCCCGTCGGGGGTCTCCTCGAGGTCGAGGGCGCCGCGTACGAGGTCGGCGGTGACGGGCGTGATGACCGTGGCGAGGGGTGCGGAGGGCATGTCTCGATCCGTTTCGGGGGTGGGCGGACGTGAGGGGGCGCGCCGGCGGGTCAGGGCGTGGGCGGCCAGCCGCGCAGGAGGGCGTCCAGCGCGTCGAGGACGCGGGACCAGGTCTCCTCCGTGTCGGGGGCGCTGTGGCTGAAGCCGCCGCCCATCTCGATGCTGACGTAGCCGTGGAAGACGCTGCCGAGCAGGCGGACGGCGTGGGTCTGGTCCGGTTCGTCCAGGTCGTAGCCGCGCAGCAGGGCGCGGGCCATCCTGGCGTGCCGCACTCCGGCACTGGCCGCGGCGGTCTCCGGGTCGAGCCGGAACTGCGCCGCCGCGTACCGGCCCGGGTGCTCGCGCGCGTAGTCGCGGTAGACGTTCGCCAGGGCCACCAGGGCGTCCTTGCCGGCCCGTCCGGCGAGGGCGTCGGCGGCGCGGTCGGCGAGTTCCTCCAGGGCGAGGAGGGCGATGCGGGTCTTGAGGTCGTGCGAGTTCTTCACGTGGGAGTAGAGGCTCGCCACCTTCACGTCGAAACGCCGGGCGAGCTCCGAGACGGTCACCTGGTCGAAGCCCACCTCGTCGGCGAGTTCCGCGCCCGCTCCGGTCAGGCGTTCGGTGGTGAGTCCTGCACGCGGCGCCATAGCCACCCTTCCGTTCGGCTACAGCGAGTATGCCAGCACCTAAAGGCTTTAGGCAAAAGTCATACTCCTAAAGGCTCTCACACGGGACTCGGGAGTCTCCTGCGGCCCTCGTGCCTCCGCGCTCGGCGTTTCGGCCACCCGGCGCCGCTCACGAGGGCCCGCCGCCCGAGGCTCGTACCCCGGCCGCCGCGTCCCACACGGGGAGGACGCCGTCCGAAACACGTGCGTTCGGCACCGGCGCCCGTCTCGTCGAGTCCGGTGCCGTCGCCCTCGCCCCTCGGACCAGCGGCGAGAAACGCCGTGACCCGGCCGACCGCCCGGACCGTCCCGCCCCTCTCCGCCCGACGCCTGATGAGCGGGACCGTCACTGAGCACAGGGCCGTGGAGCAGCCGGTCGTGGAGTCGGCCTCGGAGGCGGTGCCGGACGGGCAGTCGATCGGGACGCTGGGCGACCGGGCCCGGTCCGCCGGGCCGCAGCCGGCCGGCGAGGGCGGACAGCCGCCGGCGACCGAGCGGGCGCTGGACGCTGGAGGGCGCGGGTCGGGGGCCGGCGGACATGGGGACGCTGCATCCGAGCCGCCTCATCCGGCGCGACGAGCACGTCAGCCCATGACGCTGCCGCCACGGCCTCGGTGATCAGACGCGGCCCGCACGCGAGAGGTCCTGGCGGAGGTGCGCGGCGGTGTGGGAGTCGGTGCTCTTCAGGAGATCGGCCGGAGTTCCTTCGAACAGGACTCGTCCGCCGCCGCTGCCCCCTTCGGGGCCGAGGTCGATGATCCGGTCGGCGCTCCTGACGACGTCGAGGTGGTGCTCGATGACGATGACGGTGCTGCCCTGATCGACGAGGCGCTCGATGACGCCGAGGAGACGGTGGACATCCGACATGTGCAGACCCGTGGTGGGTTCGTCCATGACGTAGACGCTTCCGACGCGGTGCAGGTCGGTGGCGAGTTTCAGGCGCCGGCACTCGCCGCCGGACAGGGTGCTGAGCGGCTGGCCGAGCCGCAGGTGGTCAAGACCGACGGGGTCGTGCTCGACCACGAGCACCGTATTGCCCTTGTCCCGCAACGCGACGAGGAGTTCTGAGCCGGTGCACGTCCCGGGGGTGCAGGCCGATGCTCGGCTCGTCGAACACGTACAGCATCTCGGTGAGACTGTTGGACAGGTGCCGGACCGTCTTGATCCGCTGGGACTCGCCGCCGGAGAGCGTGCGTGTCCGCCGGTCCAGGCTGAGGCAGCCGAGTCCGATGTCGGCCAGGTGACGCAGACGGTCGGAGGTCCCCTCGGCGACGATCGTGCCGTGGTCGGTGACGAGGATCCGGTCGCACAGGACGTCGGCCTCGTCGAGGTGGTGGGTGGTGAGGAAGACGGTCGTGCCCTGTTCGGAGCGCAGGCTGCGGACGTGGTCCCAGAGGTTGGCCCGGCTCTGCGGGTCGAGGCCCGCGGTGGGCTCGTCCAGGAAGACGAGCGTCGGGTCGTGGACCAGTCCGGGGGCGATGTCGAGGCGGCGGCGCTGACCGCCGGAGAGCGTCTTGACGGGGCGCTGGTCCAGGCCGGCGAGGTCGAGCCGGTCGGCGAGCAGGGCCCCGCGCCGTCTGGCCTCGGTGCGGGACAGGCCGTAGAGCCGGGCCTGGAGTTCGATCTCCTCGTCCACCCTGGACTCGGGCCAGGTGGCGCCGCCCTGGTGGACGCAGCCGATCCTGCGCCGCACGCCCTGGGGGCCGGCCAGCAGGTCGCAGCCGGCCACGGTGCCGGTTCCGCCGGTGGGGCGCAACAAAGTCGTGAGCATCCGCAAGGTCGTGGTCCTGCCCGCCCCGTTGGGGCCGAGGAACCCGACCACCTCCCCGGGCGCCACGTCGAAGTCGACGCCCTTGACCGCTTCGACGGTCTGGCCGCGCACGGTGAACCGGCGGGCGGGACCTCGTACTGTGATCATGAAATCCTTCTCTCGGCCCGGCAGGCGGCCGGCCGGTTCGCGGCGGCCGGCGGGGATGCCGGGGTCGACGTGCGGTTCGTCAGGACCAGCCATCGGACGCTGCCCGGTACTCGGCGAGGCGCTCCTGCGCCTCGGCCATGTCGTCGGCCGTCGGGGCGTCGTCCTGGGTGAGCTTGAAGCGCCAGTAGCCGCTGAAGTTGACCGCGCGCTTGTCGAGCCCTCGGTCGGTGGCGAGGTGGCGGCGCAGGGTCCGCACGACGCCCGCCTCGCCGGCCAGCCAGGCGAAGGGGCGTCCGGGCGGGAACTCGGCGCCGCGGACGGCATCGATCAGCACCTCGCTGCGGCCGGCCTGCGTTCCGTCGCGGTGCAGCCAGTGGAGGGCGACGTCGCCGGCCGTCTGGAAGGTCTGCCGCTCGGCGTGGTCGGCGACCTCGACGTAGACCTGGGCGCGGGTCCGCTCGGGCAGAGCCTCCAGCAGGGTGCCGATGGCGGGCAGCGCCGTCTCGTCGCCTGCGATCAGGAGCCAGTCGGCGGAGGCGATGGAGTCCGTCAGAGGGACCGGTCCGGCGTAGAGCGCGGAGGGGCCGACCATGCCGAGTCGGTCGCCGGGGCGGGCCGAGGCCGCCCAGGCGCCGGCCGGGCCGGTGTCGCCGTGCAGGACGAAGTCGATCTCGACGGTGTTCGTGCCGGGCACGCGCCGGCGGAGGGTGAAGCTGCGCATCCAGGGGCGCTCGTCCTCGGGGATGGCCAGAAACGCCTGGTACCAGCCCGTCGTGTCGTCGCTCTGCTCCGGCAGGAGGGGCCGCTCCTGGCCGGGCCGAGGGAAGCAGAGCTTGAGCTGCTGGTCCGGAGCCAGGCCCACGGAGTCGTCGAGGCGGTCGGCCTCGAACGTCACGCGGGCCATCCGCGGTGTGACGCGTGTGATGTCGGTGACCTGGATGAACGTGACGGGGAGCTCTGCCATCGGGAACCTTCCACGAAGGTACGGGCATACCGGGACGAGCGAACGCCCGACTGGTATCCTTACAGCGTAAAGAGATGTGCCGGTGAGGTTACTTTATGCTGTAAGGAGTTGCAAGGTGGTTGTTTTCGCCGGACAGGGCGATGCCCGCCGATCCATGTCCCTGCTCTGGCGATCGGTCACATCCGGGAAGCCCGGCCCGGGCACGAAACCCGGACCCAAACCCCGGCTCGACGTGGACACGATCGTGGCCGCGGGTGTCGCGGTGGCGGACGAACAGGGCATGGCGGCCCTGTCCATGCGGGCGGTCGGGACCCGGCTCGGACGGACCGCCATGGCGCTCTACACGTACGTGCCGAGCAAGAGCGAGCTGGTCGACCTCATGCACGACCGGGTGCTGGCCGAGTTGCCCACCGAGTACGACACCGGCGCGGGCTGGCGCCCGGCGATCACCGCCTGGGCCGACGACGCCTGGGCGTTCTACCTGCGTCACCCCTGGGTGCTCCAGGTCTCGCAGGCCCGGCCCGTGCTCGGGCCGAACGAGTACGCACGGCTGGAGACGGTGGTGCGGATCCTGGGCGGAACCGGCCTGGGCCCCCTGCACGTCAGACGGGTCATCGCGGTGCTGTTCCAGTTCGTGCGGGGGATGGCCCTGGTCGCGACGGAACACCGGCAGGCCGCGGCGGAGACCGGGGTGCCCGACGAGGAGTGGTGGGCGCAGCGGTCCGCGCTGCTCGCGGAGTTCGCGCCGGACTTCACCGAACGCTTCCCCGCCCTGGCGGCCCTGGAGTCGACCGCGAGCCTCGCCGCCATGACCGAGGCGGAGGCGGGCGGCGCCGCCTCGCACATGGAGCAGGAGGCGGAGGAAGCGTTCCGGGTGGGCCTGGAACTGATCCTCGACGGCGTCGCGGCGGCGGTGCGCACGGACTCCGACGGCACGTTCCACGCCTCGGCCGGCACCTCCTGACGGAATCGGGCGGGCCCGAGCGGGCCCGCCCGATTCCGCACGGGCCGCACGCGCGAAGCGATCACCACCGAAAGTGCGGGCCGCTGGACTCGACTACCAGACGCTGCGCAACTACGCGTAGGTGGCACGCCACTTCGAGCACTGGCGCCGACGCGGGGCACCGAGCTTCGGCCACCGCGCCGAGGTGGCCTCCCTGTCGCCGGCGGAGGCCGATACCTGGCTAGGCCAGGCTGAGCGGCACAGCTGGTCGCGGAACCAGCTCCGGCTGCGGCTGCGGGAGAGCCGCGGGGGGAGCCGGCCGGACACACCCGCGCGGGCCGGCCAGCTGCGGATCAGCGCGCCCTGTGACCGTGTCCAGCGCCGGCGGGAGGCCGCGTCGAGAGGAGACCGGGACTTCGAGGAGGGGGTCCTGCCGGCCCTCGACCGTGCCACCGCGCACGAGCTGGGTCATTGGCGTCCCCCGCCCGACCACCGGAAGGCGGCCCCTGATGGAGATCCGCATCGACCACGGCACCTGTATCGGGGCAGGGCAGTGCACCCTGACGGCACCCGCCGTGTTCACCCAGGACGACGCCGGGTACGCCACGCTCGTTCCCGGCGCGCCACGACCACGACCCCGTGGCAGGTCACCCAGGCCGCGCTGTCCCGTCCAGGCCATCGTCCTCGGCGGCGACCCGCCCGACGCCTGACGGCGCGACGCCACCCCCCAGCACTGAGGGCTCCACGGCACCGCTCGTGGAGCCCTCAGTGCTGCGACCGGCTCAGGGTCCGAGCCGCAGGCGCAGGTGCTGGAGACGTTCGGGCCGCGTGCGCCTTGCGTGGGGGGTGATGCCGGTCTTGTAGAGGGTGGCGAGGGTGCCGGGGGGGACGGCGGCGGACAGCTCGGCGGCGAGCTGGAACAGGGCGGCCGAGCGGGCTTCCCGGGCCGGACGACGAGGACGCATGGCTGCGGCGGGCCTCGGCCTGCCGCCGGGCGAGGTCAGCGACGGGGGGCAGAAAGCTCGACCGGGAGGACGCCGAGGCGAGTGCGGACGGCTCCGTCAGTCCCCTCGATGTGGTCGACGGCGGCCCCCTCCCGGATCAGGTGTCGCCGGCCTTCGTCGCGGGCGCGTCCTCGCGCAGCACCGGTGCGCTGCGCACGAGGCGCAGCGCCGTGGTCAGCAGGACGCCCCCGGCCACGTTGCCGAGGACCGCCCAGCCCAGCCATCCCAGCCAGTCGGCGTACCCGTAGGGCGTGCTGCCGGCGTGCAGGCCGGCGAACGCGATCAGGGAGTCCAGGACGGAGTGCCACAGCCCGAGTCCGGCCAGGACGAACGCGGCGGACACCGATGCGGTGATCTTCCCGGTCATGGAGTCGGTGCCCTGGTGCATCCGGGTCATGAGGGTGATGACGCCGCCGCCCAGCACGGTGAGGCAGAAGGTGCCCAGGGTGTATCCGCCGTCGACGAACCGCGCGCCCGCGTCGGCCGCCGTGCGATGCAGCTCGGGGAAGGCCCGCATCACGATCCACATGAACACCCATCCGCCGGCCAGGTTCATCACCAGGACCGTCACCCACAGCCGCAGCAGGTCGAGCCAGGTGGCCGCGCCGGCGATCACGGTGCTGACCGGCACCAGGAAGCCCTCGGTGAACAGTTCGCTGTGGCCGAGCAGCAGGGCGATCAACCCTACGGAGAAGGCCAGTCCGGCCAGCAGGTCGCTGCCGGTCTCGTGCTTGACGAACAGCAGCGTCATGACGCCGACGCTCACGTCGATGCCGCCGAGCAGCGAGGTGGCCACCAGGGACGCCCAGGTGCGGTGCAGACGCGGCCGGCCTTCGGCGACGATCCGTTCCGCCGCCTCGGCGACACGCCGCTCCCCCGGTCCTTTCATGATCTGGTCGTCAGGCTCCATGGCGGTTCCCCGCTCCCGGCTCTCCCCGCGGCGGCCGGGGGCACGACGCCGGGCGGGCCGGAGTCAGCCGTCGAGCAGGGCGGCCGGCGTGTCGGGAAGGAGCCGGGCGAGGTCGAGGTCCGGCCTCACCCTCGTGGCGAGGATCAGCAGCCGCAGCGGCTGCGGCGCCAGGTTGGTCACGGTGGTCCTGCGGGGCGGGCCCTCCGGGGACGGCTGTTCGAACAGCAGGTGGAGTCCGGCGACGTCCATGAAGCGGGCGTGCTGCAGGTCCCAGACCAGTTCGGTCACGCTCGGCGGCAGCCCGGCGGCGGCGGCTCGGAGCAGGGGCAGGGTGTCGTGGTCGATCTCGCCGTGCACGGTGATCCGTGCCGCGGCACCGTCGGTCCGTGTGGTGAAGTGCATGGTGGGCAGCCCTCCTTCGGGAGGGTCGGGAGCCCAAAGGCGATGCGTCCCCGTGGTAGGGGCGGTCGACGATGGCAGGGTCCGGCTGCCCTGGAAGGGGGCGACGCCCAGAGCCCACGAGCCGACACCGTGACGCCGGCCAGTCTCTCGTTCTCCCATCATGGCACGGCGAGTTGGCGACGCCATACGATGCAAGCATGATCCACCATCCGGATGATCTTCGACGACGCACTGGGGTGTGCCGCGTATGACACAGCGACGTGCGATTCTGAGCGGTTCGACGTTCGAGGAGCGGATCGGTTACGCCCGTGCCGTGGTCGACGGCGACCGGGTGCACGTGTCCGGCACCACCGGCTTCGACTACGCCACCATGACGATCTCCGACGACGTGGTGGAGCAGGCCGAGCAGTGCCTGCGCACCATCGGCGCCGCGCTGGCGGAGGCGGGGTGCACCTTCGCCGACGTGGTGCGGGTGCGCTACCTGCTGCCCGACCGGGCGGACTTCGAGCCCTGCTGGCCGGTGCTGCGCCGGTGTTTCGGGGAGGTGCGGCCGGCCGCGACGATGATGGTCTGCGGTCTCGCCGATCCCCGGATGAGGATCGAGATCGAGGTGGACGCACGGCGGCCGGCCACCGCCGGCCGACCCGCCGCCCCCGTCAGCTCTCCGACGGGGTGAGCAGCACGAAGTCGGCCCTGAAGGGGTCGAGGCACAGGGCCATCCGGCCGACGCCCTCCGCGTCCACCGGGCCCATCTGCACGCTGCCGCCGTTCTCCTCGACCCGGGCGACGGCCGCGTCGCAGTCGGCGACCGCGAAGACCGGGTGCCAGTAGGGGCGCCCGCCGGCCAGGGACAGGGCGTCCTCGCCGACCTCCATGAGGCCGCCGTGCATCCGCTCGTCGGGCAGTCCGGCCGGGGTGATCATCGTGTACGTGCCCTCGTCGCCCGGCATCGGCATGTCGGTGAAGCGCCAGCCGAGGACGTCGCCGTAGAACCGCCGGGCCCCGGCCGCGTCGCTCGTGTACAGCTCGGTCCAGCACAGGGAACCGGGCTCGTCGACCAGGTCGACGCCCTTGCTCCCGCCGGGCTGCCAGACGGCGAACTGGCCGCCCAGCGGGTCGCTGTACTGGGCCATCCGGCCCCACTCGTCGATGTCGAGCGGCGCCACGCGCACGGTGCCGCCGCCGTTCTCGACGGCCCGGGTGGTGGCGTCCGCGTCGGTGACCGTGTAGTAGATCATCCAGGCCGGCCGGGCGCCCTCCTCGGTGAGTCTGCCGAGGCCGGCGACCATCTTGCCGTCCTTGCGGAACATGCCGCCGTCGGCGTCCTCCCCCATCGGCTCGAAGTCCCAGCCGAGGACCGCGCCGTAGAACGAGGCGGCGGCCGGGACGTCGGGGACGCCGAGGTCGAGCATGCAGGGTGAGCCGGGGGCGAAGTCAGTGGTGATCACCGCGAGGTCCTTTCGGAGCTTGCCTGGGGACTCAGCGTGCCACCGGACGCCGGTGCTCGCCCTCCGGCTTCGCCGTCCGGGCGTCCCGGACGGCGAGGCACGCCGTGCTCGGGCGTTCCTGCGCCTCCTGCTCCGCCGCACCCGTGATGAACGGCAGGACCGCCCGCGAGGGGTGGGCGGCGTCGCGGTGGATCCTGTGGGTGACGGGGCGGCCCACCGGCGGGGGGAAGGCGTCCGGCGGCAGCGGCGCGTTGCGCGCGTCGGCCGGCGGCTCGTTGTCGGACAGCTGCGCGACCGGCTTGTGGCCCGGCAGGAACGCCGCCGAGGCCGACTCGTCCGACGCGGTGACCTCCGGTCGCCCGGCCGACCGGCAGCCCGCGGTGCGGCAGGCCCCGCAGGGGTGCGGCCGGGTCCCCGTGGGGCCCGGCCGCACCCGTATCCACCGGTACCGCGTCAGCTCAGCGGCTCGATGCGGATGTTCCGGTACCGGACCGCGTTGCCGTGGTCCTGGAGACGGATCGCCGCGGCCGCGGGTCCCTCGGGCGCGCCGCCGCCCGTGGGTCCGTCGACCACCACGTCGTCGTGGACCTTCCTGCCGTTCCACACCACCGTGATCCGCGCGTCGGACGTCTTGACGCCCTCGGCGTCGTACCGCGCGGCGCGGAAGACGATGTCGTACGACTGCCAGGTCTCCGGCGGCCGGGCGGCGTTCACGTCGGGCGCCTTCTTCTGGTAGATCGCGCCCGCCTCGTCGGCGGCGAGCGTGGTGTCGCCGTAGGAGTCCAGGATCTGGATCTCGTAGCGGTCCTGGAGGTAGACGCCGCTGTTGGCGCGGTCCTGGCCGGTGACGTCCGGGGGCAGCTTCGGCAGCCAGTACTCCAGGTGCAGCCGGAAGTCGTCGTAGCCGTCCTTCGTGCGGATGTCGCCGCAGCAGACCTCCGCCGCCCCGTCCTCGGCCGGCCACTGCACCGGGCGTCCGTCGGTGTGCTGCCACCGGTCCAGGCCCCGGCCGTCGAACAGGGTGACCGGGGCGCCGTGCCGGTCGACGGTGACGAGGTCGAGGTTGACGTGTCCGGTGTCGCCCTCGTCGACCCGGTAGGCGACGGTGTTGTGCCCGGCGCGCAGGCGTACCGTCTCCCGCTGTGTCGACCAGGTGTCCCAGTCGCCGGTGCTGCGCAGACGCGTCTGCCTGACCTTGTGCCCGTTGACGTACAGGGAGACGGACTTGGTGCCCTGGAAGGGGTTCGGGCCGTTGGAGTAGCGCAGGCCCACGTCGTAGGAGCCGCTCCTGCCCACCGTGACGTCGAAGGTGGTGGCGGCGCCCTGGGTGCCGTACCGGTCGACGAAGCCGCTGCCGGAGTAGCCGCGGTGGTCGGTGTTGATGCCGGCGGCGCCGGTGAGGGTCGCCTCCTCCGCCTCGTACACCGGGCCGGGCGCGGGCTCGGCGCCGGGCAGGGCGTTGAGGGTGTACCAGGCCTCGGTGCTCCACAGGGTCTCGCCGGACGCGGAGCTGAACGGGCGCGGGGAGCGGACGTGCACCACGCGGCCCGGCTTGAGGCCGTCGATCGCCAGGGTGACCTTCTTGCGGTCGGCGGACAGCTTCGCCGAGGTCACCTCCAGGGCCTCCTCGGCGATCTTCGGGCCGCCGTAGTCGCGGGTCGGGGTGTAGCGCCACTGCTCGGCCCGGTAGTGGCTCACCAGGTCCTCGGCGGTCTCCTGCGACAGCGGCTGGGTGTACTCCAGCTCGAAGCCGCCCTTGCGCACCCGCATGGCCTGGATGTCGAAGGTGTTGCCGCCGTTGGGCGTCAGCTTCTGCAGGCCGAACTTGAGCTTCCCCTCCTGGCCCCAGTTGCCGTCGGCGCCGAGGCCGCCGACGTAGATCGCGCCGTCGGGGCCCATGCTGATGCGGTTCACGCCCGCCTCAAGTCCCTGGGTGAAGCGGAAGACTGCACCCTGGTACTGGCCGTCGACCTTCTCCAGGTAGGCGCGCTGGAGGCCGCCGTAAGTGACGTCACCGAACAGCATCTGCCCCTTGAAGCGTCCCTTGGTCAGGTACAGCGGCGTGCTGGGCGAGTTGGCGATCTCGTTCTGCGGCAGCCACAGCACCGGCTGCGTCACCGGCTCCTTGTCGAAGGGGCCCACGGGGTTGGTGTAGTGGTTGAAGAAGCGGTCCTGCCGGACGTGGACCAGCTTCGACGCGGGCAGCCAGCCGCCCTGGTTGTCGGTGACGAACATGCCGCCGCCGGGTCCCCAGCCGATGCCGTTGGGCGTGCGGAGGCCGCCGGCCAGGTAACTGACCTTGCCCGTCTTCTTGTTCACCTTGACGGTGACGCCCCGGCCGGGTGCGGGCTGCGGGTCGGTGGTGGCGCCGCCGTAGTCGATGGCGACGGACAGGTTCAGGTAGAAGTGGCCCTTGTCGTAGAGGAGGCCGAAGGCGAACTCGTGGAAGTTGCCGCCGTAGGGCCAGGTGGCGACGGTCCGGGACCGGTCGAGGGAGCCGTCGCCGTCGCTGTCGCGCAGTTCGGTCAGCTCGTGCTTCTGCGAGACGTAGACGGCACCGTCGACGACCTTCAGGCCCATCGGCTCCTTCAGCCCGTCGGCGATCCTCGTGGCCTTCACCTTGTCCGGGCCGGTGCTGCCGGTGGCGTGGTCGAGGGCGTAGATCTCGCCGGCCGTGTTGCCGGTGCCGCCCCAGGTGCTCACGAGCAGCCGGCCGTCGGACAGCCAGTCCATGCCGGTGACCTGCGGTTCGAAGCCCTCGGGGCGCAGGTCGGTGAGCGTGTGGTCGGGGCGTACGGCGTTCAGCGGCAGGCCGTCGCCGGGCGAGTCGGTGATGCCCTCGCACTCCTTGCGGCCCGGCGCGGTCACCCGGACCACACCGGCGTCGGTGCTCAGCGCCTCGTTCGGCACGGTCGTGAAGCCGTCGGCGCCCGGCGGCCGCCAGGCCAGGGTGAGCTGCTGGTCGCCGCCGCGCTCGAAGTGGTCGATGCGCAACGCGTGCATGCCCTCGGTGAGTTCGACGGTGCCGTCCTTGGGTTCGGCCCCGTGCAGCCCGTCGTGGTCGACCACCACCTGGTCGCCGATCGCCAGCCGTGAGCCGTCGTCGCTGATCAGCCGGAAGGTGTACGAACCGGCGGCCGGCACATGGATGTTGCCGGTGACCTGGCTGACGAAGTTGTCGGCGAACCCGCCGAAGTCGTCGGTCGAGCTGAAGTCGACGACCGGCTCCAGCCGGTCGACGTTGGGGGTCTGGCCGGGCTTGAGGGTGCAGATCGTCTCGAGCGGGACCTGCACGTCGAACACGCGGAGCGTGACGCCCGGTTCCTGGGGCGGCGCCTCGGCCCGCGGGGCGGCGTCCGGCCGGGCCGCGGCCGGCGGCGCCCCCCACACGCCGCCTGTCAGGAAGGCGCCGACGAGCAGGCCGGTGAGAGATCTTCGGACATGCCGGTACAGCCGTGCGTGCATGCTTCTGCCTCCTGCTGGGTCGACCGGAGGGCCGGATCAACTCCGGTGTGGGACACGCGCATTACGCGTACGCCAACGGTTGCGCCGACACGCTAGGAGACTTCTGCTCAACTCGTCCATACTTTGTCATCGACGAGTTCAAAGTTCGCCGCACAGGCAACGAAGAGGCGGGCCCCGGACTGCCGGGACCCGCCTCTCGTGGACAGCCGGACGGCTCAGGGCTTACGGGCCAGGCCGCCGTGTTCGGCGATGATCTCCGGGGCCGGCTCCTGGGTCTCGGGACGCCACTGCTGCACCGACACGACACCGGGCTCGACCAGCTCGAGCCCGTCGAAGAAGGAGGTGATCTCCTCCACGGTCCGCAGGTTGTACGGCACCGCGCCGCTGGCGTTGTAGGCGTCCTGGGCACGCTCGAAGCCCGGGTCGATGCCGCGCGAGCCGTCGTTGATCGCCAGGTAGCTGCCGGACGGCAGGGCGGTCATCAGACGGTCGACGACGGAGCGCGCCTCGTCGTAGTCGGCGATGTGGCCGAGGATGTTGCTGAGGATCAGCGCGGTGGGACGCGTGAGGTCCAGGGTGCGGCCCGCGGCCTCCAGGATGCGCTCGGGCTCCAGGACGTTCGCGTCGACGTACGCCGTCGCGCCCTCGGGGGTGGAGTAGAGCAGCGCGCGGGCGTGGGCGAGGACCATCGGGTCGTTGTCGACGTAGACGATCCGGGCCTCGGGCGCGATCCGCTGGGCGACCTGGTGGGTGTTGTCGGCCGTCGGGAGGCCGGTGCCGATGTCCAGGAACTGGCGTATGCCCTGCTCGGCGGCCAGGTACGTGATGGTGCGGCGCAGGAAGGCGCGGCTGCCGCGGGCGATGGCGACGATACCGGGGAAGACGGCGGTGTAGGCGTCGCCGGCCTCCTCGTCGACGGGGTAGTTGTCCTTCCCTCCCAGCCAGTAGTTCCAGATGCGGGCCGAGTGCGGCACCGAGGTGTCGATCTTCTGCTGAGTCGATCCGGGTGCCGTCGCGGGGTCGGTCATGGCTACCGTCCGTGGTGTTCCGAGAGCTGTTGTCGCCGCTCAATCTACGGTCCCACAGCTCTTCTGCGCGGGCTTGTCCGAAGGCGCGCCGGACGTGCGGACGGGGCCGTCGTCGCGCGGGACGGCGGCCCCGTCGGGGCATATGCCGGAGGCAATACCGGGCAGAGGTCAGGTGAGTTCGACCAGGAGGTCGCCGCCCTCCACCTGCTGGATGCGGTTGATCGCCAGCCGGGACACCGTGCCGGACTTCGGGGCCGTGATGGCCGCCTCCATCTTCATCGCCTCGATGGTGGCCACCGTGGCGCCCGCCTCCACCTGGTCGCCCTCGGCGACCGCGAGGGTCACCACGCCGGCGAAGGGCGCCGCCACATGCCCCGGGTCGGCGCGGTCGGCCTTCTCCGTGACCGGCACGTCGGAGGCCGCCGCGCGGTCACGGACCTGGATCGGCCGCAGCTGGCCGTTGAGCGTGGCCATCACCGTGCGCATGCCGCGCTCGTCGGCGTCACCGACCGCCTGGAGCTCGATCAGCAGCCGGACGCCGGGGTCGAGGTCGACGCTGTACTCCTTCCCGGGACGCAGCCCGTAGAAGAAGTCCTTGCTGTCCAGGACACTGGTGTCGCCGAACGACTGGCGGTGCGTCTCGAACTCGCGGGTCGGTCCGGGGAAGAGCAGCCGGTTGAGGGTCGGGCGCCGGTCCTTGGCCAGGCCCTCGCGGTCCTCGGCGGACAGCTCCGGGGCCGGCCTGGGCTCCGCCCGGCCGCGCAGCGCCTTGCTGCGGAACGGCTCGGGCCAGCCGCCGGGCGGGGTGCCCAGCTCGCCGCGCAGGAAGCCGACGACCGAGTCGGGGATGTCGAAGCGGTCCGGCTGCTCCTCGAACTCGCGCGGGTCGACGCCCGCGCCGACCAGGTGCAGGGCCAGGTCGCCCACCACCTTGGACGACGGGGTGACCTTCACCAGCCGGCCCAGCATCCGGTCGGCGGCCGCGTACATCGCCTCGATGTCCTCGAAGCGGTCGCCGAGGCCCAGCGCGATCGCCTGCGTGCGCAGGTTGGAGAGCTGGCCGCCGGGGATCTCGTGGTGGTAGACGCGGCCGGTCGGGGAGGCCAGGCCCGCCTCGAACGGCGCGTAGACCTTGCGGACGCTCTCCCAGTACGGCTCCAGGTCGCCGACCGCCTGGAGGTCCAGTCCGGTGGACCGCTCGGAGTGGTCGGTGGCCGCGACGAGCGCCGACAGCGAGGGCTGCGAGGTGGTGCCGGCCATCGAGGCCACCGCCCCGTCCACCGCGTCCGCTCCCGCCTGGATCGCGGCGAGGTAGGTGGCGAGCTGCCCGCCCGCGGTGTCGTGGGTGTGCAGGTGCACCGGCAGGCCGAACTCCCGGCGCAGCGCCGACACCAGCTTCGCCGCCGCGGGCGCCCGCAGCAGGCCCGCCATGTCCTTCACGGCCAGGACGTGCGCGCCCGCCTCGACGATCTGCTCGGCCAGACGCAGGTAGTAGTCCAGCGTGTAGAGCCGCTCCGACGGGTCGGACAGGTCGGAGGTGTAGCACAGGGCCACCTCCGCCACGGACGTGCCGGTCGCGCGGACGGCGTCGATCGCGGGCCGCATCTGCGAGACGTCGTTCAGCGCGTCGAAGATGCGGAAGACGTCGATGCCGGTCGCCGCCGCCTCCTGCACGAAGGCGTCGGTCACCTCCGTCGGGTACGGCGTGTAGCCCACGGTGTTGCGGCCGCGCAACAGCATCTGGAGGCAGATGTTGGGCACGGCCTCGCGCAGGGCGGCCAGCCGCTCCCACGGGTCCTCGGCGAGGAAGCGCAGGGCGACGTCGTAGGTGGCGCCGCCCCAGCACTCCAGGGACAGCAGCCCGGGCAGGGTGTGCGCGACCACCGGGGCGACGGCGAGCAGGTCCTTGGTGCGGACCCGGGTGGCGAGCAGCGACTGGTGGGCGTCGCGGAAGGTGGTGTCGGTGACGCCGAGGGCCGGCGACTCGCGCAGCCAGCGGGCGAAGCCCTCCGGGCCCAGCTCGGCGAGGCGCTGCCTGGAACCGGCCGGCGGCTCCCCCGCGGGCGTCTCGGGCAGCTTGGTCAGCGGGTCGATCAGCTCGGGGCGCTCCCCGTGCGGCTTGTTGACGGTGACGTCGGCGAGGTAGGTGAGCAGCTTGGTGCCGCGGTCGGCGGAGTGGCGGGAGGTGAGCAGCTGCGGGCGCTGCTCGATGAACGAGGTGGTGATCCGACCGGCCTGGAAGTCCGGGTCGTCCAGGACGGCCTGCAGGAAGGGGATGTTGGTGGCCACGCCGCGGATGCGGAATTCGGCCACGGCACGCCGGGCGCGGCCCACCGCGGCGCCGAAGTCGCGTCCCCGGCAGGTCAGTTTGACCAGCATGGAGTCGAAGTGGGCGCTGATCTCCGTGCCGGCGTGGGTGGTTCCGCCGTCGAGGCGGATGCCGGAGCCGCCGGGCGAGCGGTAGGCGCTGATGCGGCCGGTGTCCGGGCGGAAGCCGTTGGCCGGGTCCTCGGTGGTGATGCGGCACTGCAGGGCCGCGCCACGCAGGGTGACGGACTCCTGCGACAGTCCGAGGTCGGCGAGCGACTCGCCGGCGGCGATGCGCAGCTGGGCCTGCACCAGGTCGACGTCGGTGACCTCCTCGGTGACCGTGTGCTCGACCTGGATGCGCGGGTTCATCTCGATGAAGACGTGGTTGCCGTCGCGGTCGAGGAGGAACTCCACGGTGCCGGCGTTGCGGTAGCCGATCCGCCGGGCGAACCGCACGGCGTCGGCGCAGATCCGGTCGCGCAGCCCGGGGTCCAGGCCGGGCGCGGGGGCGAGCTCGATCACCTTCTGGTGGCGGCGCTGCAGGGAGCAGTCGCGCTCGAAGAGGTGGATGACGTTCCCCTGGCCGTCGGCGAGGATCTGCACCTCGATGTGACGGGGCTCGACGACGGCCTTCTCCAGGAACACCGTGGGGTCGCCGAACGCGGAGGCGGCCTCGCGGGACGCGGCCTCGACGGCCTCGCGCAGCTGGGCGGGGTCCTCCACGCGGCGCATGCCGCGCCCGCCGCCGCCCGCGACTGCCTTGACGAAGACGGGGAAGCCGATCTCGTCGGCGGCGCGCACGAGTTCACCGACGTCGGTGGAGGGCGCGGAGGAGCCGAGGACGGGCACGCCCGCCTCCCGGGCCGCGGCCACCGCGCGCGCCTTGTTGCCGGTCAGTTCCAGGATGCGGGCGTCAGGGCCGACGAAGGTGATGCCCGCGTCCTCGCAGGCCTTCGCGAGTTCGGGGTTCTCCGACAGGAAGCCGTAGCCCGGGTAGACGGCGTCGGCGCCCGCCCGGCGCGCCGCGCGGACGATCTCCTCGACAGAGAGGTACGCCCGGACCGGATGACCCGGTTGGCCGATCTCGTAGGCCTCGTCGGCCTTCAGCCGGTGCAGCGAGTTGCGGTCCTCGTGCGGGAAGACGGCGACGGTGCGCGCACCCAGTTCGTAGCCCGCGCGGAACGCCCGGATCGCGATCTCGCCGCGGTTGGCGACGAGCACCTTGCGGAACATGGTCGATCCCTTCAGCCTGCCGGTGACGATCACCATCGTGTCCGCGGCGGATCCGGTACGCCATGTGAGCCGGGCCACTCGCACGGACCCGCCCCGGGACACGGACCGGCATACCGGGACGAACGGGAGCCGCAGGGGGAACGTTTCCCCTGTGGCCCCCCCGCGCCGGGCCGGCGCGGGTGTCCGTGCCCCGTGCTGCTCGATGACCTCGAGCAGCCCGGTGGGCGTGCCGGTGCCCGGGGCGCCGATCGCGCCGGCCGGCGCGTGGGCGAGACGCGTGACCGTCCCGTCACCCGTTCCCACGGGACAGGCGTTTCGGACGGACGGCCACCCCCTGCGGGCCCGGCGGCTGTGCGGCGCCGGGCCCGCAGGGGGGACGGAAGTGGACGGGCCGTCAGGCCTGACCGGTCTCGAAGCGGGAGATGCGGCCGTCGTCGTCGACGGTGAAGGACCAGGTGGTGCGCATCTCGCCGTAGGTGTCGTTGCGGTAGCGGACGACGAGGCGGCGGCCGCCGTCGGACTCGTTCTCGACCGCCATGTGGCCGCGGGAGGAGAAGATCTCCCGGTCGGTCCAGTCGGCGAGGTCCCGCTCGGTGCCGTCGTCCGCCATGGTGGCGCCCGGCGCCAGGAGGGCCGTGAACGCCTCCCGGTCGTGGTCGTTGACGGCGGAGACGAAGGCGCGTACGGCCGGGTCGCTGAGGCGGGTGATCTGCATGGGCATGCCTGTCAGGTTCGTACCGGTGCGACGCCCCCGCCACCCGCGTCACCCGAACGGCGTCGGCGACGGGCCGGGGCCGGGGCGGCGGTGCGACGGTGGTCGGGTGCCGGACCACCGTTCACGGGGAGACGACGTGACCTGTTACGACCGACGCGATCTGGGACTGCTGCTGCTCCGGCTGGGAACCGGCGGGGTGCTCGCGGCGCACGGTGCGCAGAAGCTCTTCGGCTGGTTCGGCGGTGGCGGCATCGAGGGCACCGGCCAGTTCATGGACTCCATCGGGTACGCCCCCGGCAAGGTCAGCGCCACGGCGGCCGGTGTCGCGGAGACCGGCGGCGGTCTGCTGCTGGCGCTCGGCCTCGCCACCCCGGCGGCGGGTGCGGCCGCCGCCGGGGCGATGGCGGGCGCGGCGGCGGTGCACGCGCCCAACGGCTTCTTCAACCAGGAGGGCGGTTTCGAGTACGCTGCGTCCCTGGGCCTGACGGCGGCGGGTCTCGCCGTCACGGGGCCGGGGCGGCTCTCCCTCGACCGTGTGCTGGGGCATTCGGTGGACCGGAACTGGATGGTGCCGGCGGCCTTCGCGGTGACGGCGGCGGCCACGGCGCTGGCCGTGGGGGCGCGCAGCCGGCGGCTGCGGAAGGCGCGGGATGGGCAGCAGGGGGCGCTGTTCGAGTGACGGGCGGTGCGGCGGGCGCCGTGGCGGGCGCTGTCGGTGGGCTGTGCGAGGCTGTGCGGCCATGAGCGAGCAGTCGTCTTCTCCGCCGTCTCCGGCCGCGGATCTGTGGGGGGCCGTCGAGGGGCTGTGCGGCTGGTTGGACGCCAGCCGTCCCGACGATGGTCCCGACCGGGTCCTGCTGCGGATCCTGAAGCTGTCCGAGGAAGTGGGTGAGGTGGCCCAGGCCGTGGTCGGGGCGACGGGGCGGAATCCGCGGAAGGGGGTCACCCACACGTGGGACGACGTGAGCGCGGAGTTGTGCGACGTCGCCGTCACCGCTCTGGTGGCGCTGCGGACCCTCACGCCGGAGGCGCCGGAGGTTTTCGCGCATCACCTGAAGCGGATCACCGAGCGGTCGCTCGGCGGGAGGGGTGAGGCCTGACGGGCGGGGCGTGGGCCGCGCCGGGCGGTGGGGTCGTGCGGGGGGGTGCCTCTATGTCTTTCGTCAAGGCGCCCCTGTCGGGGTTGGGGTGATTTGGTCTTGCTGGGGTCATGCGGCGAGTTCGACGTTCGCGGG